>DASXOK010000224.1:0-1815 GCA_036494425.1 Pseudolabrys sp.
AGAGTTGTGGGGTCCTCACGCATTTTTTTGCGGGTTCAGTCAAGGGCTGGTCCTATGGGACGCGCTCGTCTGGCCCGTAATGCTGACTTCTCGGCGACAGCAAGCCGCCCGACTTTCCAAAGATGATCCTGCGGCACTCCCTCGCGACGCAGCGGATCATTCAACGTCCTGGTTGGCGGCCACCGAGGATTTGTCGATGATCTTCGGCAGATTTTCGGCAAGCGCCAGTACCGTCGACGCAGCGCCACGCGCGGCCATGCGGCGGAACTCGTCCTGAAACTCCGCGATACCGTTCGCCTGCTCGGGTCAAGTCCGGTTCTTGCTGGATAAGCGGGCTTGGGATGCTGCGGGGTGCGGCGCGGTGGCGGGCGCGACACGGGCGGCGAAGTCGCGGTTGAGCTCGTCACGCATAGCCTTGAGTTGCCGCAGCTCGAATTCGGTCATCCGGAGCCCGCGCCAGCGTTCAGCGGCGCGGATCAGTGCGGCATAAATCAGCTTGAGGAGGGCACGCTCGCCGAAGGCGTGCGGAATGACTTTGGTCCGCCGCCGTTCCTCGCCAAACAATCGCTCGAGGAGATTTGTGGTACGGATTGCGCGACGATGCGCCAGCGGAAATTTCAACTGTGTGATGCACGCCTCGAAATCATCATCGAGGCACGCCATCGCCGCCGGCAGATCGGTCGCGTAGGTCGCAGCGATGTCGTCGCGCAGGAGACGCGCCAACGCCGGGGAGGCCGCTTGATAGCAGGCTGCGGCGCGCGCCTTGAACTCCGGCCAAACGTCCTCTGGCACCTTGCTCTGCAGATTGCGCATCTTGTGTGCCAGACAGCGCTGGCGCAGCGAGCGCGGGAAACACTCCTCGATGGCGCGGATCACGCCCGGCGCACCGTCGCTGACCACCAGCAACGGATCCGGCAGGCCACGCCGGCGCAGGTCATGGAAGAACTCGCGGCAGCTCGCCGTGTCCTCCTTGGTCCCCGGCGCCAGATGCAGCAGCGCCTTCTGGCCGTCCGCCAGGATGCCCCAGGCGGCCAGCACCGCCTCTCGCGGCTGACCCAGATGCAGCCGCTCGACGATGCCGTCCACGAACAGGTAGACGAGGTCGAATTCTGCCAGATCCCGGTCGGCAAACGCCTCATATTCGGCCCAGAGCCGCTCGGTTACCGCGCTCACCGCGCTGCGGCTCAACAGCGACTTGCCCGTCTCATCGGCGAACACCGCTTCGATATCGCGCGTCGACAAGCCGCGCGCATACATCTCCACCGCGAGCGCCTCCAGCTCTTCCGTCCGCCCGCCCAGGATCGCCCGGATCTTCGAACGGAACGGCTCAGCCCGATCAGCGATCTGCGGCGCGCTGTATTCCACCGCGCCTTCCGCCGTCTTCAGCCGCCCGGTGCGATATCCGTTCCGGTAGCCCGCGCCAGGCAGCGCGCCCCGCATGTAGTAGCCGCGTCCCAGGGCGTCTTCCGCCTCGCCTTCCAGTGCCTCTTCCAGGATCAGCCGCGCCGCCAGGCGCACCAGCTCCGATCCCAACTCGCCGCCGGCGCTTGTTCCCTCCATCAGCGTCTTCAGCTTCTCGCGCGTCAAACCGGATGCCGGTATCCTTCCCATGGGGTGCTCCCTCGTCGGACAACCAAGCGCCAACTCGGTCGTCGGTGATTCGCCATCAGGCGACGGTGCACCCCACCCTATTTTCCAGCAATCTTAGGACTTCACCACATGACGCGGCTGCGGGGCCGCAGCCCTCGTGGTCATCGCCTGGTCGCCGCGGTGCCGCATGGACACTGGAAAACCAGCACCTTCGTGGCCGCCCTC
>DASXOK010000225.1:0-6690 GCA_036494425.1 Pseudolabrys sp.
AACAGCGCGGCTTTGCTGTCACGATCGCAGAGTCGGTCGCGGACGGTTTGCTGCAGGTGGAACAGGTATCGCCGGCTTTCGCAGTCGTCGATATGCGTCTTGGCGACGGTAACGGCCTCGACGTGATCTCGGCGCTCAAGCGCCGCCGGCCTGAAGCGCGCGGTATCATCCTCACCGGCTACGGTAACATCGCGACCGCGGTGAACGCGGTGAAGCTCGGCGCGGTCGACTACCTCGCCAAGCCCGTAGACGCCGATGACGTCGTCGCGGCGCTGCTGGCGCACGAGAACGTCAAGATCGAGCCGCCGGAGAATCCGATGTCGGCCGACCGCGTGCGTTGGGAGCACATCCAGCGCATCTACGAATTGTGCGGCCGCAACGTCTCGGAGACCGCGCGCCGGCTCAACATGCACCGCCGCACGTTGCAGCGGATTTTGGCGAAACGCGCGCCAAGGTAGCTCTTCGTCATTCCGGGCGCGCCAACGGCGCGAACCCGGAATCCAGAGACAACGACAGCCCATTTTTCCGGCTGGATTCCGGGTTCGCCGCTTCGCGGCGCCCCGGAATGACTGCTAATCGATATCCCCATACGGCCCGGTCGGATCGACAAGCGATTGCAACCGCAGCGCGGCGGCGCGGGCGAACAGCAGCATCATCGACTTGCGCGTGGCGGCCGGCAGCCGATGCTCGGGCGCTTCGCATTTGAATTCAGCGCCGAAGGCATCAGCGACAATGAGCCCGGTATCGGGCGGGAAGACTTCGCAAGGCACCTCGAGGCAGGTGGCGAAGAACAGCCGGTCGCAGTGGGCGCGGTAATCCTGCCATTTTTGATCGGCGCGAAAATCGGCGACGGAGGATTTGATCTCGACGATCCAGATCCCTCCGTTTCCGTGCAGCGCCACGAGGTCGGCGCGCCGGCCGGAGGGCAGCGGCAACTCGCTCACCACGCAGAAACCGTGCGCGTGCAGCAGTCGCGCGGTCCCGCGCGCAACGGCAAGCGCGGTCTCCGATTGGCGGCCGTCGACGGGCAATTCCACTTTTTGCGCAAGGAGGCTCATGGCGTTCTATTCGGCTCGACAACTCTGTCATTCCGGGGCGCGGGCTTCAGCCCGCGAACCCGGAATCCAGAAACACATGCTGTGCCTGCATCTGGATTCCGGGTTCGCCGCTTCGCGGCGCCCCGGAATGACGACGTACCATAGTAGCCAATTCAAGCGCGCTCCGGGAAAGCCGCGGCGAGCGCCGCGCGTTCGGCCTTCAGCACGCCACGCTCGGTGATCAGCCCGGTGACGAGCCGTGCCGGCGTCACATCGAAGCCATAGTTCGCCACCGGCGAACCATCTGGGATGATCTGGACGATCTCGATGCGGCCATCGGCGGTCTTGCCGCTCATCATCGCCACTTCATCCGCGCCGCGCTGTTCGATCGGAATCTCGGCGACACCGTCGTTCACCGTGAAGTCGATCGTCGGTGACGGCAGCGCCACGTAGAACGGCACGTTGTTGTCGCGCGCGGCCAGCGCCTTCAAGTAGGTGCCGATCTTGTTGCAGACATCGCCCTGGGCGGTGACGCGGTCGGTGCCGACGATGACGAGATCGACGAGCCCGTGCTGCATCAGATGACCGCCGGTGTTGTCAGGGATCACCGTGTGCGCCACGCCGTGCTTGCCGAGTTCCCACGCCGTAAGCGAGGCGCCTTGGTTCCGCGGGCGCGTCTCGTCGGCGAACACATGGATCGGGATGCCTGCGTCAAACGCGGTATAGACCGGCGCCAGCGCCGTGCCCCAATCCACCGTCGCCAGCCAGCCGGCATTGCAATGCGTCAGCACGTTGACGCGCTCGCCGTTCTTGCGGGCGGCTATCTCCTCGATAAGCTTCAGCCCGTTGCGGCCGATCGCCTGGTTGATGGCGACGTCCTCGTCGGCGATCTCGTTGGCGCGGCGCAGGGCAGCCGCGACCCGCGTCTCGCGCGGCTGGTTGCGCACCGCCGCCATCATCTCATCGAGCGCCCACTTCAAATTGATCGCCGTGGGGCGGGTGGCGAGCAGCGTTGCATAGGCGCGCTCGAGGCTCTCGTCGGAGGCGTCCGCACGCAGCGCGAGCCAGACGCCATAGGCGGCGGCGGCGCCGATCAATGGCGCGCCGCGCACCTGCATGGTCTTGATGGCGCGGGCGGCCTCTCCCAATGTCGTGAGACGCAGCGTGGCAAAGCGATGCGGCAGCAGCGTCTGATCGATGACGCCGACCGCGGCGCCGTCACTCTCGACCCAGATGGTGCGGGTTGGTCTTCCGTCGATTTTCATGGCTCACGTTTAGCGGGTTTTCATTTTGCTGTCGTCCCCGCGAACGCGGGGATGACATCTGCGGCAGACTTGCCGCCCGCGCCTCCATACGCCACTCTCGCGCGGCATTTGGAGCCCAAGTATGTCCATCGATTACGACGTCGAATACGGCAACCGTGCGCGGGTGCCGGAGCATCCCGAAATCTTCGCGCGCTGGGAGCGCGAGGCCGCGGCCTTTCGCGCCGGCGCGCATGGCGGCGAACTGGGCCTGCAATACGGTCCCTCGCCGCGCCAGACCATCGACCTGTTTCCGGCGGTCAATGACGGGCCGGACACGCCGCTGGCGATGTTCATCCACGGCGGCTGGTGGCGATCGCTCGACCCGTCCATGCACAGCCAGATCGCCGGCGGACCGACCGCGAACGGCGTGACAGTCGCTGTCGTCGGCTACGACCTGTGCCCGCAGGTGTCTATCGCCACCATCATCGAGGAGATGCGCACAGCGTGCCTCTATCTGTGGCGCAAGCGGCGGCAGCGTTTCGTCGTGTATGGCCATTCCGCAGGCGGGCATCTCTCCGCCTGCATGCTGGCGACGGATTTCTCAACACTCGAGCCCGACGCGCCTGCCGATCTCGTCCCAGCGGCTTACACGATCTCCGGCGTGTTCGATCTCGAACCGGTGCGGCACACGTCGATGAACCAGGACTTCAAGCTGGACGAAAAGTCCGCGCATGACGCCTCGCCGCTGTACTGGGACGTGCCGGACGGACGCACGCTCGACGCGGTGGTCGGCGCCCTCGAATCGAGCGAATTCCTGCGCCAGAGCCAGACCGTCGCCGAAGCGTGGCGGCAAGATGAAGTGATCACGCGCTACGAGGCGATCGCGGGCCGCAACCATTTCACGGTGATCGATCCGCTCGGCGAAGCGGACAGCGCGATGACTGCGCGCGTGGTGGAATTGGCGCGCAAGGTGCAGGCCGAACAGTTCTAAGGGCGGTTCTAGAACCAATAGCTCCACGCAAAATACGCGGTGAGCGCGAAGCCGACGGCGATGACGGCGACGCGCATCACCCCGCGCGGCGCGATCCGCGCCAGCGATGCTCCGAGCAGGCCGCCGATGATGGCGCCGGCCATCATCGCCAGCGTCTGCGGCCACAGCACGGTGCCCTTGGCGACGAAGATCGCGGCCGCCGTCGCGGTGTTTAGGCTGGTGACCAGGTTCTTGGTGACGTTGGCCGAGCGATAATCGCCATCCGTGGCGATCGACATCACGGCGAGGATGAGCACGCCGACACCGGCGCCGAAATAACCGCCGTAGAACGACACCGGCAGCAGCATCTTCAAATTGGTGACGCTGAAGTCGATGTGACGGCCGCGCTTCTGCGCGCGCGCCCGGAGCCATTTGCCGATCGGCTGCGCGAAGGCGAAGAGCACCGTGGCGAAACCGAGCAGCACCGGCACCAGCACGGCGAAGACGTGCTGCGGCGTCGCCAGCAGCAGGCCGGCGCCGAAGGCCGCGCCAAGCATCGAGGCGATCACCATGCCGATGAAGTCGCGATCAAGCGGCGGCAGTTGTTTGCGATCCGACAGCGCGGCGAGGAACGAGCCGGGGAACGAAGCCGTGAGATTGCAGGTGGTGGCGGTGAGCGGTGGGATGCCGGCGGCGATCAGCGCCGGATAAGTAATCACTGCGGCGCCGCCGACCAGCGAGGTGAGCGCGCCGCCGCCGATGCCGGCGAGGAAGAGCATGACGAGGGTGTGGAGGGTCATTTCGATTAGATCTTTGGCCGGTTTCCAGGCTCTCGGTTGTCATGCGCGGGCTTGACCCGCGCATCCCGCTTAGGAAGGCACCCCCGTTACCCTCCTAGGCGAGATGGCCCGGACAAGCCCGGCCATGACAGAGGATGATGCTAGAAAAACGCCTGGATGCCGGTCTGCGCTCGGCCGAGGATGAGCGCGTGGATGTCGTGCGTGCCCTCGTAGGTGTTCACGGTCTCGAGGTTCGAAAGCACGCGCATCACGTGATACTCCTCCGAGATGCCGTTGCCGCCGTGCATGTCGCGGGCGACGCGGGCGATGTCGAGCGCCTTGCCGCAGTTGTTGCGCTTCATCAGCGAGATCGACGGCGGCGCAGCCTTGCCGGCTTCGATCATGCGGCCGAGCCGCAGGGCGCCAGCCAAGCCGAGCGCGATCTCGGTCTGCATGTCGGCGAGCTTCTTCTGGATGAGCTGGTTGGCGGCGAGCGGCCGGCCGAACTGCGTGCGGTCGAGCGTGTATTGCCGCGCGCGGTGCCAGCAGAACTCGGCGGCGCCCATGGCGCCCCACGCGATGCCGTAGCGCGCATTGTTGAGACAGCCGAACGGGCCGGCGAGGCCCTTCACGTTCGGCAGGAAGTTCTCCTCCGGCACCACGCAATCCTCGAGCACGATCTCGCCAGTGATGGAGGCGCGTAGGCTGAGCTTGCCTTCGATCTTCGGCGTCGAGAAACCCTTGGTGCCACGGTCGACGATGAAGCCGCGGATGACGCCGTCGAGCTTGGCCCAGACCACGGCGACGTCGGCGACCGGCGCATTGGAGATCCAGGTCTTGGCGCCGTTGAGTTTGTAGCCGCCGCCGACCTTCTCGGCGCGCGTGACCATCGAGCCCGGATCGGAGCCGTGGTCCGGCTCGGTCAGGCCGAAGCAGCCGATCATCTCGCCGGTGGCGAGCTTGGGCAGGTACTTCAGGCGCTGCGCTTCGGTGCCATAGGCGTAGATCGGGTGCATCACCAGGGACGACTGCACCGACATGGCCGAGCGGTAGCCGCTATCGACGCGCTCGGTCTCGCGCGCGATCAGGCCATAGGCGACGTATCCGAGACCGGCGCCGCCGTATTCCTCAGGGATGGTCGGCCCGAGCAGGCCGAGCTTGCCCATCTCGCGCATCATGTCCGGATCGTACTTCTCGTCGCGGTAGGCCTCGGTCACGCGCGGCAGCAGGTAGTCGGAGGCGAAGCCGCGCGCGGTGTCGCGCACCATGCGCTCTTCTTCGGTGAACTCGCCCTCGAGGTCGAGCGGGTCCTCCCAGACGAAGGCCGTTTCCTTGAGCATGGTTGGCTTGGACGGGCGCTTTTCCGCGGCCTGTGACATCGGGAACCTCCTGACGGATTTGCTTTGGGGTCATTATAGACCCCCGCGCGGGCGGACAAGAGTGGGGGGCGCGAGGGCACCTCAGCCAACGCTCCTCACTTGCCCCTCATGGTGAGGAGCGCCGCGAAGCGGCGCGTCTCGAACCATGAGGCCTGGTCGTGGGACCATCCACCGATCTCGGGTTTACCCGAGATCGGATTTACGTACGCAAGTCGGCTACAGCCGCCTTGCGGTGACACCGCGCTTGCCCGCGGCTCCTCAGGATGAGGTCAGAGAGGAAGCCAACGCAGCGCGCGGCGGGCTTGCTTGGCTATCACGCAAGGCAAGCGTCTTCGCCCGTATTCTTTGCGGCCCCGGGTAAGCCGTAGTCGTCCCTCTTCCGCCCTCTCCAAATAAGAGAGGGGATGGCGCGCCGAGAAAGCGCGTCAGAGTTTAAGTAGCGCATCATCCCTTTTGGGGACGATGCGGCGCCTTTCGGCGCGCCATGGCGGCGACTTACGATGCAACGGGCCGCGCTTTCCGCAACCATCCGCCGACCGGCTTGATGCTCCCCGGCGTGGCCCCTTTAAGAGGAACCGCGCCTTCGCGCATCAGCGTGCCGTGGTGGCCCGCGATCAGCCAGCTCCTGGCGGGAGGTCTTAGATTAGTGCCTCCAGGCGGAGCCCCGTCACCGCCCGGGGGCTTGGGAGGAGCGTTCCCCGCCCGCGGGCGCCGCATCCTGCTCCGCCAACATCACGCCTCATGACAGCGCCCTCAGTTGAGCAGGAGGAGGAGGATTATGCGCCTATGTAGGAATGCGGTCAGCAATAAAAATAGGAATATTTTATCCCCGCTCTAAGCCCTGGCAGCGCAATGATTTCTCTCGCGGCCCTCATGGTGAGGAGCGTCGCGAAGCGACGCGTCTCGAAGGATGCGGGCCGCCCCATCCTTCGAGACGCGGCCTGCGGCCGCTCCTCAGGATGAGGGCGAAGAGAGGTTCGGATTCGGGGCGCGTGCGATAGACCGCGAGGCAACCCCACCAGACTCCGCGCTTCGCCACAGCCCGGCGCGGGCGCCGGGCGTTCTATACGCATAACGCGAATGCCGATTGGCATTCGCCTCGGCCACCCTCCCCTCTCAGGGGAGGGAAAAGCGTGCAATCGGCGAACTCGGATGGAGACGAAGAGGCCTACGCCCGCTCCAGCACGCGCGAGCGGCGGCGGGCGGTGGTGCGCGCCGGCTTGCGGCGCGGCGTGGGCGCGGCGGCGAGGTCCGGGACGATGCTCAGCTCCTGCAAGGCGA
>DASXOK010000226.1:0-3129 GCA_036494425.1 Pseudolabrys sp.
GCCGAAAATCTCAAGCGCCGCGGCGACAATGCCCTGATACCCGGTGCATCGACACAGATTGCCGGACAGCGCGGAGCGGATCTCCTCCTCGCTCCACCGGCGATCGCCGCCCTCGCGTCGCATCTCAACCATCGTCATGACAAAGCCGGGCGTGCAATAGCCGCACTGCAATCCATGATGCTTCGCAAGAGCTGCCTGGATCGGCGCAAGTGTCTCGTCGGCAGCTGCGACACCCTCAATCGTCTCGACCGTCCGCCCTTGCGCCTGTACCGCCAACATGAGGCAGGACCGTGCACTCGCGCCGTCTACGAGCACTGTGCAGGCGCCGCAGACGCCGTGCTCGCAGCCGATATGCGTGCCGGTGAGATCGGCCTCATGGCGGAGAAAATCGGCTAGGTGCATACGCGGCTCGATGCGACGCTCATAGACCGCGCCGTTGATGGTGATCTTCACCGGATAAAGATCAGCCATGCGGCGCTCCTGCCCGAGCCGCGGCACGCGCCAGGGCCCGGCGCGTGAGCACGCCCGCCAGGTGCTGCCTGAACTCGGCTGGGCTTACCTCGTCACCCTCGCACGGAAGTGAAGCAGCGATGGCTGCCGCACCATCGAATGTTTGGGCATTGGCGGTTTTCCCAATCAGACTACTCTCCGCTTCCGCCAGGCGAATGGGCGCATAGTCGATACCACCGACGGCGATCCGTACGTGGCGTACACGGTCCTCATCAAAAGCGAGCAGAACGGCGACGGATACCACGGCGAAATCCGCCGGTCTCTGATTGAACTCCAAGAAGGCATAACCTTCGTTCGGATCAGATTTACGAACCTCTATCTCCGTCAGGATTTCGTCAGGCTCGATCACGGTCGTGAGATATCCGGCGGGGAAGTCCTTGAAGGGCACGGTCCGTGATCCGGCGCGCCCTTCGATCGTGAGCACGGCATCCAGAACGGCAGCAGCGACCGGCAGCTCGGCGCCCGGATCGAGATGGCACAGGCTCCCGCCCAATGTGCCGCGATTGCGGGTCTGCTGATGTCCGACATGCATGATCGTCTCGGTCAGCAGTGGACAATGAGCGCGGATTAGTTCTGACCGCTCGATCGCGCGTTGCGTCGTCATCGCACCGATCCGGAGCGTCGTTTCCGTCTCGCGAATTCCGCTCAAAGCGTTGATGGTTCCGAGATCAACAAGATGGCTCGGGGTTGCGGCACGCAGGTTCAGCATCGGCACCAAAGACTGGCCGCCGGCGAGTACCCGCGCATTCGGCAGCGTTCCGAGCAGTTCGACTGCGGCCTTGACCGTCGACGGTGCGTGATAGTCGAACGAGACGGGCTTCATCGCGACGAAACCGCATGCTGGGCTTGTGCAATCAGAGCACGCAACTTTGCCGGCGTCACCGGCAGATCCACGATACGAATCCGCAAAGGCCGCAGCGCGTCCTCGATCGCCGACACGATCGCGGCCGGAGCGCCGATCGTACCGCTCTCGGCTGCGCCTTTCACGCCGAGTGGATTAAGCGGGGTAGGCGATTCCATGTGATGGATCTCGATGCTCGGAACGACATCGCAGGTCGGCAGCAGGTAGTCGGCGTAGGTCACGGACGCAGGCTGGCCTTGCTCGTCGTAGCGCATCCACTCCAAAAGCGTGGCGCCGATGCCGTGTACGACGCCACCGGCCACTTGCCCTTCCACCATCATCGGATTGATCATGCGACCGCAATCGTGCACGACGATGTAGCGCTTGATCTTCACGGCGCCTGTATCAGGATCGACCTCTACCTCTGCGATATGGGCGCCGTTGGTGTAAGTTAACGCGCTCGCCTGAAAATCAACCGCCGCATCGAGGCCGGGAGTCAGTCCGCCCGGAATGGAATATCCCGGCATGCCACCCAACACCTTCGAGATATCGCCGAGGGAAACCCTCAATTGCGGCGCACCTTTCACGGCAACATAGCCGCCGGCGAGTTCCAGATCGTCGGCTGAGGCCTCAAGCATGTGCGTCGCCATCTGCCGCGCCTTCTCGGCAACGCGCTGGGTCGCAAGAAACATCGCGTTGCCAGCCGTCACCGCCTGCCGGCTGGCATAAGCGCCGAGCCCCAAGGGGCTGGCATTCGTGTCACCGTCAATCACACGGATGTCCGCCGGAGCGATGCCAAGCACGCTTCCGGCAATCTGAGCCAGCATCGACTTGACACCTTGCCCCTGTGCCGTCGCGCCTGTTGTCACGACAATCTTGCCGGACGGACCAATTCGGATCGAGGCGCTTTCGAACGGTCCGCGGCCGGTGCCTTCGACATAATTGCTCAAGCCAATGCCGAGAAAGCGATTGTCGCGCCGCGCCGCTTCTTTCCGCGCAGGGAAATCGTCCCAGCCGGCCGCCTCCAGCGCGCGTCGCTGACATTCGGGGTAGTCCCCGGAATCATAGGTCATGCTACTGCCGTCCCGCATGAGCACGGGGGTCGCGTACGGCATCTGTTGGGGCGGAATGAGATTGCGGCAGCGAATCTCTTCGCGGCTCAGACCTAGTTCTTCGGCCGCGCGGTCGAGCATCCGTTCCATGACGAACGTGCCCTGAGGCCGTCCCGCACCGCGGGTCGGCGCGGCCGGTACGAAATTCGTCAGACACAACTGAATGACGATGTCGTAGGCCGGCAGCGCGTATGGACCGATCAGGTTGGTAGCTGCGTTATAGGGGAGCGCCACTCCATAGGGCGTTGCCGAACCGTGGTCGTGATAAAGTGCACCGCGGATGGCGAGGAGCTTCCCATCGGAGTCGAACGCTGCCTCCATATCCCAAATCTGCATCCGCTCCTGGACGGCCGCGGTAAAACTTTCGAACCGGTCCTCAATCCATTTGACTGGGCGATGCAGCATCATCGCGGCAGCGGGAATTGCGAGTTCTTCCGGATGGAAGACGGCCTTGGGGCCGAAACCGCCGCCGACATCCGGGGCGATGACTCGGACACGGTCTTCCGTCAGCCCAAGGGCATTGACCAGAACAGCTTTGGCCCGATGAGGCATTTGCGTGCTGTCCCAGACGGTCAGCACGTCATCGTCACCCATACGCGCGAGTACGCCGCGCGGCTCCATCGAGTGACCGCCGCCTTTGTTGAGATGGAAGCAATCCTGCAATCG
>DASXOK010000227.1:0-2208 GCA_036494425.1 Pseudolabrys sp.
AACAGTCGCAAGGTTATGTCGTGCCCGACGCCTTCACCCACGGCTCGTCGGCGCAGCGCCAGCGCTGGTTCACCGCGGGCCTGAAAGCGGGCACGATCTCGGCATGCAACACATTCAACGCCGGACAGATGTGACGCCCTAGGGCTCGCCGCCAAGACGGGCGATTCGGATAGTCCTAATCTCCCCACATAATAAAGTCCGCAGGTGCAGCGGATGAGCGCAATTATTTGGGAGGTTCGCATGAGTGGTTTTTTGACCCACGACGAAAACGCCGACCCAGTGCCGTCCGAGTTTCTCACCCACGCCACGCCAATTCCGACCCAGATCGTATCCAGCGACGAATACACGCCGCCGCCGCAAAGCGAAAAACAGAAAGAGGTCGAGGCGCGCCTCCTGGCGATGGGCGACGATCTCGGCGGCAAGCAGGGCCTGACGCGCTGCAGATTCTTCCAGACCGCGTCCGGCATGGCCGCCGGCTTTCTCGCGCTGAACGACACCTTCGGGACGGTTTTCGATGTCAGCCGCGCCGAGGCCGCGGCGCCCGAAGTGGCTGCCGAGCGCGCAGCGTCGCTCAAAGATCAGTTCATCATGGACATGCACACGCATTTCCTGCGCGACGACACGCGGCTGGAGAATTTCGTGCGCTCGCGCGAGGCGGTCGGCAAGGCCGGCTGGAATCCGGCGCTGGTGGACAAGCCGCAGACGCTCGAGGACCTGAAGTTCAACAATTATTTCAAGGAAATTTTCCTCGACAGCGACACCAAGGTCGCGCTGATCTCGTCGTCTCCGTCGGAGACCCCGCGCGACTGGTTTCTCACCAATCAGATGATGATCGACGCGCGCGACAAGGTGAACAAGGAAGCAGGCAGCCGGCGCATGTTCGCGCACGCGATCTTCACGCCCGGCTGGGACGGCTGGCTCGACGATCTCGAACACGCGCTGCAAGCGAAGCCGGAGTCGATCAAGGGCTATACCGTCGGCGATAACACCAACAAGGACATGGCCAAGCATCCGTGGCGCATGGACGACGAGAAGGTCACCTACAAGGCCTATGAGCTGTGCGTAAAGCACGGCATCAAGAACGTCTGCGTGCACAAGGGACTTTTCCCCTTGGAGACGGGGAAGAAGTGGCCGCATCTTCTCGACTACGCCAAGGTCGACGATGTCGGCAAAGCGGCGAAGGACTGGCCGCAGCTCAATTTCGTCATCTATCACGGCGGCTATCGCCACGCCGCGGGCGGGCGCGCGGAGGACGGCTGGAACGAATTCGTCGAGACCGGCTGCGTGTCGTGGGTCTCCGACCTCGCCGAGATTCCCGACAAATACGGCGTCAGCAATGTCTATGCCGATGTCGGTCAGTTGTTCGCGCAGAGCGTGGTGGCGGTGCCGCAACTCGGCGCCGCGCTCATGGGCATCATGGGCAAGGGGCTCGGCTACGATCGGGTGGTCTGGGGCACCGACGCGGTCTGGACCGGCTCGCCGCAATGGCAGATCGAGGCGCTCCGCCCGCTGGAGATCCCCGACGCCATGCAGAAGAAATACGCCTTCAAGCCGGTCGGGCCGGCCGACGGGCTGATCAAGACCGCCATCTTCAGCGGGGCGAATGCCAAGCTGTATAATTTTGACATCGGCAAGCGCACAGACATCGGGCCGCACAAAGATCGCTTCGCGCGCATGAAGGACGAATACGAAAAGAACGGTCCGGCCCGCAGCAATTTGCGCTACGGCTATGTCCGCGGTCCGGTGGACTGGAGTGCGTTTGCCTGACGGCCGCCTTACGCCGCAGAAAAGACGCGGATGTCGGGCATAAAGCCCGGCACGACGGAGTGATTTATGCCCGGTATCGACGAGAGCAAAAATTTTGTGCCGCTGAGGATCGCGGTGCTCACCGTCTCCGACACGCGCGACTTCACCGACGACAAGTCGGGCACGACATTGGTCGAGCGCATCAAGGCGGCGGGTCACACGCCGGCCGATCGCGCCATCGTCAAGGACGACATCGACGCGATCCGCGCCAAGGTGAAGGCCTGGATCGACGATAAAAGCATCGATGTGGTGATCTCGACCGGCGGCACTGGCTTCACCGGCCGCGACGTGACGCCGGAAGCGGTCGAGCCTTTGTTCGAGAAGAAGATGGACGGCTTCTCGATGCTGTTCCTGATGGTGAGTTACGGCAAGATCGGCACTTCGGCGATCCAGACGCGCGCG
>DASXOK010000228.1:0-21357 GCA_036494425.1 Pseudolabrys sp.
ATCGCCGACGGTCTCGGGCTCAAGAGCCCGAGCGGTGCGCTGATCGCCAATGTCGAGCGCGACAGCCCGGCGGCGCAAGGCGGCCTGAAAGCGGGCGACCTCATTTTGTCGGTCGACGGCCAAACGGTCGACGACCCCAACGCCTTCGACTACCGCTTCGCCACCAAGCCGCTCGGCGGCACCGCCGAGCTCGGCCTGCTGCGCGCCGGCAAGACCCTGAGTGCCAAGGTCGCGCTGCGGCTTGCGCCCATGTTGCCGCGCGACGAGATCACCATCCGCTCGCGCTCGCCCTTCTCGGGCGCCAAGGTCGCCAATCTGTCGCCGGCACTGGCCGACGAATTGCAGTTGCAGAACGCCGAGGAGGGCGTCGTCATTCTCGACATTGACGCCGGGTCCTATGCCAGCAATGTCGGCTTCCGCCGCGGCGACGTCATCGTGGCGGTCAACGGCGAGAAGGTCGCCAAGACCGGCGACCTCGCGCGCATCACCGGCGCGCCCAGCCGCAGTTGGCGCGTGGTCCTCCGCCGCGGCGGCCAGCAGATTTCCGCGGTATTCAACGGATGACGCCGCGCGCCAAATCCGGCCCCACTTTGTTTGCCGCCGCCGGCCTCGACAAAGACGCGCCGCGTCCGCTCGCCGACCGGCTGCGCCCGCAAAAGCTCGACGAGGTGGTGGGGCAGGACCATCTGCTCGGCCCCGACGGCGCGCTCACGCGCATGCTGTCGACGCGCTCCCTCGGCTCGCTGGTGTTCTGGGGCCCGCCCGGCACCGGCAAAACCACGGTGGCGCGGCTTTTGGCGCAGGCGACTGATCTGCATTTTGAGCAGATCTCGGCGATCTTCACCGGCGTCGCCGATCTTAAAAAGGTGTTCGAGGAGGCGCGGCGCCGCCGCGAGACCGGGCAGGGCACGCTGCTGTTCGTTGACGAAATCCACCGCTTCAATCGCGCCCAGCAGGACTCGTTTTTGCCGGTGATGGAGGATGGCACCATCATCCTGGTCGGCGCCACCACCGAAAATCCCTCGTTCGAATTGAATGCGCCGCTGCTATCGCGCGCGCGTGTGCTGGTGTTCAAATCGCTCGACGCGCCGGCCATCGAAAAGCTTTTGGCGCGTGCCGAGCAGATCGAGGCGCGCCGCCTGCCGCTGGATCAAGCGGCGCGCGAACAGCTCATCGGCATGGCCGACGGCGACGGCCGCGCCGCGCTCACATTGGCCGAAGAGGTTTGGCGCGCCGCCCGCAAGGACGAGCAATTCGACGCCGCGCAATTGCAGGAGATCGTGCAGCGCCGCGCCCCGCTTTACGACAAGTCGCAGGACGGCCACTACAACCTCATCTCCGCGCTGCATAAATCCGTGCGCGGCTCCGATCCCGACGCCGCGCTCTATTATCTCGCCCGCATGCTCGACGCCGGCGAGCCGCCGCTCTACATCGCGCGCCGCGTCGTGCGCATGGCGATCGAGGACATCGGCCTGGCCGATCCGCAGGCGCTGGTCATCGCCAACGCCGCCAAGGACGCTTACGATTTTCTTGGTTCGCCCGAAGGCGAGCTCGCCATCGCCCAGGCCGTGATCTACGTCGCCACTGCGCCGAAATCGAATGCCGGCTACGCCGCTTACGGCGCCGCCAAGCAGGTGGCCAAGCGGGCGGGCTCGTTGCTCCCGCCCAAGCACATCCTCAATGCGCCGACCAACCTGATGAAGGATGAAGGCTACGGCCGCGGCTATGCCTACGATCACGATCAGGAAGACGCCTTCTCCGGCCAGAATTATTTTCCCGACGCGCTGCCGCGGCAGCAGTTCTACAATCCGGTGGAGCGCGGATTCGAGCGCGAGATCAGGAAGCGCCTTGAGTATTGGGCGAAGCTGCGCAAGGAACGGGGCGGGGAATGAGATTGATGCGTCTCATTCCAGTCGGTCTTCTCGCGGGAGCGGTCATCGCCACGCCGACCTACGCCGAAGAGAAGCTCACCGGACGCTGGGCCATCGATCCGGCGTCGTGCTCGGGCTTCAGCGCCTCGATCGAGAGCATGCCGCTAGTGGTCACCGACTACGCCGTGCGCTGGCGTGGCGATGCTTGCCGCATCGCGCGCATGTACAAGACCGGCGACGACGTCCATATCCAGGCGCTGTGCTGGGGCGAGAGCGGCGAGCGCTCGGTGCCGGTGTCGCTGCGTCCGCGCGCCGGCAAGCTCGAACTGCGCTGGGACCATGTGGTCTCGGGCGATCTGCGCCGGTGCGAGTAAAGCTCGCTTGGATTAGCCGCATTCGGGCCGTATATTCACTGCTGCGGAGATCGCAATGAATAAGCGACTCGAAGAAGCCATCGCTAGAGTTTATGAGCTGCCTGAGGATCGACAGGAGGCGGCGGCCCTGCTTCTTCTCGCCTTTTTAGAAAACCGCGACCTGTGGCTCGAGTTGACTCCTGAACAGATTGCAATGGTCGACGAGAGAACGGATGAAGACGACTGCGCGACACCGGAAGAGGTCGAAGCTTTCTTTGCCAAGTTCAAGACATGAAATCCCCGCGGAATGCCGCGATACATTGAGGTTCTTCGTGAATAATCGAGACAATCGTGGCGCGCAGTAAAGGCGGCCCCCGTCAGCCGGGCGGCGGCAAGCAAAGGCCCGGCGCGCGCCACGGCGATCGTCCTCACGGGCGCGCGGGGCGTCCCGGGCGCTCAGGCGCGCCTGGCCGCCAAGGCCGCGACGACGACCGCAAGTCTCGCTTCGGTCACGGCGAGGGCCGCGCCGACAGTCGCGGCAAAAACCGCGTCCAGAGCCGCGTGAAGAGCGCCAAACGAGATCCGCGCGCCGACGAGGCGAGCCCGATGCGCGGGGTTGGTCCGCGCGCTCCCAAGGGTGACGGCAGCCGCGCCCGCTTCCATCCGATCCGCGAGGGTCAGGGCCAGCGTCCCCAGCGCCCCGAGCGTTCCGAGAGCCCGCGCCGGAGCTTCGAGCCGGCGCCGCCGCCGCCGTCGCGCGAGGAGGCGGCCAAAGCATCGTCGTTCTCTGCGTCGGTGCAGACCCTCATGGTGTCGGCCGATGAAGACGGCATGCGCGTCGATCGCTTCTTCGAGGCGCGCTTTCCGGGACTCTCGTTCGGCCACATCCAGCGCATCATCCGCAAAGGCGAGGTGCGGGTGAACAGCCGCCGCACCGAGCCGAAGGCGCGGCTCGCGGCCGGGCAGGCGGTGCGCGTCCCGCCGCTGCAGCTCGAGGCGCCCGAGCCGCGCGACGACGCGCCGCAGGCGCAGCACGACCGCGCCTTCATCAAATCGATCACGCTTTACGAGGACGACGAAGTGATGGTGCTCAACAAGCCGATGGGCCTTGCGGTGCAGGGCGGCTCCGGCACCGTGCGCCACGTCGATGGTATGCTAGGCGCCTTGCGCGGTGCAGGCGTGGACGCGCAGCGGCCGCGCCTCGTGCATCGGCTCGACAAGGATACCGCCGGTTGCCTGCTCGTCGCCAAGACGCGCTTTGCGGCGGCCGCGCTCGCTAAGACCTTCCGCTCGCGCTCCGCGCGCAAGATCTATTGGGCGCTGGTCGCCGGCGTACCGAAGCCGCGCCAGGGCCGCATCTCCACATACCTCGCCAAGCAGGAGATCGAGGAAGACTCCTTCATGCGTATCGCCAAGCATGGCGAGAAGGATGCCGTGCACGCGGTGACCTATTACGCCGTGGTCGAGACGTCGGCGCAGAAGCTTGCCTGGATCTCGCTCAAGCCAGTCACCGGGCGCACGCATCAATTGCGCGCGCATATGGCGCACGTCGGTAACCCGATCGTCGGTGACCCGAAATACTTCAATATCGAGAACTGGGAGCTGCCCGGCGGCATCCAGAACAGACTGCATCTGCTCGCACGCCGTATTGCAGTGCCGCACCCGCGCGGCGGTATCATCGACGTCTCGGCACCGCTGCCGCCGCATATGGAGCAGAGTTGGAACCTGCTCGGCTTCGATGCCAAGCGTTACGATCCGATCGAGGACGCGCCCGAAGAGGAGTAACGCTTTTGTGGGGGCCATTCCCCTCGATCCCCAGGCAGCGAAGGGCCATATGACAGATAACGGTCGGAATACGCCGGCCGTCGAACAGGTTGAATTCCCATGCGCCGCTTTATCACAGTCACTGCTGCGCTGATGCTTGCATTGATGGCCGCGGGGACCATTGCGCCGGCTCATGCGCAAGCTGCAAACGATCCTTATCGAATCATGCCGATGCAGCAGCCGCTGGTCGCGCCGCAGCCCACGACTCCGTGGATTCCGCCGCCGCTCAAGTCGGACCCGAGCCTGACCAATACGAGGCTCCCGCCGCCACCGACCACGGTGCCGAGGCTTCGCGCCACCAACGTGCCGCCGCCCATGTATGTGCCGCAGACGGGCCTGGCGCTGCCGAACGAGCCCACGATTTCGGGCTCCGGTCCGGGCGGCAAGGAGACCTACCAGGATCGCGCCGTCCGTTGCGCCGACCAGGCGGGGAACTACGGCCCGCTCGCCGGTGACCGTAGCGCGTATATCGGGATGTGTGTCACCCAATAGCGCCGCGTGGCGCCGACGTGTCCCGGATGCCACGCAGCGCGACGCGGTGCGCTGCAGTCTGGACCATTGTCCGGAATTGCGGCGCACCGCATTGCTTTGCCGACGCTTAAATCTCCTCCATCACCTGCGCATATGAGATCAACGCGAAGAGCGCGGTGCCGCCGACCATATTGCCGAGCAGCACCGGCGCGAGGAAGTGCGTGAGCGCCTGCCACCACTGCCAGTCGCCGGCGAGCACCAAGAGATAAGCCTCCATGCTGCCGGCAACGACATGGGTGAAGCCGCCGACCGCGATGAGGTAAGTCATCAGCGTGATCACCGCGAACTTGGCACTCTCCGCGGCCGGGATCATCCAGACCATGGCGGCTATCAGAAAACCTGACGAGATGCCGCGAAAGAACATCTCCCACCAGGCGATGCCGACAAGGCCGTTGCGGCTGATCGTCAGCATGCCGTTGAACAGCTCGGACGGAATGACCGGAAAGTAAGTCGAAAACACTGCCGCGAACAAAGTGCCGGCGAGATTGGCTACCAGCACGATCGCCCACAGCCGGATCATGCGCCAGATGTTCTCTCCGTGCAGATCCTTCAGCACCGGCAGCACCACGGTGATGGTGCTCTCTGTGAAGAGCTGCTGGCGTCCGAGAATGACCATCAGGAAGCCGACGCAATAGCCGAAGCTCGCCACCAGCACGCGCCACGGCGCGTCGGGCAGATGCGTCTCCAGGATAGCTTGCGCCAGCAATGAGAAGCTGATCGAGAGGCCGGCGGCGACGCCCGACCACCACAGCGAGAACGCCGGGCGCTCCATCTCTTCGTCGCCCAGGCGCCGCACCACCTCGTAGATGACCGGCGTGCGCGGCGTCGACATATCCTCGACGTTCTCGACTTCCTGCGCACTGATGCCCTTGGAGCCGCCGCCGCGTTTGCCCTCGTGCGACATCGCCTTGCGTTTGCGGGAGGAGAAGGGGCTCGCCATCCCGACTGAACGCAGCGGCGTGGACGCGGTTCCGATGGAGGAACTTTGGTCGCAGGCGTGTCGTGCCTTGACAGGCAACCGAATGGTTGCCTATTGTCGCCCATGGATGCGGTGTTCAGAGCCTTGGCCGATGCGAGCCGAAGGGAGCTTCTTGACCGTCTGCGTGCCGACAACGGACAGACTTTGGGCCAGCTCTGCGAGCGCCTGGACATGACGCGCCAGGCGGTCAGCAAGCATCTGGCGATCCTGGAGGAGGCGAACCTGGTCGCGACCATCAAGCGCGGCCGCGAGAAGCTGCACTACCTCAACCCCGTGCCGATCCACGAGATCGCCGAACGCTGGATCGGCAAGTTCGAGCGCTCACGCCTGCAGGCGCTGAGCGACATGAAAAAAGCGCTGGAGGCACCCGATGAGTAACTCGAGTTTTGTCTACGTCACCTACATCCGAAGCACTCCTGAGAAAGTGTGGGCGGCGTTGACCGATCCGCAAACGATCAAGAAATATTGGTTCGGCATGACGGCCGAATCCGATTTCAAGTGCGGCTCGCCCTGGGCGCTCAAGTTTGAGGACGGCCGCGTCGCCGACACCGGCGAGATCCTGGAAGCCGACCCACCGCGCCGCCTCGTCATCCGCTGGCGCAATGAGTTCAAGCCGGACCTGAAAGCGGAAGGCTATTCGCGCTGCACGATGCAGATCGAGATGGCCGACTACTATCCCGACTTTGGCGGCAAGGCGGCCAAGCTCACCATCCATCATGAGATCGAGGGCGAGGGGGGCAAGTTCATCGAGGCGGTGTCCGGCGGCTGGCCGAAGGTCATCTCGAATCTCAAGTCTCTGCTCGAGACCAGCGACGTCGCCTTTACGGTCTAGCCGACTCCGTCAGAGAACAATCTACGAGGATCATCGGCAGTCATGCCTGACATTATGCATACTCTGAAAATCCAGGCGCTGCCCGACCGCGTCTATCAGGCGGTCGCCACGGCCGAGGGGATTAGAAACTGGTGGACCCGCGACGCCTCACTCGATTCGGAGGTCGGCGGCGGCGGCGAATTCGGCTTCTACGATCGTCGCTTTGTGGTCAAGGTGGTGATTGACGAGCTCGAACCGCAGGCACGCGTGAAATGGCGGGTCACCAATTCAGCCTGGCCGGGTGATGTCGTCGAATTTGAACTGAAGCCCGAGTCCAAGCACACGCGCCTGACGTTCGTTCACCGTGGCTTCGCAGAGGCCGATCAGCGGTACGCGAGTGCAACGACGCGCTGGGGCTCTTATCTCTTGAGCCTGAAACAGTACCTGGAAACTGGAAATGGCGCGCCAAATCCAGACGACATCGACCTCTAGCGAGAGGAAGCCTCGTGCCTGACCTATCGCGAGGTGAGAAGGAGTTGCCCGATATGAGCGCGAACAAAGCCTCATTCGTCTACGTGACCTACATCCAGACGTCGCCGGAAAAGGTCTGGAATGCATTGCAGGATCCCGAGTTGACCAAGGATTACTGGGGCTACCGCCGCAACGCGTCGGATTGGAAAGCGGGATCGGTCTGGCAGCATGAGCTCTACGACAAACCGGAAGATGTTGCCGTCGCGGGCACGGTGGTCGAGAGCGACAGGCCGCGCCGCCTGGTGCTGACCTGGGGGCATCCCGGCAAGGATAACGTCTCGCGTGTCACCTTCGACATCGAGGAGTTCATGGGCGCGGTGCGATTGACCGTCACACATGAGGAGCTCGATCAGGACATGTACCGTGGCGTCAGCGCCGGCTGGCCGGCGGTGCTGTCGAGCCTGAAGACGCTTCTGGAGACCGGCGCGTCACTGCCGATGACGCGCGGGCCGTGGATGCGCGGCGCCGCCTGACATCGAGGAGAGTCGTGACATGCCGAACAGCAATGGCAGGCCATCGTTCGTCTACGTCATCTACATCGCGTCGACGCCGGAAAAGGTGTGGCAGGCGCTGACCAGCGAAGAGGCGACCGAACAATACCGGTTCGGCTACCGGCTGTCGTCCGACTGGAAAGTTGGCTCGACCTATACGGCCACTGTGCCCGGCGGCGAGCCGTTCGAGAAGGGCGTCGTGCTCGAAAGCGATCCGCCGCGGCGGCTGTGCTATTCGTGGCATGCGCAATACGACGACGTGAAGCACGAGCGTCCCTCGCGCGTCACCTTCGAGCTGACGCCGTTCAAGGATCAGGTCGAGCTCAAGATCGTCCACGATGTGTTCGACCCCGGCAGCAAGGTGTTCGAGAGCATCAGCGGCGGCTGGCCCAAGGTGCTGTCGAGCCTGAAGAGTTGGCTCGAAACCGGGCAGGCGCTTGGCGCGTCTTGGAGCAGCACCGACACGAAGCGGCACGAGGAGGCGCGGGCATGTTCAACGTAAGCAGGTTCAAGCCGAAGACCGTCTATGTGACGTACATCGCCTCCACCCCGGAGAAGGTCTGGGAGGCGCTCACCAGGCCGGAATTCACACGGCAATATTTCTCCGGCCTCGCCGTCGACGTCGAGCCGCGCGAAGGCGGAGCATTCCGGCTGCTGACGCCGGATGGCGGCGTGCATATTCGCGGGACTGTCGTGGAGTGGTCGCCGCCGCGGCGTTTCTCCTGCACATGGACGGTCGAGGCGATGCCGGAAACCCGCGACCTTCCGGAATGTCTCGTCACCTATGAGATTGCCCAGGCCGGCGAGAGCGTGCGCCTGACCATGACCGAGGCGCACCAGTGGGACATTCCCGACGCCATCCTGTCCGGCGGGCGCGCCGGCTGGCCGGCGATCCTCTCCAGCCTCAAGAGCGTGCTGGAGACCGGCAAGCCACTCTCGCTGACGATGGAGCCGCCGAAGGAGATGCTGGAGGCCCTCAGGGCCCTGAGGCGCTAAATCGGGCCTTTCTGCTCTTTTTTCGTGGGATATTCCACCGAACCGCTAGGGTTTTCTCAACGCCTCGTGTCTATACGTCCTGCCTCTGGGGCTGGGCTGGGTACCGATGGACACGCGAACACGCGCTTACGACGGCTACCGTCAGGCCAATCGCGTCGACATTCTGCCGGTGGCGGTGACGCGTTGGACGGCCCAGTTGGCCGATCCGCAATGCGAGCGCGATTATCGGCTCGACCGCTTTTCCGAGGATCGCCGCCGCGGCCTCTTGCTGATGGTTCTGGCGGGGACCGCCGGGTGGTTGCAATTTTTCGTAGAGGTTTACGCGCACTCTCGCGGCGCCAGCACCTCGATGGCGCTTCTCCCGCCGCTGTTCTCGATCTTTATGCCCATACTGGGTTTCTTCGCGATCCGGCGCCTGCGCGTGCCGGACACGCTCGAGATCGCGATGGTGGTGACCGCCGCCGTCGGCGTGGCCAACCGGTTGGCCGTGGTGATGTTGCACCCGAATTTGAGCTACATGTGGCCGACTATGATGGTCGGCATCCTGTTGGTCATCTATCTCGTTTTTCCGCTCCGCTTCGTGACTTCGATCGTCATCGCCGCGATCGTTTCTCTCGTCATGCCGGTCTGGTGGGCACTGTCGCTCGGCTCGGCGCTGCCACTGGATCAGTTCTTTCGAGGCCTCATCTGGGTGCTGTTCGCCAATGCGGTGGGCTTCATCGCAGCCAACTCGCTCCAGCGCAGCCAGCGCGTGCAATACGCGCAGAGCCTAGTGCTCAAGGAGCTTCTGTCCACCGACGCGATGACCGGCATCGGCAACCGCCGCCGCTTCGACGATGCGCTCGACCGCGAGTGGCGCCGGTGCAGCCGCTCGGGGCGGCCCCTCTCGCTCTTGATGATCGATGTCGATCACTTCAAGGCCTACAACGACCATTGCGGCCACCTCCAGGGCGACGACTGCCTGCGCCGCGTGGCGCGGCTTCTGGTCGATAGCGTCGGGCGGCCGGGCGATCTGGTCGCCCGCTATGGCGGCGAGGAGTTCGTCTGCCTGCTGCCGGAGATCGGCGAGGTGGGCGCGCGCGCGGTCGCCGCGAAGATTTCGGCCGTCTTTGCGGAGGCGGCGATCCCGCATCCGGCGTTTGCCGCGGACGGCCGCCTGACCGTCAGCATTGGCGTAGCGACTGCAACCGACGTTGCCGCCCAGCGCCTGCCCGAGATGGTCGCGCTGGCGGACAAGCTCCTCTACGCCGCCAAAGGCGCCGGCCGCGACCAGGTGATGGCGGGGAGGCTGTAGCGCCGTTACGCGCTCGCCTTGTCCAGTTCAGCGATGTCCTCGCGTGACAGCGCCATGCGCGGCGCTTTCAGGATGTCATCGATCTGCGTCAGGCTGGTGGCGCTGGCGATCGGCGTCACGTCGGGCCGCGTGATCAGCCAGGCGAGCGAGACCTGCGCCGGCGTCGCCTGATGCCGCGCCGCGACTGCGTCGAGCGCCTTGAGGATCCGGAAGCCGCGCTCGTTGAGGTACTGCTTCATGCCGCCGCCGCGCGCAGGGTTCTTGGCTGCGTCTTCCACCGTGCGATATTTGCCGGTGAGGAAGCCCGCTGCGAGCGCGTAATAGCAGATGACGCTGATGCCTTCCGCCTTGCAGATCGGGGCGTAATCATGCTCGAAGTTGAGCCGGTCGTAGAGGTTGTACAGCGGCTGCAGCGTCTCGTAGCGCGGCAGGCCGAGCTTCTTGCTTGCGGCAAGCGATGCCGTCAGCCGCGCCGGCGTGAGATTTGAAGCGCCGACGAAACGCACTTTGCCGTCCTTCACCAGTTGCGCATAGGCGGAGAGGGTCTCCTCGACCGGCGTGACGTCGTCGTCCCAGTGTGTCTGATAGAGGTCGATCGTCTCCATCTGCAAACGCTTCAGCGAGGCTTCCGCTTGGCGCAGGATGTAGTCCTTGCGCACATTCTTGCCTTCGCCCATGTCGGCGCCGACCTTGGTGGCGATCACGACCTTGTCGCGCTTGCCGCTCGTCTTGAGCCACTTGCCGATGATTGTCTCGGATTCGCCGCCCACGTGGCCCGGGATCCAGCGCGAATAGCTGTCGGCGGTGTCGATGGCATTGAAGCCGGCATCGACGAAGGCATCGAGGAGGGCGAAGGAGGTCTTCTCATCGGCCGTCCAGCCGAACACATTGCCGCCGAACATCAACGGAGCGATCCGCAGGTCGGAGCGGCCTAACTGTCGAAGTTGCATTGTCGGTCCTTGACGTAAACGAAATTGCCGGGCGAGGCCCGGCAATGAAATGGTCATGCCGCTAAAAAACGCAGGCGGCAATCAAACGTTCGGATGGGTCAATTCACCGCAGGCTGGCGTTGATCTTGTCCAGCGCGCTCTGCCCAGGGCAGAGTTCCTTCTCAGTGAGCGCGTTGAGCGGCGTGTCCACCGTGCGCAGATGCGCGTGCAGGTCCTCCGCCTCCTTCTCGACATAAAGGAGCCCGGTGACGATCTGCCCCTTTGCGGCGTGATGCTGGAGAAAGCCGAGCGCCGCGGTGCGATCATGAAGGTCGTAGTCGGCGGCGAGCTTGCGCAAAGCGAGCTTCGAGCCGTCATGCTGCTCGACGATCTCTACCGTGCCCGGCTCCTGCTTCACCTCGATCGGCATGCGCGAGGAGATGAAATCGAGCCGGTTCACGGCTTCGTTATGCTCGCGCACGAAATCGAAGCTCTTGGTCGAGCCGGCATGGTTGTTGAAGGCGACGCACGGCGAGATCACATCGATGAACGCCGCGCCCTTGTGCGCGATGGCCGCCGAGATGATCGGCACGAGCTGCTCCTTGTCGCCGGAGAAGGAGCGGGCGACGAAGCTGGCCCCGAGTTGCAGCGCCATCGCCACCATGTCGATGGAATTGTCGGTGTTGATGACGCCGCGCTTCGACTTGGAGCCGCGATCGGCGGTGGCCGAAAATTGCCCCTTGGTCAGGCCGTACACGCCGTTGTTCTCGACGATGTAGACCATGTTGACGCCGCGCCGCAGGCAGTGGGCGAACTGGCCGAGGCCGATGGAGGCACTGTCGCCGTCGCCGGAGACGCCGAGATAGATGAGATCGCGATTGGCGAGATTGGCGCCGGTCAGCACCGACGGCATGCGCCCGTGCACCGAATTGAAGCCGTGCGAGTTGCCGAGGAAGTAGGTCGGCGTCTTCGACGAGCAGCCGATGCCGGAGATCTTCGCCACCCGGTGCGGCTCGATCGAGAGCTCGAAGCAGGCCTGGATGATCGAGGCCGTGATCGAGTCGTGCCCGCAGCCGGCGCAGAGCGTCGACACCGTGCCCTCGTAGTCGCGGTGGGTATAGCCCAGCGCGTTCTTCGGCAGGCCCGGGTGATGGAATTTCGGCTTGGCGAGGTAGGTCATGGCGCTTCCTTTACCCTCCCCTGGAGGGGGAGGGTCGGCGTGCGCAGCACGCCGGGGTGGGGTGATTGAGAGGCGCTGTCATTCTCACGACACCACCGTCCGCGGCTTCACCTTCAACTTGCCGAGGTGGTCGCCGATGGCCTTGGCGATGAAGCGGGCGGTGATCGGCGCGCCGTCATAGTGCAGGATCGGCACCAGCCGCACCGGATCGATGCCGCATTCATTGACGATGAGCGAACGCAGTTGCGCGTCGCGGTTCTGCTCGACCACGAAGACGAAGTCGTGGTCGGCGACGAATGAGTTGACGCTCGAATGGAACGGGAAGGCGCGGATGCGCATGCGGTCGAGCGCATGCCCGCGCGCCTCGATCATGGCGATCGCCTCGTCCATCGCCGGCGCGGTCGAGCCGTAATAGATCACGCCGTATTTGGACGGCTTCGCGGCGGTGGCGATCAGCGGGCGCGGCACCAGGTCCTTGGCGGTGTCGAACTTGCGGATCAGCCGCTGCATGTTGTCAACGTAAGGCGCGCCTTCTTCCGTGTAGCGCGCGTAACGGTCGCGTGACGTCCCGCGCGTGAAGAACGAGCCCTTGGTCGGATGCGTGCCCGGATAGGTGCGGTAGGGAATGCCGTCGCCGTCGACATCGAGATAGCGGCCGAATTCCTTGCCCGCCTCGAGCTCCTCCGCGGTCATAACCTTGCCGCGGTCGTAGACCTTGGCGTCGTCCCAAGTGAAAGGCTTCGAGAGATGGTGATTCATGCCGATGTCGAGATCGAGCATGACGAAGATCGGCGTCTGCAGCCGATCGGCGAGGTCGAAGGCCTGCGCGCCGAACTCGAAGCTCTCGGTCGGGTTTTCCGGAAACAGCAAAATGTGCTTCGTGTCGCCGTGCGAGGCATAGGCGCATGAGATGACGTCGCACTGCTGTGTGCGTGTCGGCATGCCGGTCGAGGGGCCGGCGCGCTGCACATCGAACAGCACGGCGGGAATCTCGGCGAAGTAGGCGAGACCGATGAATTCCTGCATCAGCGAGATGCCGGGGCCGGATGTGGCGGTGAAGGCGCGCGCGCCATTCCAGCCGGCGCCGATCACCATGCCGACCGAGGCAAGCTCGTCCTCGGCCTGGATGATGGCGTATTTCGCCTGACCGGTGGCCGCATCCACGCGCAGCTTGGCGCAATGGCGGGTGAAGGCATCGGCCAGCGAGGAGGACGGCGTGATCGGATACCAGGCGCACACCGTCGCGCCGCCATAGACGGCGCCGAGCGCGGCGGCGGAATTGCCCTCGATGAAGATGCGGTCGCCGACCTTGTCGGACGCCTTGAACCGAAGCCCGATCGGGCATTGCAGATTGAGCATCGCGTAGTCGCGGCCAATGTGCAGCGCTTTGATGTTCGGCGCGATCAGCTTGTCCTTGCCTTTGTACTGTTCGCCTATGAGCTGCTCGACCGCCTTCACGTCCATGTCGAGGAGCGCGGTGAGCGCGCCGATATAGATGATGTTCTTGAATAGTTGCCGCTGGCGCGGATCGGTGTATTCGCGATTGCAGATCGCGGTCAGCGGCATGCCGATGACGGTGATGTCGTCGCGGAATTTCGAGGCCGGGTAAGGCTTGGTGGAATCGTAGAACAGGTAGCCGCCCGGCTCGATGCCGGCGATGTCCTTGTCGAAGGTCTGCGGGTTCATCGCCACCATCAGGTCGGTGCCGCCGCGGGCGCCGAGATGGCCGGCCTCGGACACGCGCACCTCGTACCAGGTCGGCAGGCCCTGGATGTTCGACGGGAAAATATTGCGCGGCGCCACGGGGATGCCCATGCGCATCACGGCGCGGGCGAACATCTCATTGGCGCTCGCCGAGCCCGAGCCGTTGACGTTGGCGAAGCGGACGACGAAGTCGTTTACGCGGCTGATCGGCGTTGCGGTCGGCATGAATGTCCTGCGTGCGTCATGTCCAACAAGAATTTCTGCATGTCCCAGGCGCCGGTCGGGCACCGCTCGGCGCAGAGCCCGCAGTGTAGGCACACGTCCTCGTCCTTGACCATGACGCGGCCGGTCTTGAGCCCGTCCTGGACATAGAGATCCTGGGTGAGATTGGGCGAGGGCGCATTGAGGCGCTGGCGCAGATCGGCTTCCTCGCCGTTCGCGGTGAAGGTGATGCAGTCCATCGGGCAGATGTCGACGCAGGCATCGCACTCGATGCAGAGCTGCGCGGTGAATACCGTCTCCATGTCGCAGTTGAGGCAGCGCCCGGCTTCCTTCACCGCGAGTTGCACGTCGAAGCCCAGTTCGACTTCGGCCTTGATATCCTTGAGCGCCACCACCTTGTCGCGGTGCGGCACCTTGTAGCGCTGGTCGAGCGCGACCTCGTTGTCGTAGGACCACTCGTGGATGCCCATCTTCTGGCTCATCATCTCGACCGCCGGCAGCGGGCGGTCGGTGATGTCCTCGCCGTTGAGCATCTTGTCGATGGAAACGGCGGCCTCGTGGCCATGCGCCACGGCCCAGATGATGTTCTTCGGTCCGAAGGCCGCGTCGCCGCCGAAGAAGACTTTCGGATGCGTCGAGATGAAGGTCTTCTCGTCGACCTTGGGCATGTCCCAGCGCTCATCGAAGTCGATGCCGATGTCGCGCTCAATCCACGGGAACGCATTTTCCTGGCCGACGGCGACCAGCACGTCGTCGCAGGGGAAATGTTGATCGGGCTCGCCGGCCGGCACCAGCTTGCGGCGGCCCTTGGCGTCGAACTCGGCCTTCACCTTCTCGAAAGTGATGCCGGTGAGCTTGCCGTTCTCATGCGTGAAGTGCTTCGGCACGAGGTAATTGTGGATCGGAATGCCCTCGTGCATGGCGTCTTCCTTTTCCCAAGGCGACGCCTTCATCTCTTCGAAGCCCGAGCGCACGACCACGTCGACCTGCTCGCCGCCGAGGCGGCGGGCGGAGCGGCAGCAGTCCATGGCGGTGTTGCCGCCGCCGAGCACGATTACGCGCTTGCCGATGTTGGTGACGTGGCCGAACGATACCGACGAAAGCCAATCGATGCCGATATGGATATCGGCGGCGGCCTCCTTGCGTCCGGGGATATCGAGGTCGCGTCCGCGCGGCGCGCCGGAGCCGACGAATACGGCATCCCAGCCTTCGGCCAGCAGCGCCTTCAAACTGTCGATGCGTGTGCCGGCACGGAACTCGACGCCGAGGCCGAGGATGTAGCCGGTCTCCTCGTCGATGACGCTGTCGGGTAGACGAAACTTCGGTATCTGCGTGCGGATCATGCCGCCCGCTTTTTGATCGGCATCGAACACGACGCAGTGATAGCCGAGCGGCGCCAGGTCGCGAGCCACGGTCAGCGAGGCGGGGCCGCCACCGACCAGCGCGATGCGCTTGCCGTTCTTCTTCGCGGCGGCCTTGGGCAGTCGCGCGGTGATGTCGTCTTTGTAATCCGCGGCGACGCGCTTGAGGCGGCAGATCGCCACCGGTTCGTCTTCCACGCGCACGCGGCGGCAGGCCGGTTCGCAGGGGCGGTCGCAAGTGCGCCCGAGAATTCCCGGAAACACATTCGACCGCCAATTGATCATGTAGGCGTCTTCGTAACGCCCGTGCGCGATCAGCCGGATGTACTCTGGAACGGGCGTATGCGCCGGGCACGCCCATTGGCAATCGACGACTTTGTGAAAGTACTCAGGTGCGGAGATGTCAGTGTTCTTCATCGACTCCTCGCAACGCGTCACCGCGACTAGCACTCACCCCAGGCGGTTTCGCGTCATGCCTCGACCAGCGGCTTCTTCCCCAGGACCTGAGCCTTGTTGGCCAGCTCGAATCCTCACCCCGATATTATTCATTGGAATTGTTGAAAGCTACCTATCCTTCCGTCGCCCATGTGTCATTAAGCCTTGTGGCGACGCCTCTTTTCGCTCTCTGAAAGGCGCGCGTGAACGCTGCAATGCACGCGGATTTCTGAGCAGAAGAGGGCTTTGTTCGACGCCGCAAGGCAGGCCTGAAGCGGGCGCCTTTGCGTCGCTATTGCGGCGCACAATGCGGCGCGAATGGAGTACCGCACTTGCAATAGCGTGCCATATCGCCGCGCGACCCTGAAATATCCTGCAATAATACGTGCAGCGCCGGCGCGCTTTGACAGCAAACGCCGGCGTTGCATGGCAGCGATCGTGAAAGCACGCAGCTTAACGCCGCGCGCTCTCGGATCGCGTCAGCTGCAATAGTACCGGTTCACGTAGCGGCCGTGATACGGGACGAGATGGTAGCCGCAATAGCCGTCGTACGGATAGTCCCAGGCATAGTCATCCCAGTAGGGACCGCCCCAGCCGTAGCCGCCGGCGAAGAAGTGGCGGCCACCGAAGCCACGATGACCGAAGCCGCGGCCAGCAAAGCCATGGCCACCGAAGCCGCCGCCATGGAATCCACCACCATGGAATCCGCCGCCCTGGAAGCCGCCGCCAAAACCACCTCCGTGGAATCCACCGCCGCCCATGTGTCCACCGCCGCCGCCACCGTGACCGCCGCCGCCGCCGCGCGCCATCGCCGGGGCGGTCGCCATCCCGATAGCCAGCAACGCCGCCGCCACCGAGGTGATGATTCTTTTCTTCGACATCATTTAACTCTCCGTTTCACTCTGCAGCCCGTGGACTGCGTTCCTTGAAGCTTGGCGGCTGGGATTCTGCCGCCTCGGCTGCTACAAGCCTGCGGGGTTTACGAGCATCCTGCCGTCCAGATTGCGGTTCTGCAGTTTGGTCACTGCAAGGAGCATGTCGCTGAAGCGACCGGCGGACGGGGCCCGTGCGTATTCCCAATTTGGAACGTGTGCAGGCAACTGCCGTTCCGCAACGATCGAAAACGTATGCGTGATATCTTTGAAGAGATGTTCATCAATCAGCCGCTCGATCCCATGGAGTCGGCGCGGCAAGGCGCGCGGCCACAATTGCGCAAGCGCTTCTATGAACGCGCTGGCGTAGGAGACGCTCTCGCAGACGGTGGTTTTCCAGTTTTGCTCGACGGCAAGACGGTGCGCACGCCGTTGCGACGACATCTTGCCGCACCGACACATGCGCTTGCCCAGCGCATCGCGGATGAGTGGAATGCACAACAAGATGTGATTGATCCGGCGCGCATGCCGCTGACGCGCCTCGCCAATGCGATCATCGATGCGGTGGCAGATAACGTGCAGCCGGTTGCCGACGAGATCGCGAAGTATCTTGGCAGCGATTTGCTTTGCTATCGCGCCGACTCCCCGGATGATCTCGTCGCGGCGCAGACGCAATGCTGGGACCCGGTCCTCGCATGGGCGCGTGATGTGCTCGGCGCGCGCTTCGTGCAGATCCAGGGCGTGATGTTCTCCGCGCAGTCCGATGAAGCGATCGCCGCAGCGCGCGCGGCTATTCCATCAAGCGCCGGTAAGATCGCCGTGAAGGACATCTGGCGCCTCGGCGCCATGTCGTCGATCACAACATTGACCGGCTCGGCTTTGCTGGCGCTGGCGCTCGGCGCCGGCACGATCACGCCGGAAGCCGCCTGGGACGCGGCGCATGTGGACGAGGACTTCCAAATGCGGCAATGGGGGCGCGACGAGGCCGCGCTTGCCCGCCGCGCCTATCGCCTGACCGATTTCGAGGCCGCGGCCACGGTGCTTGCTTTGCTCAAACCGTGATAGCCTTGCGCCGGACCGCGCGTTTTGCCGCGCGGGCGGGGGCGGGCGATGAAGATCACACTCGATATTTCCAAGCTGGTGGAAGAGGGCAAGCTCACGCCCGCCGAGGCCGAGCGGCTCGAGACGCTGGCCTCGCATGAGACCGGCTCGCTCGGCATCAATATCCTGATCGGATTCGGTGTCGTCGCCATCGCTGCGGGCGCGGTGGCGCTGGTGCCGACGCCGCTCACCGCCGTGCTGCTGGGAGCGATCGTGTTCGCCGCCGGCATGGTCATCGTGCTCAATCGCGTCAAGCAATGGACCGTGCTTGGCCAGATCTGCCTGGTGATCGGCGCGCTGATGTTCTCTGGCGGCGTGATCGTCTATGGCGAAGGCTCGCTCGCCGCCATGCTCATCGTCACCGTGGCGCTCACGCTCGCCGCCATCGCCGCGCGATCGAGCCTGTTGATCGCGCTCGCCGTGCTGGCCGCATCCGCCTGCCTCGGCGCGCGCACCGGCTACATGCACGCCGTGTACTCGCTGGCGATCTTCGAGCCGGCGCTGACGGTCGTGCTGTTCTCGGCGCTGGCGCTCGTGGCCTACAACGCCTCGGCGCGGCTGCCCGCCGACTACGAACGCGTCGCGCTGATGGCAGCGCGAACGTCGGTCGTGCTGGTGAATTTCGGCTTCTGGATCGGCTCGCTCTGGGGCGATCCATTGATGCTGTTGCGCGGCATGGGCGGCAAGGACCCTTCGCTTCTGTACAACAGCATCGTTATCCCGGCCTGGGTGTTCAGCATCGGTTGGGCCGCGGCGCTGATCGGCGCCGGCGTCTGGGCCGCGCGCGCGAACCGGCGCTGGCTGGTCAACACAGCCGCGGCCTTCGGCGCCATCCACTTCTATACGCAATGGTTCGAGAAACTCGGCGCGACGCCCGCCTCGGTGCTGCTCGGCGGCGTGGTCATGCTCGGCATCGCGCTGGCGCTGTGGATGTTCAACCGCCCCGCAACGGCGGCCGCAGCTTGATCATCAGGCACAGCCCGGTGCGTTAATACTGCGCATGCGCCGACGATCGCATTCGATTAAAATCGCATTCGTTTTGCTCAATACCAGCGAGAAACTGTTAACCGCTTCGGCCGCGATGGCGGTGGAGAGCCGGGCCCATCCGAACAATTGCACAGCCATCCTCGTTATGAGGGACGACGTCACGGGGGGACGAACCGATGGATCATGTGCTGTTATTGATTCTGTCCGCCAGCTTCGTGGCCGGCGCCTGGGTGATTTATCAGGGCACGCCGTAGCGGACGGAAAAACGGCAGTGGCCGGGGATCAACCCGGCCACCGTAATCTTGATCTGATGATAGCTTGAGAAATCAGTGTCCGCTCGGATCGCCGCGGCGGCCGATCTCGTAGAGGAACCAGACGCGCTTCTCGGCCTCGTCGATATAGTTCTCCAGCAGGCTCGCGGTCGCCACGTCGTTGTGCTCCTCGCACACGTCATGGGCCTCGCGCATGGAGGTGATGAAGCGCTGATTGTCGTCGCGCAGCTCTGCGAGCATATCATCGGGCGTCACATAGGGTGCGTCGTTGTCGGCGATCCGCTGTTGGCGGGAAATGTCGCCAATCGAACGCAGTGTGTTGCCGCCGACCTTGCGCACCCGTTCGGCGATGACGTCGGTCATCGCGAAAAGCTCATCGCCATGGTCGTCGAGCAGCAGGTGGTAATCGCGGAAATGCGGTCCGCTCATGTGCCAGTGAAAGTTCTTCGTCTTCAGGTAAAGGGCGAAGACATCGGCCAAAAGGGCGTTGAGTGCTCCGGAAAGGTCTTTGGTGGCATTGGCGCCGAGATCGGTGGGTGTTTGCAGGCGCGGGGTGGCGGATTTGGCGTTCATAGGCAAGTGTCCTTTGTCGGCATAGATCCCCCGGAACCCATGCAATACGGCAGGCTCCGAAAGGTTCCGTAGGGGGATTTATCCTAACGAAGCTTCTAAGGCATCTCGATGATACTATTTCTACAAGATGCTTGACATCAAGCAGATCCGATATTTTGGCGTCCTCGCCGAGACCCTGCACTTCGGCCGCGCCGCCGCTCGCCTCAACCTCTCACAGCCACCGCTCAGCCGGCAGATTGCCGCGCTCGAAAGGGAGCTCGGTGTTGCGCTATTCGAGCGCAGCTCGCGTGCGGTGACGCTGACGCGCGCCGGCAAGTCCTTCCAAGCGGATGCCAAGGCCATCCTCGCCTCGATCGAACAGTCCGCGAAAAACGCGCTCGCCGCGGGACGCGGCGAGCGGGGGAGCTTGCCATTGGCTTCACGAGTTGCGCCGCCTTCAATGTCATGCCGGCCTTGGCGCGGAGTTACGCGGCGGCATTCCCCGAGGTAGGCGTTAAAATCCGGGAGATGCTCGCCGATGAGCTCGTCGCCAGCGTGATCGACGGCAAGACCGATGCCGCTATCGCGTTTCCACCCGAACACCAAACCGGCCTGGAGATGCGCCGTTTATACCGAGCCGCTCTGTGTCGCGATTGGCCGCAGGCACGGGCTGGCGGGGGCGGCGCGTATTCGCGTCGCCGAACTTGCATCGGACCGGTTCGTAATTTCGTCGCGTGCCGCTTCGCCGGCCCTGTACGACACCATCATCGGCCATTGCCGCTCCGGCGGGTTCGAACCCCATTCTTTGTTTGAAACGGACCTGCTTCAGACGATCTTGAATTTGGTTGCGGAAGGTGTCGGCGTCGCCCTCGTGCCGCAGTCCATGAGCCGGGCGCGGCTGCGCGGCGTCGCATTCAAACCGCTGGTGAAGGCGCCGATCGTCCTCCAAATTCTGCTCTGGAGCAGTCGCAATCGAAATCCGTGCCTCGACGGCTTCTTGCGGCTGCCGCAGCCCGTCTAAAGCAAGCGTGTTGGGGAATCCCGACACGGTCACACCAATCAAACGCGATGCACGAAAGGTATCGATCGCGCAGGCAATCGGTATTGGACGATATCGATGCGCGCAACTAGCTCCGGGGGAGATGCGATCTCTCCCGAAAAGGCGCGGTCACGCCCGCGGCGGGGGCGACGACTGAACCCGAAAAGGAGACTAGCCATGCGCGTTTATTACGATCGCGACGCCGATTTGAATTTGATCAAAGGTAAGACCATCGCCGTGATCGGTTTCGGCAGCCAGGGTCATGCCCATGCGCAGAACCTGCACGACAGCGGCATCGCCAAAGTCATCGTCGGCCTGCGGCCAGGCTCGGCCGGAGTCGCCAAGGCGCAGGCGGCAGCATTCAAGGTGATGGACCCTGCCGACGCGGCTCGGATCGCCGACATTGTGATGTTGCTGACCCCTGACGAAATTCAGGGCGATCTCTATCGCGAAAAGCTGGACGCGAACATGAAGCCGGGCGCCGCCTTGGCCTTCGCGCACGGTCTCAACTTCCATTTCAACCTGCTCGATCCTCGCGCCGATATCGATGTGTTTATGATCGCCCCCAAGGCCCCTGGCCACACCGTGCGCAGCGAATACCTGCGCGGCGGCGGCGTGCCTTGCCTGGTCGCCATCGCGCAGGACCCCTCCGGCAACGCCCTCGAGATCGCTCTGTCTTATGCCAGCGCCATCGGCGGCGGCCGCGCCGGCATCATCGAGACCAGCTTCCGGGAAGAATGCGAGACCGATCTGTTCGGCGAGCAGGTCGTTCTCGCTGGCGGTCTCATCGAGCTGATGAAGGCCGGTTACGAGACGCTGATCGAGGCCGGCTACGCGCGCCCGATATGGCCTATTTCGAATGCGTGCATGAACTGAAGCTGATGGTGGATCTGCTTTACGAGGGTGGCATCGCCAACGTGAACTACTCGATCAGCAATACCGCTGAATACGGCGAGTATGTCAGCGGGCCCCGCATCATCACCGCCGACACCAGGACCGAGATGAAGCGCGTACTCGCCGAT
>DASXOK010000229.1:0-2641 GCA_036494425.1 Pseudolabrys sp.
GCGATAGCAATGGCTTGAGCGATCTCGTCGCTCGCATCGCGCCGTCCGAAGCCGCCGCCGACAAAGGCATTATGGACGTAGATCTGTTCCGGCTTGAGACCCGTGAACTTGGCACATGCTTGGGTCGTCCAATCGGCAGCCTGCGTGCCGACCCACACATCGAGACGGTCAGCCTGTAGATTCACCGTGGCGTTGAGCGGCTCCATCGGCGAATGCGCGAGGTAGGGCGTCTCGTAAATCGCTTCGAAAGTCTTCGTCGCGCCGGCGATCGCCTGATCGACGTTGCCATCGTCGCGTACAGTCGGCATCTTTTTGTTGAGCAACGCACGGAAGCCAACCGAAAGCTTTTCGCTGTCAACGGAGCCTGCCTCGCCCGTTTCCCATTCCGGCTGCAGCCGTGCAAGCGCCTGCTTCGCGCGCCAAAAGCTTCCTTCGGCAACGACGGCCACCGCATTGTCGAGCCGCACAACCTGAAGGACGCCCGGCGCACCGGCGACCACGGACTCGTCGACAATCTTCAGCTTGCCGCCCGGAACGGGGCAAGCGGTGATCGCGGCGAAAACCATCCCCGGTACGTTTGCGTCGATGCCGAATTTGGCCGATCCATCGATCTTGTGAACCACATCGATGCGCGGCATCGGCTTGCCGATGAAGGTGAACTTATCGGGGGTTTTGATCGCAGGTTCCTGCGCTAGCTTCACCTTCGCCGCATCGACCGTCAGTTCGCCGTAGCGCAGGGTTTGCCCCGTCGGTCCATGGGTCACGACACTCGACGCGGCCGTGCATTCCGAGGCGGGGACGTTCCACCGCGCCGCCGCCGCCGCGATGAGGCGCTCGCGGGCGCTGGCGCCGACCTGCTGCATCTTCTTTTGCGAACCGCGGACAGAGCGGCTCCCGTTCGAGAACATGTCGCCGTAGACCTTATTCTCGCGCACGTTTCGGTTGGGCGACGCGTACTCGACCCGCACCTTCGACCAGTCGCAGTGCAGTTCTTCGGTGATGATCATCGGAAGCGCGGTCATGCTTCCCTGACCCATTTCCGAGCGCTGATAGCGAATCAAAATTGAATCATCGGGATCGATCGCGATCCACGCATCGACTTCGTTCGCGGTATAGGCGTTGTCTTCGTCCCATGGCTGAGCGACGACAGTTGCGGCTTCGGCAATCATGGGCGCAGCGCCGACACCGAGCATCAGTCCGCCGGCGGCGGTTGTTGCGGTGAGGATGAAGTGGCGACGGGTGAGGTTGGTGTTCATGGCGTCACCTCACGCTTTCAAAAGGTCAGCGGCGCGATGGATCGCGCGGCGGAGCCGTTCGTAAGTGCCACACCGACAGATATTGGTGATGTTCGCGTCGATTTCTGCATCCGTCGGATTGGGATTTTGCTTGAGGAATGCCGCCGCCGCCATGATCTGTCCGGATTGGCAGTAGCCGCATTGCGGCACATCCTCGGCCAGCCAGGCTTGTTGCACCGGATGTTTGCCGTCGGACGAAAGCCCCTCGATAGTGGTGATGCTTGCGCCGGTCAGAGTGCCGATGGGCACCGAGCAGGACCGCATCGCCCGACCATTAATGTGGACTGTGCAGGCGCCGCATTGCGCGATCCCACAGCCGAACTTTGTGCCGGTCAGTCCGACAGCATCGCGCAATGCCCATAGCAGAGGCGTGTCGGGCTCCAGCTCAACGCTGTGCTGCGTTCCATTGATAGTGAGCGTAATCATAGGGGCTCATTCTCGGTTGGTGGCTTGACCTACAGGGCCAATCGCTTCGAACCAATCTAAGGAGGTCTCGATCTGTGGGCAAGCTAAGGCGCACTGCGGGAAATGGCTCGATCACAAATTAACAATTTGTAATGTAGCGGAATAAACCTCTATTGGTCGGCGCAAACACCTCTCCATTGCCTTCAGAGTAATGTCGGCCGCGTGGCGCGATCTGGCCGGTTTCCAGCAAGAACTTCAGCGCGGCCTGATCGAAAAACACTACGCGGTAATTGCGAAGATTGGGGCCAAGGCTGATTTATAAGTATACAGCCTAATATGTTCTGAGCCTACCTGGCGGGAGCGAACGTCGCTCTCGGATTGTCCGCGTCACGCGCTTTGATCCAGGCCCGAGCCCGGCGCTGTGCGTCCGCCAATTGAGCCGAGGTCATTTGCGCCGCCGTCGCCTCGCATTCGTGGATGGCCGTCGTGCGATTCTCATCCGACGCCTCACGCGACGCGGCCAGGCTCAGCCACTTGTAGGCTTCGACGAGATCCCTCGGCATGTCCCTGCCCGAGCGGCATGAGATGCCCATGATCAGTTGCGCCGTCGCGTGCCCGCCGTCGGCGGCGCGGCGAAACCAGTCGAGTTTCTCGCGCGTGTCCTGATCGGTCTCTTGCCGATCCGCGCTGCACATCAAACCCAGCCGGAATTGCGATTCGAGATCGCCTTGCGCGGCGGCGTATTCGAACCATCGCCGCGCCTCGGCGGCGTTCGCCGGGGTATCGGTGCCCTCCATGGACATGATGCCGAGTAGCGCCTGCGCGCGGACGTGCCCCTGTTCGCCCGCGAGGCGAAAGAAAATCCGCGCCCGCTTCATGTCGGGCGTCACGCCGAGGCCCGCATAAGACATCACGCCGAGGTAGAACTGGGCCGAGGCGAG
>DASXOK010000230.1:0-22306 GCA_036494425.1 Pseudolabrys sp.
TTGTGGCCGCCGGAAAGCCTCACAAAGTCGCTCTCGTCGCCTGCGCCAGAAAGCTCGTCATCTACGCCAACACCGTCCTCGCTCGCGGCACACCATGGACCCCGAGCCTCGCCATCGTTTAATGGTTGCTCAGGGTGACGGATCGAGGTTAGTGCGTGGCGCTAGCTCACGCCACCGCGGCGGTCTTGCCGCGGTCGAGCGAGGCGATCGTCTCGTCGACAGTCTGCACGTCGCCGAAGATGGAATAGAACGTCGTCAGCGTCGCGGCGTGCTCTTCATCGGTGTAGGTCGCGCAGGCATCCGACACCATGATGGTCTTGAAGTTCAGCATCATGGCGTCGCGCGCAGAACTTTCGCAGCAGACGTTGGTGGCAGTGCCGCCGATGAACACGGTATCGATGCCGCGGCCGCGCATATAGGGCACGATGTCCGACGAGCCCTGGATGAAGGCGCTGAAGCGCTTCTTGACGATCTGCGCATCTTCCGGCCGCGCGTCGAGCTTCGGCCACAGCGCATGGCCTTCATGCGCGGTGTCCATGGTCTCGTAGCGGCGGTCGCGCCGTTCCGGGGTCATCAGCCAGTCGTGGAACACCGACCAGCTCTCGCGTGTGTCGTTGGTGGCGTTCTTGATCCAGATCACGTGGCCGCCGGCCGCGCGCGTCGCCGCGGCGAGGCGGTTGATGTGCGGCACGATCCCCTGCGCCATCGGAACCGCGCCCTGATAATCCGGGTGCACGAAGTAGTTCTGCATGTCGACGACGACGAAGGCCGCCTTCGATGCGTCCAGCGTGTCGAAGGGATGCGCGCGCCCCGCGCGCTTGATCACGCGTTCGGTGAGATCGGCAGGGATCGAGAAGGAATGCATCGGCAACTCCTGGCATCCGCCCGGACCATCGGCACATGGCGGGCATGCTTGCCGGCCTGGAGTGCGGGCACGCTGGCGGTGTGTGGCGTGCCGAGTGCGTAAGCCCAGCAATTCTTATGCCGTATGCCGGGTCAGTTGCGCGGCCCACGGACGCGCGATTATGAGCCGCGATAGAGCAAATCTGCAAATCCATCCTAAGCGCCTCATGATCGATACGTGCTCAGCCGGTGGGCGCGTGTGCACACGCAATGAGCGGATGGCGCGTCTCGCGCGGCACCGGCGTCGCCGGCCTGCGCGTCTGTTCCCCGAATAGTGTGGCCGTTCTTACGCTTGGCACGTCTGTTGCAACGCTTAGCGTCCGCAGCGTGCACAGGGGAACAGCACTGATGATCAAGACCGCGATGAAGTTGGCCGCAGGGATCGCGCTGCTCGCCAATGTCAGTTTCACCACGGCACATGCCGCCGAGCTCATCAAGGTGAAGATGGCGGAAGTGGTCCGCTCGCAATTTTATGTTCCGATGTACGTCGCGCTCGCCAAAGGCTTCGTCAAAGACGAGGGGCTCGACGTAGAGCTCGTGACCGCCAACGGCGGCGACCGCGCCGGCGCGCTGGTGCTCTCGGGCCAAGCGGACTTCGCGCTCGCGGGGCCGGAAGTGCCGATCTACATCTACAACGGCGAGTCGCCCGACAAGCCGATCATCTTTTGCGCGCTGACGGCGACGGACGGGCTATTCCTCGCCTCGCGCAAGAAGATCGACAACTTCGACTGGTCGATGCTCAACGGCAAGAAGGTCATCGGCTGGCGCCCGGGCAGCACGCCGGAGCTTTACCTCGAATACGCGATGAAGCTGCACAAAGTCGATCCCGCGACGATCAAGGGCGTCGTCACCAATATCGGCCAGACGGCACGCGACGGCGCCTGGATCGCGGGGCAGGGCGATTTCGCCATTTTCAACGAGCCCAACCTGACGAAGATGGAATTGTCGGGCAACGCCCACCTCGTTACGTCGATCGGCAAGCAGGTCGGCCGCGCCGACTACACGTTGTTCTTCGCCAAGAAGAGCTGGCTCGCCGCGCATGGCGACATCGCACAGAAATGGACCAACGCCATCGCCCGAGCGCAGGCCTGGGTGCAGACCGCGAGCGTCAAGGACGTCGCGGAGGCCGTCACGCCGTTCTTCCCCGGCATGACCGTCGACGACAACACGATCGTGGTCAATCGCTACCGCACGCAGGGCGTGCCGATCTGGGCGACCAATCCGCTGGTCGACAAAGACGGCCTGATGAAGGCGCAGGAGATCATGGTGAGCGGCGGCACGCTGCCCGCCGACAAGGTGGCGCCTTACGAGAAGCTGGTCGACACCAGCTTCGCCGAGAAGGCGCAGAAGAAGCTGGCGACGCAGTAAGGCCAGACGGCGGTGGAGCGATGACCATGCTGGAGACGGATTCGGCGACGCCGGCGGTGGCGATCCAGGGCGTGACGCTCAACTACTTCACGCCCGAGCGCGAGACGCTGGCGCTGTCCAACATCAATCTCGCCGTGCAGCGCGGCGAGTTCGTCGCCATCGTCGGCTCGTCCGGCTGCGGCAAGAGCACGCTCTTGTCGCTTGTCTCGGGACTGCTCAAGCCGTCGCGCGGCTCGATCGCCATCGATGGCAATGAAGTGACCGCGCCGTCGCCGCGCGTCGGCTACATGTTCCAGAAGGACACGCTGCTCGACTGGCGCACCATCATCGACAACGTGCTGATCGGGGCCGAGCTGTTGAAGCTCGACAAGCGCGCGGCGCGGCAGCGCGCGCTCGACCTGCTCACGCGCTACGGCCTCGGCGAGTTCGTCAATGCGCTGCCGAGCCAATTGTCCGGCGGCATGCGCCAGCGCGTGGCGCTGGCGCGCACACTTTGCTGCGAGCCGGATCTCCTGCTGCTCGACGAGCCATTCTCGGCGCTCGACTACCAGACGCGGCTGGCGCTGTCCGACGAGATCGCGGCGATCCTGCGCGACGAAAACAAGACCATCATCCTGGTCACGCACGACATCGGCGAAGCGATCAGCATGGCCGACCGCGTCGTCGTCATGAGCCGGCGGCCGGGGCGCATCAAGTGCGAGCACCGCATCAACTTCCCGAGCTTCGGCGAAACCCGGCCGACACCGTTCGAGGCGCGCAAGTGCAGCGAGTTCGCCGGCTATTTCCAGACCGTCTGGGACGAGCTCGACCTGCACGAAGTGAATTAAGAGGCGCGAGATGGCCAAGAACGCAGTGACGGCGCAGCTTCCGCACGACACGACCGGCAAGCCGGGCGTGACTATGCCGGTGCCACGCAGCGAGGCCTACACCGCCTATCTGCAATCGCTGCGGCGGCGCGCCTTCTCGATCCAGCTCTGGCAGATCGGCCTCGTCGTCGCGACGCTGGTGCTTTGGGAGGTCGCGCCGCGCGCCGGCTGGATCAACCCGATGCTCACCAGCTATCCGTCCGCCGTCGCGCGCACCTTCATGTCGATGCTGGAGGACGGCAGCCTGCTGACGCACACCTGGACCACATTCTCCGAGACGATCGTCGGCTTCGTCGGCGGCATGGTTTTGGGAACGCTATGCGCCGTCGCTTTGTGGTGGTCGCCTTATCTCTATCGCGTACTCGACCCGTTCATCGTCGTGGTGAACGCGGTGCCGAAAATCGCGCTGGTGCCGATCTTCTTCATCTGGCTGGGCGACGTGGCGTCGATCTACGCGATGGCCATCGCGATCAGCGTCTTCGTGACCATCCTGATGCTCTATACCGGCTTCCAGGCGATCGATCCCGACAAGATCAAGCTGGTGCGGCTGTTCGGCGCCTCGCGCTTCAAGGTGCTGACCAAGATCGTGCTGCCGGGCAGCGTGCCGACCATGATCTCGGCTTTGAAGGTGAACATCGGGCTGGCGCTGGTCGGCGTCATCGTCGGCGAATTCCAGGCGGCGAAGGCCGGGCTCGGCTATCTGATCAACTACGGCAGCCAGATATTCCAGATGAACCTGGTGATGACGGCTATCGTCGTGCTGGCGGTAATCTCGTCGGTGCTGTTTCTCGGCATCCAGGCGCTGGAGGCGACAGTGCTGCGGCGACACGGGGGGAATAAGGCGGGACGATAGATCTCGTCATTCCAGGGCGCTCAGGCCTTCGGCGCGCCCCGGAATGACCATCAAGCCGCCTTGGCCCACAACTGCGCGGACGCCCGTGCCGCGCCTTCGGCAAGCGACTGAAGCTTCATCCAGACGATCTTGGTATCGACCTGCACCCTTCCGGCAAAAGTGCCGAAGCCGCAATCGACGCCGGCGATGACGTTCTCGCGGCCGACCACATTGGCGAAATTCAGGATGCGGTCGGCGACCACCTCCGGATGCTCGACGGTGTTGACGGTGGAGTCGATGACGCCGGGGATGATCACCTTGCCGGCAGGCAGCTTCACCTCGCGCCAGATCTTCCATTCGTGCTCATGCCGCGCATTGGCGGCAGGAAAGGACACGGCCATTGGCTTCGCGGACAGCACGATGTCGATGATGTCCCTGAGCGGCACGTCGGTATGGCGCGGCGCCATGGTCGAGCCCCAGCACACGTGCATGCGCACGCGGTCGGCGGGGATGTCGGCCACCGCGTGATTGAGCGCGGCGACGTTGACAGCGATGATCTTGCGGAATTCCACGAGCGGCAGGGAGAGATAGACCATGTGCCGCAGCATCGCCAGATCGGGGCAATCGAGTTGGAGGATGAAGCCGGCGTCGACGATCGCTTTGTATTCGCGTTTCATCACGTCGGCGAGCGCGAAGACATAGGCCTCCTCGGTCTTGTAGTGTCTGTTCTTGAGATAGCGCGCGATCTGCCCGGGCGAGGGCGTTGTCATGAAGATGTCCTCGGCCTTCATGCCCTTCATCGCCTCCTTCGACATGTCGATGTCGGCCTGCGCTGCCGCCCAGTCCTTCCAGCCGACATCGCCCGAGCACGTTGGGCGATGTTGGAACGGCGAGGCGAACTGCTTGAGCTGGGCGGCAAGCTCGGGAAACTCCTCGTCGCCGGTGCCCATCGGGGGCGAGCTCTCGCCTTCGTACCCGGTGAGGCGGCCGAGCACATGCACGGTGTAATCGGTGCGCCCCTGCTCGCCGTCATTGACGATGTCGATGCCGCATTCGACCTGCTTCTTCACCACAAGCGCAATCGCCTCGCGCACGGCCGCATGCAATTCAACGCGGTGCGCGCCCCGTTGCAACTGCTCAGCCAGGAGGAGATCAATGACCTTCTGCGTGCGCGGCAGGCTGCCGGTATGCGTAGTGAGGATGCGGCTTGTGCTGGTTTTCATGGGGCCCGTCCGGCAAGGAAAGGCGGCATTCCAGACCGGCATGCTGCGGAAATCAACCGCGATCTGCCTGGCGGAACCGGTTTCGAAATGGCGCGCCGATCAGGGGACAGCCGCCCCACGCACCGTCGGCTTGAGCTTGTAAAGGATGTCGCGCACGTAAGGAAACGAGAAGCCTCTGATGAAGCCGACCAGAAACGAGAGGTAAGGCTTCGTGCTGGCGAAGTCGTTCAGCAGCACAGCCATGACGCCGATCCGGAAGGCGTTGATACCCATCACGAAAGCGAAAACCCATGCGGTGAGGACGATGTTGATGAATTGCTGGCCGGGACGCCAACGGGCCGGATTGATCGCCGACAGTCCCTCGAACGGGATCTGCCGGTCCACGCTGAAGATGAATTCGAGGAAGATGCCGAAGGCAGCGCCGACGGGAATCCAGAACAGCGCCAGAAGGGCGATCACGATGGCATCGAAGGTTCCCTTGGTATCAGGCTTCGGCACGTTCCAGTGGCCGTTCAGTGACGTATAGAAAATGGCGCCGCCGATCGGCAGACAGATCAGCAGCATGATCAGCAACGTGATGAAATATTATTTCCATAGGCGGTCTCGCGCCGCCGGAAACTCGTCGACGAGATTTGATTTCACCTGGTTGAGATTGCGGCGGCCCACGCTCACGCGGCTGTCCGGACCGATAAGGCCGCTTGTCGTCGCGATGTCGAGACCTTCGAAGAGGTGTTTACGTCTGTCGGCGTCATGCGCGAACAGCGCGACCACCATCCTGGCCGTGGCGTTTATGTCATCCCATAAGACCAGCATGTCTTCGGGCGGTTCGCCGCCCGGTCCGCGCACAACATCGATTCGCCGTGGGTTCTCGACTTTGTCGATGCGCGCCTCGGTGAAATAGACAGGGTGCGATCCAGCCGTCCTTTCCCGAGTTCTTGTCGTCATCCTGTTTGAACGGCGACTTCCATCCCTGGGGAAGCTCGTATCTCGCGACAACGTCGAATGCAGTCTTGGTCGGCGCAGCCATTGCCAGCCCTCCGCAAGAGCATCGGCACCGCAAACGGTCTTCGGCTTGTGAGCGCCATCCGCGACGTCGCGCAGGCCCCCGCCGTAAGACAGTAAGACAGGGAACGCCCCTTGGGTGGGCAGTCTGACTCACTCAATTAGTAGTTGCAATCGGAAAGCGCTGCCCGCGAAACAGCGACGCGATGAGGCAGAATCGCCGCCCCATCGCTCGTCCGCCATGCCGTTATTGCGCCGCTGCCGGCACCTGGGTGAAGAAGCCGGTGACGCTGTGCAGCTTGCCGTCCTCGGACAGCGTGGCGAAGTCGATGCCCTTCACCAGCGCGGGGCTGCCGGCCGGCCCGAGCTCCCAGGCGAACCGCGCGCGGTCATGATGCGCGTCGACATCACTCGTGCGCGCGAACCTGTGCCCGGGGAAGCGCTCGTGCACGGCCTTCACCATCGCGTCGATGCCGTCGCGGCCTTCGCCTTGCAGGACCGGATCGAGATAACGGGCGTCCTCGGTGTAGGTCCAGGCGATCAGGTTGCGGCGCGCTTCGGCGTCGGTTTCGTTCCAGATGGCGATGTAGCGATCGACGAGTTCGACGAGCTTGCCGTTGGATGCGGTCGTCATGATGCGACTCCTTCGGTTGCGGGCGCGGTCCTCGGTAACCGGCCTTGACGCCGTTCTCGCGCAGCCGGAGAGGCGGGTCGATTACCTGCGAGGTCATGGAGGGCGTGTTCCGCTCTGGTAAGGTGCGGCCATGCAAACGACCACGACACAGCCCCAGGACGTCGGCGGCCGTCTACGCGCATGGCGGCAGCGCCGGCGCATGACGCAGATGGACCTCGCGCTCGAAGCTGAGATTTCGACGCGGCATTTGAGCTTCGTCGAAACGGGCAGGGCGCAGCCCTCGCGTGAGATGGTGCTGCATCTCTGCGACCGCCTCGATGTGCCCTTACGCGACCGCAATACGTTGCTGATCGCGGCCGGCTATGCCCCCGTCTATGCGCAGCGTCCGCTCACCGATCCGGCCTTGCAGCACGCGCGCGCGGCCGTGGACCTTGTGATCAAAGGGCACGAGCCTTATCCGGCGCTGGCCATCGACCGGCATTGGACGCTGGTCAACGCTAATCGCGCGGTGGCGCCGCTGCTTGCCGGCGCCGATGCGCTGCTGCTCAAGCCGCCGGTGAACGTGCTGCGGCTGAGCCTGCATCCGCAGGGCCTGGCGCCACGCATCGCCAATCTCAACGAATGGCGCGCTCATCTTCTCGAGCGCCTGCGTCAGCAGATCGAGGTGACCGCCGATGCCACGCTGATGGCGTTAATGGAGGAACTGCGCGGCTATCCGGCGCCGGTCAGCCGCACGCCGCCACGATCGACTGACACATTCGGCGGTGTCGTCGTGCCGCTGCAACTTGTGACCGACAACGGCACGCTCTCGTTTTTCAGCACGACGACGATATTCGGGACGCCGGTCGACGTGACGCTGTCGGAATTGGCGATCGAATCGTTCTTCCCGGCGGATACGGAGACGGCGGAGGCGTTGCGCCGTCTGCCGGCCAATTAGAACGCCTGCATCCGTCGCAGCGCCCAATAGCAGGCGCCGCCGGAAACAGCCGCGACGGCGAGCGCAAGCCAGGTTCCGCCGTCGGTGCCTGCAAGGGGCAGGTCCTTGGTGTTCATGCCGAAGAAGCCGGTCACCAAAGTCGGCGGCAGCAGGCAGGCGCTGAGGATCGACAGCGTGAACAGCCGGCGGTTGGTCACCGCCGTCATCTTGGCGTCGATCTCGTCGAGCAGGAGCCGCGCGCGCTCATGCAGCGAACCGACCTCGTGGTCGATGGAGTCGAGCTTCTGCGCCAGCGTGCGGATCGTCTGAGCGATCGGCGCATTGTCGGCCCGACGCGTGGTTCGAGCCGGTGGAACATGGTACGCAACTGCGCGAGCTGGCGATGCACGCGCACCGACTGCATGCGCACGCGGCTGATCTTGTGGCGTTCGTCCACCGGCTCGTCGTGCATCACGTGATCCTCGACGCTGTCGAGCTCGGCGCCGAGCGTTTCGGCCATGCGGCCGATGGCGTCGGCGAACTGGTCGATCACCGCGTCGAGGAACGACACTGCGGTGGGGAAGCGCTTGCCGCTCTCCAACGCGCGGCGCGTGTTCTCGACCGAATGCACTGGCTTCTGTCGCGCCGTGATCAGCATGCGCTCGGTCATCACGAAGCGCAGCCGTACGAGGTCTTCGCCCGGCTTGGCGAAATCCTGGTGCAGGTCGGGCACGACGCCGACGATCTCGTCGCCGAGGATGTCGAGTCGCACGTGCTGGTCCGGGCCGGCCAGCACTTCGCGGGCGAGCTCGGACACCGGCGCCTGCGCGATCCAGGCGCGGCAACGCGTGTCGGCAAGGCCGAGATGCACCCAGGTCCAGCCGGCACCGTGCTCGGCCAGCGCCTCGTCCACTCTGTCGTTGGGGATCGTCTGCGCGGTGCCGTCGGGCAGGAAGCGATAGATCCAGACGATTCCGGTGGCCGGGGTGGCGTCGGCTAGATCGGCGGCGGCGGTCATGGGCGTGCGTCCTCTCGCTGACGAAATTTCAGCGAGTGGCGGCGGTATTCATGACAGGAGGATGACGGCTTTTCTTATCCCTCCCCCGCAATCGGGGAAGGGATAAGAGCGTTACTCCGCCGCCTGCTGCTCGGTCTCGACGTCGATGAAGCCGCCGGACTGGCGGCGCCACAGCGACGCGTAGTGGCCGCCGGTGCGCAAGAGGCTCTCGTGCGAGCCCTGCTCGACTATGCGGCCGTGATCCATGATCACCAGGCGGTCCATCTGCGCAATCGTCGAAAGCCGGTGCGCGATGGCGATCACCGTCTTGCCCTGCATCAGCGTGCCAAGGCTCGACTGGATCGCGGCTTCGACTTCGCTGTCGAGCGCGGAGGTCGCTTCATCCAGCACCAAAATCGGCGCGTTCTTCAGGATCACGCGCGCAATCGCAATGCGCTGGCGCTGGCCGCCTGAGAGCTTCACGCCGCGCTCGCCGACATGCGCGTCGTAACCGAAGCGGCCGTTCTGATCCTCGAGCCCCAGGATGAACTCGTGCGCGTGCGCCATCTCGGCAGCGGCGACGATCTCGGCATCGGTCGCGCCGGGCTTGCCGTAGCGGATATTGTCGCGGATCGAGCGATGCAGGAGCGAGGTGTCCTGCGTCACGACGGAGATCTCCGAGCGCAGGCTCTCTTGCGTCACGGCCGCGATGTCCTGGCCGTCGATGAGGATGCGGCCGCCTTCGAGATCGAAGAAGCGCAAGAGTAGATTGACCAGTGTCGACTTGCCGGCGCCGGAGCGGCCGACGAGCCCGATCTTCTCGCCCGGCTTCACGTCGAGGGTGAGCGCGTCGATCAGCCCGCGCTCGCGGCCATAGCCGAAGCGGACGTTGTCGAAGACGACCTGGCCGCGCGTGACCGAAAGTGGCGGCGCCTTGGGATCGTCGACCAGCGTATGCGGGCGGGCGATCGTCATCATGCCTTCCTGCACCACGCCGATGTTCTCGAAGATGCCGGTCACCTGCCACGCCACCCAGCCCGAGGCAGCGACGATCTGCGTCGTCATCGGCAAAGCCATCGCGACCGTGCCGACCCCGATATGGCCCTGCCGCCAGAGCACGATAGCGAAGGCGCCGGTGCCGGTGATCAGCGCCGCGTTGAGTACGTTCAGCGTGAGGCCGAACATCGTGTTCAGCCGCACCTGACTGAGAAACTGGCCGGTGTGGTGATCGACCGCCTCGCGCACATAGGCGTCCTCGTCCTTGGCGCGGGCGAACAGCTTCACCGTGACGATGTTCGTATAGGTGTCGACGATGCGGCCGGTGAGCATCGAGCGCGCTTCCGACGTCGTCTTCGAGCGGTCGCGCATACGCGGCACGAACCAGCGCAGCATGACGACATAGCTCACGAACCACAGCACGATCGGCAGCGCCAGCCAGGCATTGGCCGAGGCGAGCAGGATCAGCGACGAGGTGCCGTAGATCAGGATAAACCAGACCGCGGTAAGCAGCGCGACTAGGCTTTCGCGGATTGCCGGGCCGGTCTGCATCACGCGGTTGGCAATGCGGCCGGCGAAGTCGTTCTGGAAGAACGCCCAGGACTGCCGCACCACGTGCCAGTGGTTCTGCCAGCGGATGCGGTTGGAGACGTTGGCGGCGATGGCCTGGTTCATCACCAACTGCTGCGCGACGTAGACGGCGGGCCGCACGAACAGCAGCACGGCGCCCATGCCGAGCAGCATGGTGCCGGCGTCGGTGAACAAATCCTCCGGCTTGGTGCGGGTCACCAGAGTGACCACCTTGCCGATGAACACGGGGATCATCACGTCGAGCAGGGCGACGGCGAAGCCGACCGCGAACAGCGCGACGAATACGCCCTTGGTCTGGCGGGCGAAGTGCCAATAGAACGCGACCAGTCCCGCCGGCGGCGTGACTGACTCGCCGGGCAGCACCGTCGTCTTCACCCAGCGCTCGAAGGGCCGGAACATCGCTATCCCCAATACGGGCGCGCGCGACGCAACCGGCGCCGCGCGCTGAGTGTCTCATCGGTTCTTATAGGGTCGATTTGCGGCGCTGTTTAGGGGCGCTTCGTGTCGAGAGCGTGGCATGGGCATTAACGCGCGTTCAGCTTGCCCTTCGTGCCCGCCTCTCCGTCACCCTTCGAGGCGCGCCTTCGGCGCGCATCTCAGGATGACGGAGAGAAGCAGTGCTCACGCCCGTGCGTACTTCCCGCGGCCGAAATAGCGGTCCTTGGCATCCTCGGTCGCCGTGTCGCGCACCGACTTAATAGTGGCGACCTTGGCCAGAGCACGCTTGACCGCGTCGCGCCCCGCGATCTTCTCCACCCAGGCCTTGACGTGCGGGCGCATCGAGAGGTCGATGCCGAGCAACTCCACATTGCGCAGCCAGGGGAAGGCGGCGATATCGGCGATGCTGTACTCGTCGCCGACGACGTAGGGGTGCGCAGCCAGCCGCTGCTCGTAGAGATCGAACAGCTTGTTGACCATGGTGCGGTAGCGGGCGTGGCCGTAGTCCTGGCCCGGGCCGGCGAACCGGGAGAAGTGCACGAGCTGTCCGCACATCGGCCCGATATTGGCCATCTGCACCATCAGCCATTGGATGGTGTCATAACGCTTGACCGGATCGTGGGGGATGAATTTGCCGGTCTTTTCAGCCAGATACATCAGGATCGCGCCGGACTCGACCACGGTGTAGGGCGCGCCGCCGGGGCCGTCATGATCGACGATCGCCGGCACTTTCTGCAACGGATTGATCTTGGTGAACTCGGGCGTGAACTGATCGCCGGCCCACACATCCACCAGCTTGGTGTTGTAGGGCAGCTCGCACTCCTCGAGCATGATGAAGATCTTCTGCACGTTCGGGCTAGTCAGCGCATAAAAGTCGATCATGGCGTCTCTCGTGAAAGGTCCCTGCCGCGGACGCGGCCGCCTTTCTATAGACGAAAGGGCGTGGCTTTGTCCCCGGGGTCGGCGAGCGGATTAGACCGGCGCGGGGAGCGGTTCGGCGGCGGCGCTGCGCATACCCTTGAGCCGCTGCACCAGATAGAGCGCGAAGGCGGGCGCGATCAGCGCCGGCCCGGGAATGTGCAGTGTGCCTAACCCGATCTGCAGCAGCGGCAGCCAATAGATCAGCCGCGTGAGCCAGGCGCCGCGTGTGCGCAGGAAGCCGCCCGAGAGCAGGCCCATGGCGGCGGCCGTGAGCGCCAGCGTGTCGTAGAGCGCGAAATAGGGCACAGCGGCGATTGAGCAGGCGGCGAAGAGCGCGAACAGCAGGCGCGGATCGGCATTGCGGCGGCAGTAAAAGGCCCAGGCAAGGGCCGCGACGGCGGCAGCGGCGATGGCGGCTTGCACCGTCATGGCGGCGGCGTAGCTCATGCCGATGCCGCGCAGATTCATGAACACGGTCGGATAGAAGGGCGTGGCGATGCCCTCGGGATCGGTCAGCACGATGTTCTGCGTCGGCAGACCGCCCGTGACGAAGTCGATCCAGGCCTGTGGCCCGAACACAGCAGCGGCAAGCGCCGCCAGTGCCAGCGCGGTGACGGCGGCGGCGGCGAAGACGCGCCAGCGCGCCGACGCGATCAGCACGACGGGAAAGAGCAGGCCGAGTTGCGGCTTCAATGTCAGGAGGCCGATCAGCACGCCGGCGATCAGCGGCCTGCGGTCGATGAGCGTGAAGACGCCGATCAGGATCGCGGTGGAGAGGAACGAGCTCTGGCCTGACATCAGGCAGAACACGGCGGCCGGCGACACAGCGAGTGCGAACAACGCGCGCCCGTCGTTGAGCCAACGCGCGGCGGTGCTCACGAAGATGGCGAGGCTCAGCACGGTCCAGCACAGCAGCGCCAGCAGATAAGAGAGCCGCGCGAACGGCGCGGCGATCAGCATGATGGTCGGCGGATAGGACCAGTTCTGCCCCGGATAGTTCGGCCCGAGCACCGCGGCAAGCGCGTCCTGATAGGCGACGGGATCGTACCAGCGGCCCGGGTTCGGCAGCGTGGCGGCGTGCCCGTACATCCAGAAGTTCAGGAAATCGCGGCCGACGACGAGGCCCGAGCCGTCGCGCGGGAACGCGGGCCGCAGGTCGAGACCATAGAGATAGACGCCCGCGGCGGCGGTGAGGAAGAAGGCGCCGAGGATCGCGAACGCCTTGAGGACGTCACGGTGCGCCTCGTGGATGGGTGTAGCGGTCGCCATCGGAGCCTGCCTGAAGGCGAGAGATGCCGTCGGCGGCGTTACGATCAGGTTACCGGGGCCTTCTGCGCGGCGGCGAGTCGGCGCAGGCAGCCCGGGCACAGGCAATCGCCGCCGCCCGCCTCCGGCAGCGGCAACCGATAGGCCTCCTCGGCGCACCAGCAGGGGCCGCCCAGGCCGCAATCGAAGGCGGTGCCACAGCGCGCGCAGACGAGACGGCGGGGCGAGGACATGTCCGAGCGATTCATTGTCATACTGAATAATCGAATCGACGGTATGGCAATCCCATGCTGCTCGCCTCACTCACCGACATCATCGGCGCTGCCGGCGCCGTGCTCACCACGCTGTGCTGGCTGCCGCAGGCGCTCAAAGTACTGCGCGAGAAGGACACGCGCGCGCTGTCGTTGTCGGCGAACGCCGCTTTCACCATTGGCATGGTGCTGTGGCTTGTCTATGGCCTCGCATTGGGCGACTGGCCGCTGATCGGCTCGGGCGGCGTGACGCTGGCGCTGATGATGCCGATTTTGGGCTTGAAGTTGAGATATGGGTGAGGCGCTGCATGTCCCGGGCGCGGCGCAACATGAAATGTTGCGACGCGGACCCGGACGTCTGCGGCGCACCGTTCGCAATAGCGCGTCGAAGACGCGCCTAAACGCGCTTATGCGCTCACGCCGCGCCTCGCCCGGGACACGAGCACTACTGCCCATCCCCGCCGCCGATGTAGCCGCCGATCTTCCAGGCGCTGCCGTCCTTCACGTAGCAGATCTGGTCGTTGCCGATCGGCGCGATCGAGTCGATCGACACGAAGCCGACCTTGCCGGCGGGCGTGACGATGCGCAGCCAACTCGGCGCATTGGTGCTTGCCTCCGGCATCACGCGCACGAAAGCGAGTGCAAGCTTGTCGATCACCGGCGCGTTGGCCTGCGCCGCGGCATGCACCTCGATATTGGGGGACACCGGATAGCCCCATTCGCCGACGTCGGTCTGCGTCGCCTTGAGCAGCGCATCGAAGGCAGGGCCGTCGAAGGTCGGATCTGCCGGCGCGCAGAGGGCCCCGTTGTGCTGCGGCGAGGGCGCCGCAGTGGGCTCTTCCGCATAGCCGGCGAGCATGTCCCAGCCGGCGCCGTCTTTGTTGCCGAGGCCGAGCGCGGCGGACAGATTGTCGACGCCGGACTTCGCCTTGTCGGCGCCGTCGCCGTTCTCGCGCTCCCAGAAAAAGCCCTTCGCCACCACGAGACCGGCCAGCGCGGCGCGCTCCTTCTTCTCCGCCGCCGCGCCGATCTGTTTGCGCAGGTCTTCGAGACCGGTATCCGTCATCGGCTTCGGCAAGGTCACGGCGACCGTCTTGTACGGCTTTACCGGCGCGGCCTGAGGTGCCGGCTGTGCCGGCGGCTGCTTCTGCTGCGCTCCGGCGGCGCCGGCACCGGAGATGAGGACTGCGGCAAAGGCGGCAATTAGACGAAGACGATGCATCGTGGCGTTCCCGGTCGGTGCAGGCTAAGGCCCGCATGTGATGCCGGCACGCTAGCACGGGGGCCGATGCGCCCGGAACAACTCCTGCGGAACCGGCTGCGCGGACCGACAAAAAAAATGCGATCCCGGCGAGGGTCAGCCGCGGGACCGCATCAGGATGCTACGCGCTACACAAAAACATTTGAAGCGCGGTTTTGCTAACGCAGACTCGTGACGCAGGGGTGACACGGCCATGTCGGGTGGACGCCGGTCGCCGCGCCGGGCACGATGCCGCGACGATTCACGACGCCCGGACTTTGCATGCCCGAACTCACAACCGCGGTCGCCGTGGCGATCTTCGCAGCGACCTATGTGATCGTCGCGCTCGGGAAGGTCCCCGTTTACCGCATTGACCGTGCCGGCGCGGCGCTGCTCGGCGGCAGCCTGATGGTCGGCGCGGGCGTTCTATCGCTCGACGAGGCCTACCGCGCCGTCGATCTCAACACCATCACGCTGCTGCTCGGCATGATGATTGTGGTCGCCAATCTGCGCGTGTCCGGCTTCTTCCGCCTGGTCAATGGCTGGATCGCGACTCACGTGCGGCATCCTTTGGCCCTGCTCGCCGCCCTCGTGCTGGCGTCCGGCGTGCTGTCGGCCTTCCTGGTCAATGACGCGATCTGCCTGGTAATGACGCCGTTGGTGCTCGACGTCGTCGGCCGGGTGAAGCGCAATCCGATTCCCTATCTGCTGGCGATCGCCATGGCGTCGAACATCGGCAGCGTGGCCACCATCACCGGCAATCCGCAGAACATCATCATCGGCAGCCTGTCCGGGATTTCCTATACCGCCTTTACGCTGGCGCTGGCGCCGGTGGCCGCCTTCGGGCTGCTCGCGACGCTGATCCTGATCGTCATCGTCTACCGGCGCGACTTCCTTACCCGCGACGTGCTCCCTGCCGGGCCCGCGGCGGAGCACTATCATGCGCCGCTTCTGATCAAGACGGTGCTGGTCGTCGCCGTGATGGTGGTGATGTTCTTTCTCGGTCAGCCGGTCGCCAAGGTGGCGATCATCGGAGGCGCCTTTCTCCTTCTGACGCGGCGGGTCAGCCCGCAGAAGATCTATCGCGAGATCGACTGGCCTCTGCTGGTGATGTTCGTCGGCCTCTTCATCGTCGTTGCCGGTCTGGAGAAGACGGTCATCGCGCCGAATGTCACTGAACTCGTCGGCGCTTTGCACCTGGACAAGGCGGCCTGGCTCGGCGTCATCACCGCGGTGCTCTCCAACATCGTCAGCAATGTGCCGGCCGTACTGGTGCTCAAGCCCTTCGTCGCGCAGTTGCACGATCCGCAGCGCGCCTGGCTGGTGGTGGCGATGAGCGCTACGCTCGCCGGCAATTTCACCTTGGTCGGCTCGGTCGCCAATCTCATCGTGGCGCAGCGGGCCAAAGCGCGCGACGTCGATCTCGATTTCCGTTCTTATTTCGTGATCGGCGCGCCGCTTACGATCCTGACCATTGCGGCTGGACTCTTCTGGCTCGGCACGGGGCCGTTGTGAGGCGTGACGCTCACTTGCCCGCCGGCGCCATCCGCAAGATGCGGCCCTCGGTATTGTCGGTGAGCAGATAGATCGCGCCGTCCGGCCCCTGGCGTATATCGCGGATGCGCTCGTTCAAGTCTTGCAGCATGCGTTCCTCGTTCAGCGCCTTGTCGCCGTCGAGAGTCACGCGCGACACGAGGTGATGTTTGAGCGCGCCGTTGAACAGGCTGCCCTTCCACTGCGGAAACAGATCGCCGGTATAGAACATCATGCCCGAGGTCGCGATCGACGGCGTCCAGTGCCAGACCGAGTCGATCGTGCCGTCGGCGTGCTGGTTGCCGTCGCCGACCGGAGAGCCATCATAATTGCGGCCGAAGCTGACAACCGGCCAGCCGTAATTGCCGCGCTTCTCGATGATATTGATCTCGTCGCCGCCCATCGGTCCGTGCTCCTGCTCCCAGAGCGCGCCGGTGGCCGGATTGAAGGAAAGGCCTTCCGAATTGCGGATGCCATAGGCCCAGATCTCCGGCAGAGCGCCCGGCTTCTTCACGAAGGGATTGTCGGGCGGCACCGAGCCGTCGGGCCTGATGCGGATGATCTTGCCGATGTGGTTGTCGAGCGCCTGCGCCGGGCGCGCCTGGATACTGTTGGCGGAGTGATCGCCGAGCGTGACGAAGAGATTGCCATCGGGCGCCTGCGCCATGCGGCAGCCGATGTTGATGATCGACGTGCCGCGCGTAACAGGCCCCTTCTGGTGGAAGATCGTCTTCACCGCCTCGAGATGCGGCGTCTCGTCGGCGACCAGCTTCGCGCGTGCGACCGCGATGCGTCCGCCGCCGTCGGCGGCTTCGCCGTAGCAGAAGAAGATGGTGTGGGACTTGGCGAAATCGCGCGCGAGGATGACGTCCTCCAGGCCCGATTGGCCTTGCGCGAAGACAGCCGGAATGCCGATGATGCGCGGCGACACACGCCCGTCGCGCGCAACGATGCGCATGCGGCCGGGCCGTTCGGTGACCAGCATTTCGCCGTCGGGCATGAAGGCGAGCGACCAGGGGAATTCCAGTCCGCGCCCGACGGAAGAGATGGTGACGTCACCGGCTGAGGTATGAAAGGTGGGATCGGCTGCCTGCGCCGTTTGGCACAATGCGAGCAGCAGCGTACACGACGGCATGGTGATTTTCATGGGAGCTCCCTGACCACGCGGTCAACGGCATGCGCCCACCGCAGTTCCTGCGCGAAAGCAGCGGACGTGTTCTGCGTTTTCGTGTGAGCGAGGAACTGTAAATGTCAGGGTGTCGTCTATAGCCGCTGCATAAAATGAAACGGTATCAACTCACCGCGCGGGCGCGAGCCGCAGAATGCGGCCTCTGCTGTTGTCGGTGAGCAGATAGAGAGCGCCGTCCGGCCCCTGTCGCACATCGCGGATGCGCTCATGCAAGCCTTGCAACATGCGCTCTTCTTTGACGGCTTCGTCGCCCACGAGCGTGAGCCGCGACAGGTATTCGAATTTGAGCGCGCCATTGAACAGGCTGCCCTTCCATGCCGGAAAGATATCACCGGTATAGAAAGCCATCCCGGACGGGGCGATCGACGGCGTCCAGTGCCAGATCGGATCGGCCATGCCGGGCGCGTGCTGTTTGCCCTCGCCGACCGGCGTGCCGTCGTAATTGCGGCCGAAGCTCACGACCGGCCAGCCGTAATTCGCGCCGCGCTCGACGATGTTGATTTCATCGCCGCCCATCGGCCCGTGCTCCTGCTCCCAGAGCGCGCCAGTCGTGGGATTGAAGGCAAGGCCTTGGGCGTTCCGAACGCCATAGGCCCAGATCTCCGGCAGTGCGCCGGCACGATCGGCGAACGGATTGCCGGACGGCACCGATCCATCCGGGCGAATGCGGATGATCTTGCCGATGGCGTTGTCGAGCCTTTGCGCGTCGGCCTTGGGTGCGAAGTGATCGCCGAGGGTGACGAACAAATTGTTGTCCGGCGCCTGCACCATGCGGCAGCCGATGTTCAGCCCGCCTGACGGCGGCCCTTTCTGGCGGAAGATGACCGTGACGTCATCGAGATGCGGCGTATCTCCCTCCACGAGCTGTGCATGCGCGACGGCGATGCGCGCCCCACCACTCACCGGTTCGGCGTAGCAGAAATAGATCGTGTGCGACCGCGCGAAGTCATGCGCGAGCACAACGTCCATCAAGCCGGCCTGGCCCGAGACAAACACCTTCGGCACGCCGGCGAACGGCTTCGACAGTTTGCCGTCAGGCGAGACAATGCGGATGCGGCCGGGCCGCTCGGTCACCAGCATGCGGCCATCGGGCATGAAGGCGAGTGACCAGGGATATGCTAGTCCGCCCGCCACGGTGGACACTGTGATATCTCCGGCGGCCGTATGGAACGTCTGCGCCGCGGTGGGCGCGCCGCCGAGAGCGGCGCAAATGAAGACCGCAGCCGTGAGAAACCGAGATGCCATGATCCTCTCCCATGCCCCACCCGCTAACGCGCAATAGGCCCGCCGGTTTTCCGCCCGTCGAAAATTACCAGGGCATTTGTCGGCACCGCGCAACCGTGCCATCTTTTTCGCCTTTGGGAGGACAATGGAATGAAAAAAGTACTGCTGGCTCTGGCATGCATCATGGGCCTCGCCGGTTCTGCGGCCGCCGACGACTATCCGTCGCGGCCGATCACACTGGTGGTTCCGCTCGGGGTGGGCGGCTCGACCGACGTCATCGCGCGGCTCGTCGCTGAAGGCATGCGCCAGGCGCTTCACCAGACCATCATTGTAGAAAACTTCTCAGGCGCCGGTGGCACCATCGGGGTCGGTCGCGTTGCTCATGCAACGCCGGATGGCTACACGATCCTGGTCGGCCAATGGGGCACCAACATTGCAAGTGGTGCCATCTACAAGCTGAATTTCGACGTCCTGAAAGATCTTGAGCCGGTTGGATTGATTGCGACGCAGCCCTTCCTGATCGTGTCGCGCAGCTCGCTTGCGGCCAACAACCTGAAAGAACTGATCGCCTGGATAAAGGCCAATCCCGGCAAGGCGACCGAAGGCAATTCGGGCGTCGGCTCGCCGAGCCATGTCAGCGGCATCCTGTTTCAGAAGGCGATCAATTCGCCGATGCAGATGATCCCCTATCGCGGCGCCGGAGAGTCGACGCAGGCGATCGTGTCGGGACAGATCGACGTGCTGCTCAATACGCCGGCGGTGTCCATGGAGCAGCTCAAGGCCGGGCAGATCAAAGTCTTCGCCGTCACCGCTAAGTCACGCCTGGCGACCGCGCCCGATGTGCCGACCACCGACGAGGCGGGGCTGCCTGGATTCTATTTCTCGTTCTGGCATGCGGTGTGGGTGCCGAAGAACACGCCGAAGCCGATCGTCGACAAGCTCAATGCCGCGCTGAAGGCCACATTGGCTGATCCGGCGACCCGCCAGAAGCTCATCGGGCTGGCGCAGGAGATCTATCCGCCGGCGGAGCAGACACCGGAGGCGCTTGATAAATTCGAACACGAAGAAGCCGCCAAATGGTGGCCGATCATCAAGGAGGCCGGCATCACCGCGCATTAAACGGGCCGCTGGCCGGCGTCTGGACCGAGCTATCCGTCATTCCGGGACGGCGCAAAGCGCCGGGCCCGGTATCCAGCCGCGAGCACCACTCCTGTTTCTGGATTCCGGGTTTGCTCGCTGCGCTCGCGACCCGGAATGACGATGGAGGAATTGCTCAGCCCCGCCGTGTCTTGCGCGGGAGATGCGGGAGGTGGATGTCGGGAAGCACGGCTAGACCGCCGATGGCAATGAAGGCCAGCCCCAAAAGTAGGGCGATGGCGAACAGGCTGCTTTCTTGGTCGATAACGTTGGTGGCGGCGTCCGCCCGGGCGATGCCGACCGTCACGGCCGTCGCGGCGATCACGGTGGCGACGGCGAGCCCCATGCTGGCGACCAGTTCGGCAAGGGCCACAGTCCGCCGCTCGCGACCGAGCCGGCGCGTCAGCGGTGGCGTGAAGCCTGTGCTTTCGGTGCATTTCCACATGGCATAACCAGAACGTGCAAACGAATCACTTGTTCCAACGCAGTCAGCGTGGGGCGGGAAACCGGCGGGGGTTCGGCCCGATTGCGGCGGTCCGAAAGACGAACAGGGGCGTTTTCGTGATTGTGGTTAACGACCGGTAAATAGCTGCTCCCCCCTCCACCCACGCGCGCTTGCGCATGGTGGGAAGGGGGAGGGAAAGACGCGCCTTATTGCGCCGGCGCGAGCAGCTCGGGCTGCCAGGCCATCGGCACGTAGCCTGGCTCGGCCGCGACACGGTCGAGCCAGTCGCGCACCGCCGGATAGCGCGACAGGTCGAGTTCGCATTGCTCGGCGACGTGCGTATAGGCGTAGAGCGCGATGTCGGCGATGGTGAAGTGCCCGGAGACAAAGAAGGGATGCTTCGCGAGATGCATCTCCATGACGCCCAAGGCGCGGTAGCCGTTCTCCGTCCAGTCCTCGAGCGCATGGCTTTGCAGTTCGCGGCCGCCTTTGATCAGGTTGAGCCAGAAATAGGCCGCGCCGATGTTCGGCTCGAGACTGTGCTGCTCGAAGAACATCCACTGCAACGCCTCGGCGCGCGCAATGCGATCTTCGGGCGCGAGCATCGAGCCGCCGGCGACATACCAAAGGATGGCGTTCGACTCGGCGATGTGACGGCCGGGCGCGACTTCGAGCAGCGGCACTTGGCCGCTCGGATTCTTGGCGAGGAATTCGGGCGTGCGGCTCTCGCCTTTGAGGATGTCCACTTCGACGAGACGATAGGGAATGCCAAGTCGCGCCAACGCAAGACGGACCTTGTAGCTGTTGCCGGATCGCTGCATCGAATAGACCGTGTACATTTCCAATTTCCCTTCGCGCACGACGTTACCGAAATCATTCGCCCAATCTCGGCATCATACGTCGCCGCTCGACGCGGCAGATAAAGGAATTCGAGTCCGACATTTCAATGGCCGGGCCGAAACGAATCGTTGCGAATTGTTCTTATGCGACGCTGTCTTCAAAACGCGGCAGCTAGCGCACGCATCGATACAAGAATTTTATTCCGCTGCCACGCGATGCGCGCGTGCATAGTCCAACAACGACTCGTCATCGACCGGCACGATCGGCGTGAAATCGCGATGCGCGATGAATTTAGGCCGCGTGAATTTTGTGATGTGATTCGAGACCGCGCACAGCGTCAGATAGACGATCTTGCGCGGGTAAGGCGTGATGTTCGGCGGTGAGGCATGCACGAGATTGCCGTGGAACATCAGCACAGAGCCGGGCTTTCCGGTCGGCGCCACGATGCCGACACCGTCGGGGCCCGCCGCTTCCTTCGCGAGCCGCGTCACAGTGTCGTTGTCAAGCGTCCACAGCGGGTACGACGTCGTCGCGTTGTCATGTCCGGCCGCGAAGACGCCGCCTTTGTGACTTTTCGGAATCAGCAGCAGCGGTCCGTTGATCGGCATCACTTCGTCGAGGAAGACGGCGATGTTCATCGCGCGCGGTTCAGGCATGCCGTCGTCGCGCTGCCACGTTCCGTAATCCTGATGCCATTGCCAGACGTCGCCTTCGAACGCGGCTTTGGCGTTCAGTTTGAATTGATGGACGTAAACCTCCTCGCCGAACAATTGCCGCAACGGTTCGACCAGGCGCGGATGCCGCGCCAACAGGCTGAACACGGGGCTGAATGTGTGGGCGGCGAATCCGGTGCGCGGCGCGCCGGTCTTCTCGCGCCAGATTTCCGGACGATCGAGCTTGAGGATGCGGTCGGCTTCCGCGCGCAGCAGCGCGATCTCTTCTTCAGAGAAACAGTTTGGGAAGAAGACGTAGCCTTGTTCGTCAAATGCTTTGAGCTGCTCCTTGCTGAGCGTCATGGCGCGCACTCCCTGCGAATGGCGGTGGCCGCTGCTGCGACTCTTGTGCTGCTATTTTAGAGTGTGGGTGGCAAAAGGCCACAAATTTGCAGCGGCCGCGGTTCCGCGTATGGCGCGGTGCAGCACGATTATGAAGCAGAGCAGCATTGCGGGAACCGCGAGCGGAATGAGTGTTGCTTGCGCGACGGCGCGCGTAACCAGCGGCACGATCCACATGAGCGCGAGCATGGTTTTTTCGTAAGGGCCGAAGCCGCGCGCGTTTCCCTCGGCGACGAGGAACGCGATCGCCGGCGCGAGCAGCATCAGGTCGTAATCGAGACTGTAGGGCGTGGCGAGGATGGTGCCGATCGCCAGCGCGGCGGCCTTGAGCGGAAAAGGCGCGCGGCCGCGCCAGAGCAGCACGAGGGCGGCTGCGACAATGAGCGTCACCGCCGTTTGGAACGCATAGGCGAGCGGCACGCCGCCTCCCCACATGCGC
>DASXOK010000231.1:0-9007 GCA_036494425.1 Pseudolabrys sp.
CGCCGCGCAGGGCGCGCGCGACATCTCCTCGTTCGAAAGCTGGCGCAATTATCTCGCGCAGCAAAAGTGCCGGCCTGATCGTTCAACTCAGCCGACATCCCGCGTCGCGATCGGCACCCGGTGGCGGCGTACGCGGTCTTCATCGACGACGATACCAAGCCCTGGACGATCCAGGCTCTCGACATGGCCGCGTGCGGTCGGGATCGGCTCCCCAGTGACATCCTCACCGAGCGCCGTGTGCGTTAGCGTCAACCCCCAGGCGATATTGGGGATGACGGCGGCCACATGAAGCGCCGCCGCGCAGGCGACGCTCGACTCGCCGGTCTTGCAGGAGATGTTCACGCTCATGCCGAGGCTGTCGCACAACCGTCCGGCTTGCGTGAGCGCGCGGATGCCGCCGAGCTTGATCGCCTTGAGGCTCACGCCGCGCGCGGCCTTGCGTTCGGCGTGGCGCTTGATGTCGTCGAACGAATGGATACCTTCGTCGGCGCCGATGGCGATGTTCGTCGCCGCGGCGACCGTTGCCATGCCGGCGAGATCATCTGCGATCACCGGCTGCTCGAAGAAGCCGAGCCCTGAGCCATCGACCGCGCGCACATAATCGAGCGCTTCCTGCGTAATGAATCCCTGGTTCGCGTCCGCTGAGATCAGCGCGTCCGCGCCCAGGATCTGGCAGATCGCGCGCGTGCGGGCGGCGTCGCTCGCCGGTGTATCGATGCCAACCTTGATCTTGTAGGCCGTAAAGCCCGCGGCCTTCTTCTTCTCGGCATCGCGCAGGTCGCCATCGTAATCGCCGCCGCCGATCACGCCGAGCAACGGCATGCGCGTGCGTTTGCGTTCGCCGAGGAGCGCATGCACCGGCTTGGCCACCGCAAGGCCGGTGAGGTCGTGCAACGCGATCTCGATCGCTGCCTTGGCGCCGAGATTGCCGTACATGCGGCCGTCCATCGCCGTCAGCGCGCCGTCGATGTCGCGCGCATCGCGACCGTGAAGCACCGCACTGAGATAGCTCACGGCCGCGACGAGGCTCTCCAGCGTGTCGCCGGTCATCACCGGCGCGGACGCCGCCTCGCCCCAGCCGACGAGGCCGTTGTCCGTCTCGATGCGCACCAGCACATTGTCGGCGTGCCGCACTTCCTCGCCCGCCATGATAACGGGCTTGAGCATCGGCAGGCTGATGGCGATCGGCTCGATGGAGGTAATGTGCATGATGCGACGTGAGCGTCCTTCTGCTCCCCTCCCCCACGAGCGCTTGCGAGTGGCGGAGAGGGGTCGGGGGTGGGGGGAAGGATACGCTACATCTTCTTGATGCCGGCCTGATCGATGATGTCCCTGAAGATCACGATCTCCTTGCTGACGCGCGCCCAGGCCGCCTTGGCGCCCTTCGCATTGACCTGGAACCCGGCCTTGTAGAGCTTCTCCTTGATGTCAGGCATCACCAGCACTTTGTGCGTTTCAGTCTCCAGCCACGTGACGACCTCCTGCGGCGTCTTGGCCGGCGCCAGAAGCACCGTGTCGGTCGGGAACACGAAATCCTTGTATCCGGCTTCGACCATAGTCGGCACATCGGGCAGGTCTGGCCAGCGCGCTTCCGCCGATACGGCGAGGCAGCGCAGCGTGCCGCTCTTGATGTGCGGCGCGGCTGGAGCCAGCGAGCCGGAACTCATTTGCACCGTGCCCGCGAGCAGCGCTTGCAGCGCATCGCCGCCGCCCTTGAAGACGACTTCTTCCAGCTTGGTCAGTTTCTCGCGCGACTTCAGCACGGCGGCCTGGAGCTGCGGCGTGGTGCCGATCGGCGGCGTGGAGACGTTGAACTTGTCGGGGTTCGATCGCGCCAGCGCCACGAACTCCTTCATCGTCTTCGCCGGCAAGTCCGCCTTCACCACGAATGTGTTGGGCGAACTTGCCAACTCGCTGACGCCGACGAAGTCCTTCTCGGCGTCGTAAGGCAGCTTGCTGTACAGCCCGACATTCACCGAATAGGCATTGGTCGCGAGCAGCAGCGTATACCCGTCGGGTTCCGAGCGCGCCGCCGCCGCCATTCCGATATTGCCGCCGGCGCCGCCGATGTTCTCGATGATGAAGGTCTTGCCGGTGGATTGCTGCAACGCGGCGGCAACCATGCGCCCGACAAGATCGGACGGGCCGCCCGGCGTGTTCGCCACAATGATCTTGACCGCCCGGTCCGGATAAGCGGCATAGGCCGAACGCACACGTAGAAATGCGGGCGCGGCGACGCCTGCCGCCACTATGCCCACGGATTTGACAAAGCGACGCCGTGACGGCGCCAAGGTTTCTTTGGATTTGGTCATCGTCCTCCCCTGAGGTGTCCGGCTTTTTTGCGCTTAGCGCCGGTCTTGCGAGTAGGCTAAACTTTCGCTGTCACAGGAGCAATGGTGTCGCATGCGGCCGTGCAAGTTCGATCGTCGTCGATTTCACAGTAACCAAACCGTTCGGCGGCGCCCCGCATGACGATGCAGCAGACACATGCAGCGGCCTGGCACGAGATCGTGCTGGAGACGCTCAAGAGCAACGATGTCCGGCTCATCACCTATGTTCCCGACAAGGTGTTCACGCCCCTGATCAAGGCGATCCACGCCGATGATTTCTTCACGGCCTTGGTGTGCACGCGCGAAGAAGAAGCGCTCGGCATCGTCACCGGCGCGTGGATGGGCGGCATACGTGCCGCGGTGCTGATGCAGACCAGCGGCTTCGGCACGATTCCAAACGCGCTTGCCTCGCTCGTCGTGCCGTCGCAGATTCCGGCGCTCATCTTTGTATCGGAACGTGGGACACTGGGAGAATTCAATCTCGGCCAGGCCATGGTGTGCCGCACCATGCGGCCAGTGCTCGATGCGCTCGGCATCGAGACCCACACCGTCACGCGCCACGACGAGCTTGGCTTCATCGTCGACCGCTCGATCAAGCAGGCTGTGGCGACGCAAGCGCCGGTCACCTTTATCTTGTCGCCGTTGCTTACCGGCGGCAAGGTCTTCAAGGCGTGAGGCGGACATGAGCACGACAAAGTCCGTCAATCCACGCGATGCGAAAGTGATGAGCCGTTTCGATCTGACCCAGCGGCTGGTGGCGCAGCTTCGCCATGACGAGGCAGTGGTCGCCGGCATCGGCAACGCCAATTTCGATCTGTGGGCGAGCGGACGCCGTCCGCAGAATTTCTACATGCTCGGCAGCATGGGGCTCGCCATCCCGATCGCGCTCGGCGTCGCCATCGCGCAGCCGCAGCGGCATGTGATCGCGCTCGAAGGCGACGGCTCGCTGCTGATGCAACTCGGTTGCCTCGCCACCGTGGCCATGCGCAAGCCGGCGAACCTCACCATGATCGTATGGGACAACGGCCTCTACCAGATCACCGGCGGCCAGCCGACGGCGAGCGCGTCGGCTGCCGATCTCGTCGCCATCGCCAAGGGCTCCGGCCTCTCGAACGCCGCGTGGGCCGTAGATGAGGACGATTTCGAGCGGCAAGTCGGGTCGGCGCTGCGCGGCGGGCCGAGCCTGATCGCCGCGCGCATCGACGGCAAGCCGGCAGTCGCCACGACGGACCGCGATCCGGTGCAGATCCGCGAGCGCTTCATGCGCGGGATCGGCGTGCGCCGCGATCCGAATAGCTGAATCAGTCTGCTTTGCCGGCGCTCTCCAGGACGCCGGCCATCATCGCCATGCGCACCAGGTCGGACAGGCTGTTGGCCGCCATCTTGGTCATCACGTTGGCACGGTAGATTTCGACCGTACGCGGACTGATGCCGAGATCGAAGGCGATGATCTTGTTGGCGTGCCCCGCGACGAGGCCCTCAAGCACCTGGCGCTCGCGGTTCGACAAGGCCGCGAGCTTATTTTGGATTTCGTCGAGCTCGGCTTGGCGCTTGGCGGCGTCGGCGTCCTTGTCGAGCGCGGCGCGCACGGCGGCGAGCAGGTGATCGTCGTCAAACGGTTTCTCCAGGAAATCGACGGCGCCGATCTTCATCGCCTCGACCGCCAGGGCGATATCGCCGTGCCCGGTAATGACGATCACCGGCAGGTCGCGATTTGCTTCATTCATCTTGCGCAGCAGGTCGATACCGGTGATCTCGGGCATCCGCACATCGGTGATGACGCAACCGGATTTGACCTCGGGAAGAATATCGAGAAACGACTTGGCCGATTCAAATCCGCGAACGGTAATGCCGGCTGTCTTGAGCAAAAACTCCAGCGACTCACGCACGGCCTCGTCGTCGTCGATGACATAGATGATTGAATCAGGCTGCATCGTCGACATCCTCTTCATTCACGGCGGGAAGAGTAAAGTGGAAGGTCGTGCCGCCGGCCGGGTTGGGCTCCACCCAGATGCGGCCGCCATGCGCTTCTACGATGGTGCGCGAGATCGACAGTCCGACGCCCATGCCTTGCCGTTTCGTAGTAACGAAAGGCTGGAACAGCTGTTCGGCGACCTCCGGTGCGATACCTGAGCCGCTGTCGACGACACTTACGCGCACGTAAGCGGCCCCGGCGGGAGCGACCGAAATCATGAGGTCGCGCGTCAGGCACAATTCCATGGCGTCCATGGCATTGCGGATCAGGTTGAGCAGCACCTGTTGGATCTGAACCCGGTCGGCGAGCACCATATCCACCGTCGCATCGAACTGGAATTGCACGCGGATGCTGCGATCCTTGGCGCCGACGAGGGCCAGCGCGCTCGCCTCCTCGACCAGCTTGGTGATGCTTTCCACCCGCCGCTCGCTCTCGCCGCGCGAGACGAAGTCGCGCAGCCGGCGGATGATCTGGCCGGCGCGCATGGCCTGGTCGGCCGCCTTCTCCAGTGCTTCGCGCAAGACAGGGGCCTTCTCGTCTCTGTTGTCCTCGAGCAAGCGGCGTGAGCCCTTCAGGTAGTTCGCTATCGCCGACAAAGGCTGATTGAGTTCGTGGGCCAAGGTGGAAGCCATCTCGCCCATGGCGGTGAGCCGCGAGATGTGGACGAGCTCCGATTGCAATTCTTGCAGCCGTGCTTCCGTCTTCTGCCGTTCGGTCAAGTCGCGGATGAAGCCGGTGAAATAACGGCGGTCGCCCGATCTCATCTCGCCGACCGCAAGTTCCATCGGGAAGGTCGAGCCGTCCTTGCGCTGGCCCACGACAACGCGGCCGATGCCGATGATGCGGCGTTCTCCCGTCGTCCGGTACCGATGCAGAAAGCCGTCGTGGTTTTCGCGATATGGCGACGGCATCAGGGTCTTTATGTTCTTGCCGATGGCTTCGCTCGGCGAATAATTGAATAGCCGCTCAGCCGCCAGACTGAAATTCTGGATGATGCCGCGTTCGTCGATCACGATCATCGCTTCCGGCACCGTGTCGAGAATGGATTGCAAATGCGCCTCGCGCGCCAGCGCGTCGTGCGTCATGTCCCGCGCCCGGCGGCGATTGCGATGCAGGACCTCGCCGCCCCACGCCACGCCGACGCCGATGAGGGCGAATGCGACGCCATTGATGATGGCCGGATTTGGACTCGTGGAAAGTTCGCTGCTGAGGAAGACGGCTGCGAGGAGGCTGAGCACTGTCGCCAGCAGTCCGGGCCCGAGACCGCCGACCGCGGCCGAAATCAGGACCGCGGGCACGAAATAGAGGTAAACCGTATCGTCCTGCAGAATGGGCAGGAGCAGCGTGCGAACGGCCAATGACAAGACGACCGCCGTCGGCGCGACGCCGTAGCGGAGGATGCGGCCGCGCTCTGATGCGGAAAATAAACCATCATTATCAATCACTTCAGGCATGGCACCAGTCCGACGGACAGCCGGGTTTGCGCTGATCAGGTTCCGCAGCACCCTCCGGGAAACCCCCTATGGAGTTTATCTGAATTTCGATCCCCCTGCGCGAGCGGTATCCAGAACCATCGGATTAACCAAGGGCGCCGCCATGTTCACCCAGCCGATCATCACTTCCACCCCCCCGAAGCAGTTGGCAAATCGTGACGCACGGCCAGCACCACCGGTAGTACCATCGTCCCACAGTCACAGCGCGATCGAGGTGATGGGCGCGCCGATGCCGTTCAGCCGCAATACCGAAATCTTCGGTGAGAATGAGCCGGCCGAATATCTCTACAAGATCCTCAGCGGCACCGTGCGCACATACAAGATCCTCAATGATGGCCGCCGTCAGATCGGCTCGTTCTATCTGCCTGGTGACGTGTTCGGTCTCGAGGTCGGCGATGCGCACACCTTCTCCGCCGAAGCGATCACCGATTGCAGGGTGTTGGTCATCAAGCGCAGTGCCCTGGTCGCGCTCGCCGCGCGCGACAATGAGGTGGCCCGCCAGCTCTGGACCATGACCGCAGGCGAGCTGCACCGCGCGCAGAACCATATGATGCTGCTGATCAAGAACGCGCAGGAGCGCGTGGCCGGCTTCCTCCTGGAGATGGCCAAGCGCTCCGCCGCCATCACCGAGATCGAGCTGCCGATGTCGCGACAGGACATTGCCGACTATCTCGGCCTCACCATCGAGACCGTGTCCCGCACGCTCACCCAATTGGAGAATGCCGCCACCATCGCCGTACCGACCTCGCGCCGCATCGTGTTGCGCAATCGCGCTGCCCTGAGCCGCCTGAATTCGTAAGCGCCGAGCAAGTTCTCTCCCTGCTTCGTTCGGCCAACCTGCCTCGGCTGTCCCCACGGCCGAGGCATTTTCTTTTTGCAGGGAAGGCGTGCGGATCAGCCCGCGCGCGCCTTGAGCGCGGCGACTGCGTCGGACGCCTCGCGCAAGACCGCGTCGTAATCGAGCCCCGTGTACTGGCCACCCCGGCGCAGGATGCGGCCGTCGACCACGACCAAATCGATGTTCGAGGGTTGCGCAAGCTGCACCAGTGCGTCGTAAGGATCGCCGATCGGCGCCATGTTCGGCACGTTGGTGCGGATGAGGATGAGGTCGGCACGCTTGCCCGGCGTCAACGAGCCGGTCTGGTTGCCGAACCCTAAGTCGAGCGCGCCCTCGATCGTCGCCAGTTGCACCAGCTGCCGCGTGGTCAGCTTAAACTTGTCGCCGAGCCGGTGCACGTTCAGCGAGAACAGGACGCCCATGTTCTTGAACATGTCGGCATCGAAGGTGGTGGTGTGGTCGATCGACAGGCTCATGTTGACGCCGGCCGAGAGCATCTCCGCGAGCTGGGTGACACCGGGGCGCCGCGCTTCGCCGACCGGCGAGGTGCTGTAGCTTACTTTGTGCTTGGCGAGCGTCGCGCGCTCTTCCTCTGTGGTGCCGAGCGGATGCACGAGCTGCACGTCGGGGCCGAGCAGGCCGGCTTCTTCCAAGATCTTGATGCCGCCGGTGCCGGAAGTGTGCAGCGTGATCGGCAGGCCGAGCTCGCGCGCCGCGCCCCATTCCTTCTTCGCCATCTCCACACTGATGCCGCCGCGCGTGGCGCTGTTGGCGCCGTCGACGCTGCGTGAGCAGATGCCGAGGCCGAGCATGCCGCCTTTGGTTACCCAGTCGCTCTTGGCGCGGGCGAGATCGGCAAGGTCCATAAGCTTGTCGTTCGGATCGCGCACCGGATTGCCGTAGGCAAAGCGGCCGCGGATGCCGGTATCGCGCATGGCGCTCATCTCTGCGTCGGCGTGGGCGGGACTGCGCACATTGTGCGCCCAGTTCTGCGTCGTGGTGATGCCGGCGGCGAGTGCCTGAGCGAGGCCAAGCCGCACGCTGCGGTAGCTGTCCTGCGGCGTGTAGAGGGCGCCGTATTTCGCCGTCACCGGGAAGTACGTGAGATTGGGATCGTCCTGGCGCATGAGCGGGCGCAGGAAAGTGGTCCAATGGTGCCAGTGGGTATCGACGAAACCGGGCATGCAGATCATGCCTTTGCCGTCGATCACCTCCGCGCCGGGTGCGTTGACGGTCAGGCCGATACCCACGATCTGGCCGTCGCGCACATGCACGTCGCCCGTGGGAAAATCGCCGAGGCTTTCGTCCATCGACAGCACGTGCGCGCCGCGCACGACGAAATCCCCACGCGCGGGCAGTGATACCGCGGGTGCCGTGCCGGCGGCCTGCGCTAACGCGCGGCCTGACAGCACGCTGGCGGCGCCGAGCGCGGTCGTGCCTGCGAGCACGGCGCGGCGGTCGAACAGGTCCTTCCTCATAGGCCTCTCCCGAATGATTGTTGTCGCCGCGTGACCGCGCGGCGTTGCCGCAAGGCTAGCGCCAAATGAATCGGCCGGGCAAACTTTTGCGTGTGGGACGGCCCGCATTGTTGCCCCCTGCCGGGATGGCTAGGCTTGCCCAAACAACAACGGGGGAGGGGGCCTTGCCGACTTACGACGGTGTTGTGATCGGCGCCGGCCACAATGGGCTGACGCTCGCCGCTTATCTCGCGCGCGCTGGCCTGAAGATCGCCGTGCTCGAGCGCAATCCACGCATCGGCGGCGGCTGCAGCACCGACACCGAGCGGTTGCCCGGCTTCCGGCTCAATCTGCATGCCAATTTTTATATGGGCATCGGCCTTTCTCCGCTGCTGCACGATCTCGAGCTTTATCGTTACGGCTTTTCCTATATTGAGCCGCCGGTGCAGCAGGCGGCCGTATTCCGCGACGGCACCGGCATTGTCATTCACAAAGACCTCGACAAGACCTGCGCGTCGTTGGCGCGCTTCTCCAAGCAGGACGCCGAGACCTTCCGCGCGCTTTGGCACACCTATTGCGAAAAGATGCGCCCGCTCTTGGTGTCGCTGCTCTACAACGCGCCGATGCCGCGCGAGCAATTGCTCGACTGTCTCAGCGGTCCGATGGCCAAGGAATTGCTCTCGCACGCGCAACATGACCTGTTCAGCGTCGTGCGCAAGCACTTTGTCGATGAACGCATTCGCACGCTGTTCACGTCCTACATGCACGTCATCACCACCGAGAACGTGCCCGGCGCGGGCATCGTCTTCCCGGCGATCTTCGCCAACATCGCCAGCTTCACGCTGCCGGTGGGCGGCGCGGTGTCGCTGGTCAACGCACTCTCTCGTGCGGTGGAAGCAGGCGGCGGCGAGGTC
>DASXOK010000232.1:0-2022 GCA_036494425.1 Pseudolabrys sp.
GCGGTGAGCGCGGTGATCACCGAGGCGCCATAGACGCCGAGCGCGGCGAACGTCTTGAGGTCGGCCTGTATGCCGGCGCCGCCACCCGAGTCCGAACCGGCGATGGTGAGCGCAATGGCGGCTCCTTGCGCGGCCTCGCCGTTCCCCGCTGCTTTCGGGCTGTGCATCTCTCATCCCTCCGCCGGCATGACCCGGATCAGGTTCGCTGGGTTGGCCCCAGGAAGACGGCCTCTCAGCCCGGCGAAGGCCGGACACCCCACGAGATTGCTGCCGCATACCTAGTCGGCAGGCCGATGCAAGGCAAGCCATCGCCGCCTTGCCTTAGGTGCCCGTTTTTGCTGGATTGCAGCCCGAACAGCCGCCCACGCGCGGCGCGGCAAAGGCTTCTCCGATGACCCCCTTCTTCGTCCAGATCAAATGCGAGCTCGGCAAGGCTTATCAGGTGGCCAATCAGCTCGCCGAGGCTGAGATCGCCTCGGAGATCTATTCCACTGCGGGCGACTACGACCTGCTGGTGAAGTTCTATGTCGATGCGGGCACCGACATCGGGCACTTCGTCAACGAGAAGGTGCACTGCATCCCGGGCATCAGGGACACCTACACAATCATCACTTTCAAGGCGTTCACGGCGTAGCGGCTCCCTCGCTCCACAGCACGGCCGCGACGAGGAGAATGAGGCTCAACAGGCCGAAGGCCGCGCGCCAAACGTGAGAGTACTCCCAGCGGTCGCGCAGCGCGGTCCAGTCTGGCTCCTTGCCCGCAACACCACGCCGTAACGGATCGGCGCCGAAAAGCCCGCACCGGTGTGCCCCAGCTCGGTGTCCTTGAGCCAGAAGTTGTTCACCGGGTGGGTCATCAGCCAATACAGCGCGTGCATTGCCACGACCGCCGCAAATGCACTCACGGTCAGCCAGAACGCGCCCATTCCTGTCGGCATCAGCAGGATAAGGCCGAAGATCATGAGCATGCCCAGCGGCTCTGCGATGCCGCCGATGGTGAAGCCCGGATAATAGATCGGCTGTACCGCCAGATATTGCTCTTTGTTCAGACGCAGCTTGCCCGGCAGTTCGAGTGTATGCGCGAGCGAGAGCGCCATGGCTATGGCGACGACGATGACAGTTGCGGTCTTATAGACAACGAGCATGACGCCCCCCCGCGGTCAGGCCCCCACCCCGCGGGTCAACGTCGTACAGGAGACGGCTGTTCCCCTCCAGTGTGTCGCGGCCATCGGTCGAACGGCGCGGCCACTGAGGCCGCCGCGTAACGATCGCTAACGGGCGCAGGCCGATTAGTCCCAAGGCTTAAGGGGATGCGGCGTGCGGCGGGAAGCGCCTACTTCTTTGCCGCACCATCCACGGCCCCCAGCGATTTGATATAGGTCGCCATCGCCGCGCGGTCGTCGGGAGTTAGCTGCGAGGTGTTGCGCACCACGTCCACCATGGCGCCGCCGACCCGGTCGGCATCGGGCGTCGTGCCGTCTTCCAGCACGCCGGCGATATCGGCTTCGGACCAGCTCCCCAGCTTCGCCTGGGTGATGCTGGGCACGCCGCCCTGGAGCGTCGGACTCGGACCGCCGGTGAAACGTCTGCTGGAAATGATCGCGCCAAGGACATTGCGCGGGCTGTGGCACTCGGCGCAATGGCCCGGCCCGTTCACCAGGTAAGCGCCGCGATTCCATTGCGGCGACTTGGACGGATCCGGCTTGAACGGTTCGCCGTCGAGGAACAAGAGCTTCCACAGACCGAGCCCGTGGCGCACGTTGAATGGAAAGCGCAAAGCGTGATCGCGCACGCGGCCGGTCACCGGCGGCAGCGTCTTGAGGTAGGCGAACAGGTCGCGCAGATCGTCGAACCGCATATGCTGGTACGACGTATAGGGAAACGCCGGATAGAGGTGCTCGCCCGAAGGCGACGTGCCCTTCACCATCGCGGTGACGAACTGCGCCTCGCTCCAGCCGCCGATGCCGTCCCTCGGGTCGGAGGAAATGTTGGGGATGTAGAAGGTGCCGAAGGGCGAATTCAG
>DASXOK010000233.1:0-17492 GCA_036494425.1 Pseudolabrys sp.
ATCATCCGCAATTTGCTCAAGCAGCTCGGCTTCGAGCATATCGATGACGCAAGCGACGGCTCGGCCGCGCTCGCGAAGATGCGGATGCGGAAATATGGGCTGGTGATCTCCGACTGGAACATGGAGCCGATGACCGGCTACACGTTGTTGCAGGAGGTGCGCGCCGACCCCGACCTATTCACCACGCCTTTCATCATGGTGACGGCGGAATCCAAGACCGAGAACGTGGTCGCCGCCAAGAAGGCGGGCGTGTCGAACTATATCGTCAAGCCGTTCAATGCGCAGACGCTACGCAGCAAGATCGAAGCTGTCTTCCCGGACGTCACGGTGCCTGCGGCGTAACTGCCTTCCAATTGAAAGTTGGCTTCGCCGCTTGCGCGCTTTCCCTCTCCCGCAGAGGAGAGGGAAAGAAAGATCACCACACCAAATGCCGCATCACCGCTTTCGGCATGTCGCCGGCCGCGGTGAGTATCTTTCTGAGCGCCTGCGTGTCCGGCTCATCGCGCCCGCCCAATTCTTCGGCGTGGATGCCCGAGGTCACAAACAGGAAATCGATGCCGGCCGCGTGGGCGCCGGTCAAATCCGTGCGCACCGAGTCGCCGATTGCGAGCACGCGCTGAAGCGGCGCCGTCTTGCCGGCGGCCTCCGCTGCCTTGGCCAGCGCCACGTCGTAGATCGACTTGTAAGGCTTGCCGGCATAGAGCGCGTCGCCGCCCATCGTCCGGTACATGTCGGCAAGCGCGCCGGCGCAGTAGACCAGCTTGTCACCGCGCTCTACGACAACATCCGGATTGCCGCACAGCATGAACATCTTGCGCTTGAGCATCAGTTCGAGCTGCGCGCGGTAATCCTCCGGCGTTTCGGTTTCATCCTCGACAAGCCCGGAGCAGACGACGTAGTCGGCGGTTTCCAGCGGCGCCAATTTTATGTTCAGGCCGGTCAAGATCGAGTGATCGCGCGCGGGCCCCATGTGAAAGAGCGTCTGCCCGGGCCGTGACTGGATGACGCTGCGGGTGACGTCGCCGGACGAGACGATGGCGTCATAGGCTTCGCGCGGTACGTGCAGCTTGTCGATCTGACGCATCACCGCCTCGCTCGGGCGCGGCGCGTTAGTGATGAGGATCACCGTCGCGCCGCGGGCGCGTGCGCGCATCAATGCGTCACAGGCCGCAGGGAAGGAGACGATGCCATTGTGCACCACGCCCCAGACGTCGGAGAGCAGCACGTCGTAGTCGGACGCGATCGTGGAGAAATGCGGGATCAGGGACGGCAAAATTTTGGCACTTCTTGTGGCAGGGCAATAACTCTCAATTCCCTCCCCTGCAAGGGGAGCGTCACGGAGGGGGTCATTACATGAACGGCACTCTTGTGAAAGACCCCCACCCGCTCGCTTGTAGCGAGCGACCTCCCCTTTCAAGGGGAGGTGACAAGAGGGTCAGGCGTTCACGACTCTGGCAGCCGTCAGGTCGTCGGCGCGGCCCGCCTGTGCGCCGGAGCCTTGCAGCGCCTCCGCCCGCACCGGGCGGGGCGGCGAGAACAGGAAGCCCTGGCCGAAGCGTACGTCGTAGTCGAGGAGGTCGAGCACCATGGCCTCGTTCTCGATCCGCTCGGCGATCAGATCGATGCCTGAGCGCGCCAGGAGATCGGCGAGGTCTTCGGGGTGGATGTCGCTCTGCGCGCCGGTCGCCTTGTTGAGCAGGAGCTTCGCCGGCACCTTGAGATAGCGGAACGAACGCTCGGCCAATTCCTTTGGCTCCATGTGCAGGTCGGTAACGTGGTCCATGGAGAAGCGGAAGCCGCGTTCGGCCAGCGCCGAAAGGCTCTCCTGTTCGATCGGCCCGAAATTGCGATAGGCCGATTGCGTGAACTCCAGCATCAGCGCCGACGACAGCGCGCGATTGGCGTCCATGAAGTCGAGGAACTGCTTGAACTGGAGCGCGTCGGTCAGCGTCGTTGCGCTGATGTTGCAGAACAGGCCGACATCACGGCTCTTGAGTTGCAGCCGCCGCGTCACCTGGACGCAGCGGAACACCAAGAGATTATCGATCTTCGGCATCAGCCCGGCGCTTTCGGCCACCTCGATGAAGTCGCCGGCGGGGATGATGTCGCCTTGCTCAGTGCGCAGGCGCGACATGGCCTCGTAATAGCGCACCTTGCGCTGCGGCAGCGTGACGATCGGCTGTAGGTACATGTCGATGCGGCTGTCGTCGACCGCCTTGGCCACCATCTCGGCGATGCCGTCGCGCGAGAGGCCCTGAAACCGGCGCGGGCCGCTCACCGCATCGTGTTCGCTCAGCGCCAGCGGCGCGGCAGGCGGGGCCGAAGCCGGCGCCAGCGCCGTCGCTTGTGCGTGCGGCGCCGGGACGGGCGCGTGGCTCTGCAAGGCAATCTCGTGCGCGGCGACCGTATCGGCGAGATGCCGCACCAGCGTGCCCAACTCGCCGATTTCGCCGGCCAGCGGATCGACCGCGCCGCGGGCGCGGTTCACGGTGGCGTTGACGTTCGTTTCCACGGAATTCAGCCGCCGCGATATCTCCGCGACCTGGCGGGCGAGGTCGGCGGTGCCGCGCGAGAGGTCGGCGATCTGGTCGCCGAGATCGCCGCGATCCCGCAGCCGGTTGCTCATGGTGTTGTAGAGCGCCATGGCCGTGAAGGCGGCCAGCGAAGCGATAGCGGCGCTGCGCGCATCCACCTTGAAGCCAAAATAGAGCGCAGCGCCGAGCGAGCCAGCGATGACGGCCATGCAGATGGCCACGAAAATGGCACTGAGACGACGCATCCGGTTAAACCCTGAACGGCCACGGCCGGGCGGGCGCGGACTCACAAGCCCCCAGTGATTCGCCCCACCTCCGACCAATGTCCCCGAGGCGGCGGGCAGGTGCAACGGGGAAGTCCAGATATGGTAAGGAGCGTTCGCCCTTTATGCTCAGGAAGTTACACGCGTTGGAACCGAAAGCCCGCCAGCATCCCCTCGTCGCCTGGGTTGCCGCCTCGCCCGGGCGCGCCTTCGCTGCCTTCCTGGCCCTGCACGCAGCGGTCTGGACGCTGCTGCCGACCCTGCTCTACCCCAACCTGCCGCTCGACCTGATCGAAGCCCTGATGTACGGGCGGGAATGGCAGTTCGGCTACGACAAGCTGCCGCCGCTGCCCTGGTGGATGGTCGAGGTCGCATACCGACTGGTCGGGCAGGACTTCGCCTACTACCTGCTGGCGCAGATATCGGTATGCGCGGCCTTCGCCGTGATCTTCATCGCCGCCCGGCCGCTCACCGGCACCCTGGGTGCGCTGGTCTCTGTGCTCATCATCGATGGGCTGCACTACCTCAATTACACGTCGGCCAAGTTCAATCACGATGTCATCCAGCTTCCGTTCTGGGCGCTGGCCGGCTTCGCCCTGCAGCGCGGCCTGCGCCGGGGACGGATCGCCGACTGGGCGCTCTTGGGGCTCGCCGTCGGCATCTCGCTGTGGGCGAAGTATTTCGTCGTGGTGCTGGTCGCGCCGATGGTGGTGTTCGCGCTGGTCGACCGCGAGGCGCGGCAAGCCTTGCGCACGCCCGGCCCTTACATCGCCGCCGTGGTCGCGCTCGTCGTCATGGCGCCGCATCTCATCTGGCTGGTGCGAAACGACTTCCTTCCCTTTGCTTACGCCGAGCACCGCGCCGTCTTGTCACGCGGCTGGTACGACCATCTCTGGCATCCGTTCCAGTTCGGCATTAGCCAGATCTTCTTCCTTATCCCCTCGTTTCTCATCGCCGCGCCTTTGTTCACCCCGCGCCGCGGGCCGGATGAAGCGCCGATCGCCTCGCCCGCCGACGCTTACGACATGTGCATCGTCACCTGGCTGGCATTCGGCCCGATTGTGACCGTGCTCGCCATGGCTTTCGTCAGCGGCCGCGGTACGGTGGCGATGTGGGGCTATCCGCTCTGGCTGTTCCTCGGCACCTGGTTGGTGCTCGTCGCCCGCAGCGCGCTCGATGCCAAGCGGCTCGCGCGCATCCTCGTCACCTGGGCGATCGTCTTTGTCTGCCTGGGCGTCGCCTTCTACGTGAACTACGACGTGCTGCCGCGCTTCGATCACCGCTATCGCGCGGTGTTCTTCCCCGGCAGCGCCCTCGGCCGCGAGATCACCGACCGCTACCGCGCCGTCACCGGACAGAAGCTCGTTTATGTCATCGGCGAGATGTGGGACGGTGGCAATGTCGAGCACTATTCGCCCGACCATCCGCGCGTCCTCGTCGACGGCAAACCGGAGCGGGCGCCGTGGATCGACCTCAACGATCTGCGCGCGCGCGGCGCGGTCGTCGTGTGGACCGCCGGCGATCTTCACGCCATCCCGGTGGAGTTCAGGAACATCGCCGCCGACGCGCAGGTGCAGCCGCCGTTCGACCTGAAGGACCGGCGCGGCGATTCAACCGTCCATGTCGGCTGGGCGATCCTGCTGCCGCGCCCGTCTTATGCCGGCGGCGTTAACGCGCCATCATCGCTTGCTGCTGCGCCGCTTTCTTCCACGCAAATGGCACAAGCAGCAGGCCCAGCACTGCAAACGCCGCCAGCATCGCCCATGCCTCGTTGACGCTCGAGACGAACGCCGTCCGCTCGATCATCGGCCGCACGAAGGCGGCCTCCCGCGGCGTGATCGGATGCGCGAGACTGCGCAGCAACAAGCCCGGATCCAACCCGATGGCTTTGGCGGCACTGACGTCGCCCGCCATGAGCCGCACGCGAAGCGCCTCGGCATAAATGCTGGTCCGTCCATAGAGGATCGTATCGATCAGCGCGATGCCGATGGCGCCGCCGAGATTGCGCATCAAGTTGAACAGACCACTCGCGTCCGGCACCTGCACGTCGGATAGGGCCCCCAACGCCAGCCGCGTCGGCGGCAACAGGCAGAACATGATGGCGGCCCCGCGGATGACTTGCGGCCAGAGCATCTCGTTGAAGCCCGTGGTCCGCGTCTCAAAGATGCTCATCCCAAGCCCCAGCGCAAACAGAGAGAAGCCCATGGCAGTCAACACGCGCGGATCAAAGCGGCGCTCCAGCGCGACGGCGATCGGCGCGGTCACAAGCTGAGCCGCACCAGTGACCAGCAGCGTCCCGCCGATCTGCAACGCATCTTGGTTACGGACATAGGCCAGGAAAACCGGGATGAGATACACCGAACCATAGAGGCCGACGCCCAGGCAAAAGCTCAACGTGCACCCGACGGCGAAGGAGCGTTGCCTGAACGTCGCCAGCTCCACGATCGGATAGGCGGCGCGCAACGTCCTGCGGACGAAGAGCGCGCCGCTGAGAACCGTGAGCGAGAACAAGCCGATGCAGACCGGCGAAAGCCATCCGTCGTGCGGGGATTGCTTCAGTCCGATTTCGAGGCTCGCCAGCGCGAGCGCCATCAGAAGAAGCGAAACGCCATCGACTTTCACGACGTCGCCGAAACGAGTCTCGTGCCGGGGCAGGAGAAAGGGCGTGGCGGCGCAGGCGATCAGCCCCGGAACGACGTTAATGAGAAACAGCCAGTGCCACGAATACGTCTGCGTGATCCAGCCGCCGACGGCGGGCCCGGCCGCAGGCGCAAGCACCGCCATGACCCCCGCCAAGGTCGTCGCGATGCCTTGCGTGCGCGGCGGGAACAAGATGAACACCGCGGAGAAGACCGCCGGGATCAGTGTGCCGCCGGCAAATCCCTGCACGACGCGGAACGAGACCAGCATCGCGAAGCGATCGCTGGCCGCGCAGCCGACCGACGCAACGGTAAATAGCGCGATGGCGGCGGCGAAGAGCCAGCGCATCGAGAGGACGCGCGTGAGCCAGCCGGTCAGTGGAATGGCGATGATCTCGGCGATCAGATACGACGTCTGGATCCAGCTCATCGCGTCGGGGGAAATCGCCAGCACCTTCTGGATCTCCGGCAGCGATGTCGCCACAACCTGCACGTCGAGAATGGCCATGAACATGCCGAGGCACATCAGGCCGAAGCCGATCCATGTCCCCGCCCCGGTGAATGGCGGTTCGCCCCGCATCATGCGTTGTTCCAGCAATGGATGACCGCCCGGCGCGGGGGGTCGATGTCTGTGTGAAACAACACAGGACGGTCGATAGTCCGCAACCGCGGCGCATGGGCGCCTTGCGCCGCTCAACAAAGGTTGAGCGGCAGCCGGTTACGCCGCGTGCCTTCCAGCCTCATGGTGAGGAGCGCTCCGAAGGAGCGCGTCTCGAACACCGCAAGTCGGCTATCGCCGACTTGCGCACCAAATAGCCCGATCTCGGGTAGACCCGAGATCGGTGGCCGCCAATCCTTCGAGACGCGGCCTGCGGCCGCTCCTCAGGATGAGGCGGAGAGAGGTTGCTGCAAGACCTAAGCCACCGCTTTGATGATCGTGCGGAGGTTGTCGAACATCTCGCCGATCTGGCTTTCGCTCACGATCAGCGGCGGGCTCAGCGCGATGGTGTCGCCCACCGCACGGAACATGAAATCCTGCTCGAAGAAGCCGTGCTCCAGCGCTTCCAGGCCGCGCTTGCCGACGGCGTCCGGCTTGCTGGCGAGGTCGATGCCAACCGTCAGCCCGACCGCGCGGATGTCGAGCACGTTCGGCAGGCCCTTCAAGCCCATCGCCGCCTCGCACCACAACGGCTCTAGCTTGCGCGCGCGCTCGAACAGGCCCTCGTCGCGATAGATGTCGAGCGTCGCCAGGCCCGCCGCGCAGGCGAGCGGATGCGCCGAATAGGTGTAGCCGTGGAACAGCTCGATCACGTGCTCCGGGCCTTTCATGAAGGCATCGTAGATGCCCTTGCGCACGAGCACGCCACCCATCGGCACGCTGCCCGAGGTGACGCCCTTGGCGAAGGTGATCATGTCTGGAACGACGCCGTAGCGTTCGGCGGCAAAGGCGTAGCCCATGCGCCCGTAGCCGGTGATGACCTCGTCGAAGATCAACAAGATGCCGTGCTTGTCGCAGATATCGCGCAGCCGTTTGAGATAGCCCTTCGGCACCGGCAGCACGCCGGTCGAAGCGGCCAGCGGCTCGACGATCACCGCGGCGATGGTGGAGGCATCATGCAGCCCCACGAGCCGATCAAGCTCATCCGCGAGATGCGCGCCCCACTCCGGCTCGCCGATGGAAAAGGCCTGCTCGGCGCGGTTATAGGTCGAGGTGAGATGATCGACGCCGGCGAACAGTGCGCCGAACTGCTTGCGGTTGGACACGATGCCGCCGACGGCGATGCCGCCGAAGCCGACGCCGTGATAGCCGCGCTCGCGGCCGATCAGCCGCACGCGCGAGGCATAGCCGCGCACATTATGATAGGCGAGCGCGACTTTAAGCGCCGTGTCCACCGCCTCCGAGCCCGAATTGCAGAAGAACACCTGGTCGAGATCGCCCGGCGCCAGCGCCGCGATGCGGCTCGCCAGCTCGAAGGCCTTGGGGTGTGCGAATTGGAAAGCCGGCGCGTAGTCGAGCTCGCCCGCCTGCGCCTGGATCGCCTTGACGACGCTGTCGCGGTTGTGGCCGGCATTGGTGCACCAGAGGCCGGCCGAGCCGTCCAGCAGCTTGCGCCCGTCCGGCGTGACATAGTGCATGTCCTTGGCGCCGGAGACGAAGCGCGGCCGCGCCTTGAAGGCGCGATTGGCGGTGAACGGCATCCAATAGGCGTCGAGATCGTTGGGGACGGCTGCTGCTGCTTGGGCCATGGGGCGCCTCACGATGTTGGCAGGCCTGGATTAGACCCTTTCGCGGTAATGACAAAGCGGGAAACGGCTGTTACCACCCCGGGATTGTCAACAGCGCCCGGGATTGTCAACGCGTGGCCAAGCCGCACAAACTCAAAGCCCGCCTGCCGCACGGCCTCGCTGATCGCGGCCCGGCCGAGATCGCGGCGACGCGGACCATGGTCGAGACCATCCGCGCCACCTTCGAGCGCTACGGCTTCGAGCCGGTGGAGACGCCCGCGATCGAATACACCGACGCGCTCGGCAAGTTCCTGCCCGATCTCGACCGGCCAAACGAAGGCGTGTTCTCGTTCCAGGATGACGACGAGCAGTGGCTCTCGCTGCGCTACGACCTCACCGCGCCGCTCGCGCGCTACGTCGCGCAGAACTTCCAGAACCTGGCGCTGCCTTATCGCAGCTATCGCTTCGGCTGGGTGTTCCGCAACGAGAAGCCGGGCCCGGGCCGTTTCCGCCAGTTCATGCAGTTCGATGCGGACACTGTCGGCGCCGCCACCATGGCCGCCGACGCCGAGATGTGCATGCTCGCCGCCGACACCATCGAGGCGCTCGGCATCCCGCGCGGCTCGTACGTCGTGAAGGTGAATAACCGCAAGGTGCTTGACGGGATCATGGATTCCATCGGGCTCGGTGGGACTGAGAATGGCGGCAAGCGGCTGATCGTACTGCGCGCCATCGACAAGCTCGACCGCCTCGGCCCAGATGGCGTGCGCCTCCTCCTGGGCAAGGGCCGCAAGGACGAGAGCGGCGACTTCACCAAAGGCGCCGAGCTGGAAGAACCGGCGGTCGACGCGGTGCTCGGCTTCCTCACCAACGACGTCAACAATGTCGACGAGACCTTTGCGCGTGTCGAAAGCCTCGTCTCCGGTTCGGACCAGGGCCTCGACGGCGTCAACGAATTGCGTGGCATCGCCGACCTGATCGCCGCGGGCGGCTATGACGACGGCCGCGTGCGTATCGACACCTCCGTCGTGCGCGGGCTCGAGTATTACACCGGACCGGTCTTCGAGGTTGAACTCACCTTTGAGATCAAGGACGAGAAGGGCCGCCCGGTGCGCTTCGGCTCGGTCGGCGGCGGCGGGCGTTACGACGGCCTCGTCTCGCGGTTCCGCGGCGAGCCGGTGCCGGCGACCGGCTTCTCCATCGGCGTCTCGCGCTTGCAGGCGGCGCTCACCGCGCTTGACAAGATGTCGTCCAAGCCGGAGCCCGGCCCCGTCGTCGTCACCGTGTTCGACCGCGACCGCGTCGCCGACTATCAGCGCATGGTGTCGGCGCTACGCAATGCCGGCGTCCGCGCCGAGCTCTATCTCGGCAACCCGAAGAACTTCGGCAACCAGCTCAAATACGCCGACAAACGCGGCTCGCCTTGCGCGGTCATCCAGGGCGGCGACGAGAGGGCGCGCGGCGAGGTGCAGATCAAGGACCTGATCCTCGGCGCCGAGATCGCCGGTCTGTCGAAGGAGCGCGACGACTACTTGAAGAAGCAGGCCGAGGCGCAGTTCGCGGTGCCGGAAGAGAACGTCGTCGACGCCGTGCGCGACCTTCTCGTGCGGCACGGTCTCCGTCCCACCTGAAATTCAAAATACAGTCTCGCGACTGTCACGGAACATTAAGCGCCGCGCCGGTGTGCGCTGCGTAACGCGGCGTGCGTCAGGGAAGCCGTCAGGCAAATCGAAAATGTGCGTGGAACGTTCCCGCTCCTCCCGCGTTTGGTGCGTAAACCAAAAAAGTGCGGGAGGTTCGTCATGGTAGACCGCTGGTGCTACCCGGTGCCGCAGGCCATGCAGCGCCATACAGGGTCACATTTGCCGCAGCCGCCGGCGGCGCGAGAGCCCTCCCCGCCGACTGTTCCCGTCGTGATGCCTGCTCCTGAGACCGCGCCTTCGCTTGCCCCGAACGATACCGACGTCATGCCCGGCGCCGCCGCGCGCTAGACGTCGTTCCTTTAAGATGCAGGCCGCGCGAGGCTCCTAAAGCGCAACCACCAGGTCGCCTTCGTCCACGACTTCCATTAGGTCGCAGTCGGCGATGGCCTCCACGCGGTTGATCGCCAATGGATGGCCCAGCACCTGCTCGACCGCGTCGAAGCTATCAATCAGTGAACTATTGTGAACGATCTTGCCGTCGCGGAACCGCAGGAAGTGCGAGAGCCGGTAGCTGATCGCCCGCCCGTCTTTGTGGCGCGCACTCAGCCGACTCAGGATCGCCGCCCGGTCGCCGTCGATCAGCATGATTTCGGGCGTGAAGGTGAGCACCTTGAACACCTCCGGCACCTGCCGTCCGAGCAGGTCCATCACCGCCGCCTTGCCGTGGCGGCAGCCGCAAAAACCGAGGACGCCGACCGGACCGCTGATGGTCCATTCGACGTCGTCCGCAAGAAACGGCCCGATCTTTTCGGGATCGCGCGTTTCATAGGCCCGGTAGAAGGCCTCGACGAGTGAGCGCGGCACTGGCTGCGTCATGGTCATGTCTCCAACCGGCAGTCAAACGCGGTTGCATTGAAATTGTCTTACCTCCCAGGCCCCCTAAACACCGATTATTACTGTCAAAAATGACATCATTTATTTTCATTATACGCCGTTTGGACGCCCTCGGGCGGGCGAATTCGTTAACGACGCCAGCCGGTTGCCGCGTGAGCCCGTTAAGGCCCGCCGACGAACGGCGTCGAATATTTAGACCTGCCGTGCTAAAGGGCCCGCGCAAACGGCCGGGTCAGGCCGGAGATGACGGGACGAGGCATGGACGCGAGTGTGATACCCCAGGCAAAAGGCGCCGATGCGCGGGCGGAGGCGCTGGTCGCCTCCTATGAGCGTGCCGGCTACGCTAAGGTTGCGCCCGCCATCCTGCAGCCGGCCGAGCCCTTCCTGGACCTCTCCGGCGAGGACATACGTAAACGTATGTATCTCACTACCGCCCCCGGCGGCGGCGAGTTCTGCCTGCGGCCGGACCTTACCATCCCCGTCTCGCGCGACTACCTCGCCTCCTCCGGCGCCGGGCGCCCGGCCGGCTTCTGCTATCTCGGCCCGATCTTCCGTCACCGGCTCGACCAGCCGGCCGAATTCCTCCAGGCCGGCATCGAAAGTTTTGGACGTCCTGATAAAGCGGCCGCGGATGCCGAAGTGATCGCGCTCGGGCTGGAGGCGACCGCCCATTACGGCCTGAGCCAGCCCGACATCCACATCGGCGACGTGGCGCTGTTCTGCGGCCTCATCGCCGCGCTCGACCTGCCGCCGGCCTGGAAGCGCCGGCTCACCAAGGACTTCAACCGCAAGACCAACCTGGCGCAGGACCTCGACCGCCTGCTGCTCGGCGGCAGCAACGCGCGGCCCGAATATCAGGGCGTGCTGGCGGCGCTCGCCGGCTCCGATCCCAAGGGCGCGCACGCGCTAGTCACCGACCTCCTCTCGATCGCCGGCATCAACGCCGTCGGCGGGCGCTCGGTCGCCGAGATCGCCGACCGCTTCCTCGAGCAATCCGCGCTCGGAGCCAGCACCAAGCTGCCGCGCGACATCCGCGCCGTGATCGAGCGCTTCCTGGCCATCCAGGGCGATCCGGACGAATCGGTCGCCGAGCTGCGCGCGCTCGCCGCCGACGCCAACATGACCGACGCGCTCGCCCCGGCCCTCGATCTGTTCGAAAGCCGCGCCGGCTTCCTCGCCGCGCAGGGCATCGACCTCAAGCGGGTGCGCTTCTCGACCGGCTTCGGCCGCGGCCTCGATTATTACACTGGTTTCGTCTTCGAACTGACCGATCCGCAACGCACCGGCGATCCGCTGGTCGCCGGCGGCCGTTACGACGGCCTGCTCGCGCGGCTCGGCAGTCCCGAGCCAATCCCCGCGATCGGCTTTTCGGTGTGGATCGAACGCCTCGCGGTCTACGGAGGCGTGGCATGAGCGGCCCGCTGGTTCTCGCAGTTCCCGCCAAGGGCCGGCTGCAGGAAAACGCCGAAGCCTTCTTCGCGCGCTCCGGCCTGACGCTGATCAAGCCGCGCGGCGCGCGCGACTATCGCGGCGCTGTCGCAGGCATGGACGGCATCGAGGTGGCGTATCTTTCGGCCTCGGAAATCACCACGCAGCTCGCGCTGGGCGCGGTGCATCTCGGCGTCACCGGCGAGGACCTGGTACGCGAGCAAATGCCGGATGCCGACAAGCGCGTGGTGCTGATCGAAGGCCTCGGCTTCGGCTACGCCAATGTTGTGGTCGCGGTGCCGCAGGCCTGGATCGACGTGCGCACGATGGCCGACATCGACGACGTCGCCACCGCCTTCCGCCACACGCACGACCGCAAGATGCGCGTGGCGACCAAGTACATCAATCTCACGCGCGACTTCTTCTCCGCGCATGGCATCGTCGACTACCGCATCGTCGAGAGCTCCGGCGCAACCGAAGGCGCGCCCGCCGCCGGCACCGCCGAGATGATCGTCGACATCACCACCACCGGCACCACGCTCGCCGCCAACGCGCTCAAGATCGTCGACGACGGCGTGATCCTGCGCTCGCAGGCCAATCTCGTCGCGGCGCGCGGCGCGTCCTGGGGCGAGAGCGAGCGCGAGATCGCGCGCGTCATCCTCGACCGCATCACCGCGCAGGCGCGCGCCAAGGCCTTCCGTGAAGTGCGCGCGCGTTTCGCCGCCTGCGACGGCAAACTGGTCGATGCGGCGCGCGACAAATTCGGCGTCGCCACGCCGTTCGGCGGACCGACCTCGTCCGGCATGCTGACGCTGCATTGCCCGCCCCAGCAGGTCTATGCGCTCACCAGCTTCCTGCGCGACCACGGCGCCGAAGCGGTGGCGGTGGCCGACCTGGATTACGTGTTCTCGAAGGACAATCCGCTGTACGCGAAACTCGAGGCGGGGTTGTAACCTCTCTCGGCCAATTCCGCCCAGGCTTCGGCATTAAGCCGCGGAGCTTCCGCGTGGCAAAGGTCAATGTGCTGATCTAGCTTCCGCCGCTGGAGCGTAACGGATATGGCGCGACTTCCTGCATGCATGAAAAATGGAAACTTCTCAGTGCTTTTGGATCGCCGCGCGCTGAACCACGTCCGTCCACTGCGCCACGTCAGAACTGATCCTCGCCTTCAATGCATTCGGCTCCATCCCACCGACCTCAACACCTGTCTTCTTGGCAAACTCCTGTAGCCGCGGCGTCGCGAGCGCTTCGGTAATTGCACTGTTGAGAAGCTTGACGATACCCTCCGGCGTCCCTTGCCGCACGGCGAGGCCGTTCCAGCTCGTGACGTCGAAGTCACTGACACCGCTCTCCATCATCGTTGGGACGTCCGAGAGATTGGCGGTGCGCTCGCGCCCGGTCGTCGCCAGAACGGTCATCTGTTTGTTGAGGATCGGCGCCTCAAGCCCAGCGAAATACTCGATCCCCGCCTGCACATCGTCGCGCAGGATGGCATTCGCCAATTCGGGCGTGGTCTTATAGGGTATGATTGTTACATTAATTCCCGTTCGAATGCGGAAGAGCTCCGCCGACAGGTTCTGCGTGCTCCCGGCATTGATCGTCCCGATATTGATCGTGCCCGGATGCGCCTTGGCCGCGGCGACAATATCCTGGACTGATTTGAACGGCGAGCCGGCCTTCGTCACCATCAGAAGCGGATAAGAGGCGGTCGTCGATACCGGCGCGATGTCCTTCTCAATGTCATAAGGCAAACGCTTGAACAGTGCCTTCGTTATGGTGAGGCCACCGCCGATCATGACCATCGTATAGCCGTCGGGAGGAGCCTGGAGCGCGGCCTGCATGCCGACGATGCCCCCCGCGCCCGGCCGATTCTCGATATAGAATTGCTGCCCGAACCGCTTGCTGAGATTATCCGCCACCATGCGCATGGTCACGTCGGCAATGCCGCCGGGCCCATAGGGCACAACGATGCGGACGGGCTTGTTGGGATAGCCGGCCGGTGTCTGTGCGGCCGCCAGCGAGGCGAGGACGGCAGAGAAGATCAACCCAAGGGCCGACCTTAGTAAGTGACGGGCGATGTTGCCGACGAAATCGTGCATCTATGTTCCTCCTCGCGGATCTCGTTGTTATTGCGGAGCGGCACGCGTGCGCGCCGCTCCGGATCGACGGCGCTGGTGTCGGCTCAAATGTCGCCGAGAACGGCGCGCGTACCTTCGAAAATCTCATCGATAGTCAGCCGGCGCGGCAGAAGCTTTTGCTGATCGCAATAGGTGATCAGCAATTCAAAGACTTTTCTGTGCGCATCGATCCCGAGCGGCGTGCCGGCAGGCATTGTTCGCTCGATCGCCTGCCAGAGGGCTTGAAGCGCAGGCGCGTGCGCTGCGGCGATGTCTTTGCGAACCGTGAGCATGTGGTTTAGCGGGACGACGCCGTGCTTCGCGAACCAGGCTTGCGCGGCGCTCTCCGGGTTCTCGATCACCGCGACGAAATCGGGATCATTAGGCAGATCGTTGCCGAGGATGGCCGCATCGATCTCTCCCTGGCGCAGGAGTGCTGGGAGACTGCTCGCACTGTCGGTCCGTTCGACCCAATCCGGATCGCGGTACTCCGCGACATGCGCGCCTTCCTGAGTCACCCAGCGCACGGTCTCGGCCGCGACTCCATAGTCGTTTTGCAGGATGCCTCGGACCCAGACGCCCGTCGTCTGCGTATACGCTCTCACGCCGATGCGACGACCGGACAATCCGGCCGGCCGCAACGGTTCATTGGATCGCATTGCGATGAGACACCGATGCTGAAACCGCGCGGCGACGGTGACCGGCAGCAGAAGGATAGGCTTACCGTAAGCGAGCGCCTGCAGAGCCGTGACAACGGCCATTTCGCTGATGTCGAACTTCTGTTCCCGCGCCATCGGGGCAAACGCCCGGTGGATTGGCGACACGTCGAGGAAATCGAGCGCGATGCCGTCCACGTCCGCAGTGGCTTTCTGCAACCGCTCCCGCCACCCGCGGGCGCCGACGACTGTGGTCAGCCGGAGTTCGGTTTGCGCGCTCATGCGACGCTCCTCTTGGCGCCACTGAGAGGGGGATAAAGCCGCTTCGCCGTGCCGGAAAAGATCGCGTCGCGGTCCTTGGCGGAGATCGATGTCAGCGCCTGTTGCGCTTCGTGGAGCAACCGCGCCATCGGTCCGGCATGTGCGGGAAAGTTCGAACCCCAGGCAATTCGGTCCGCTCCGAAAATTTCCACAAGCTTGGGAAAGAAATGCTCAGGACGGGATGCGCCCTCGCTGGATTGCTCGACCGTGCGGCTGGTGAGTTTGAGGAAAAGGCTGGGATAGGCCGCGAGTTCGAACAGCCACGTCGCCGCATTGTAGGGGGAACCGTCGGAAAGGCTGACGCGTCCCAGATGGTCAAGCACGATCGGCGCGCTTGGGAAGCGCTCGAGCAGGCGGCGCAGGTCTGCCGCCCCTTCGGGGCGCATCTGAACGCACACCGGCAGGTTCATTGCCTCCGCGCGCTCCCACACCGGAAACGTCTTGGGGTCGGCGAGCCATCCTGCCTGTCCCGGGCTCGTGCTGCCGGTGGTGAAGAGACGCAGCCCACTCAAGCCCATGCCGGTCCAGCGATCAAACTGCGCACAGGCATCGTCCGCCAACATGTCGATGGAGAACACCCCGACCAGGCGATCAGGGTACCGCGCCACACATTCGGCGACATAGGAATTGTCGTGACCGTACACCGTCGACGCATGAACGAGCGCGGCTTTGGCAATTCCGCCGTCGTCCATCGCAGCAAGCAGTTGCTCCACACTGGTCGGCCGTGTGCGCGACCAGTCGGATTGCTTGCCACCCAGCGGGGCGAGCGGAAAACGCGTCGTGTCGGCGGAAATCGCGTGGGTATGAATATCGATCACTTCCGTCATGGGGCTTCGTTCCTCGTCCGCGTCGCCGGCTGCAAATTAAGCACATGGACCGAGCGAGCTTCTTATGCATAGCTTTCCCTCAGTCATGAGTTTTAGCTAAGTCGATATGAACCCGACAATGCGCATACCAAACCTGGCCCAGCTGCGTGCTTTCGACAGCGTCGGTCTCGCAGGCACGATGAGCGAGGCGGCGGACCGCCTCTTCCTGACACAACCTGCGGTCACACGGTCGATCCTGGCGCTTGAGCGAGACCTGAAGACCGCGTTGCTCGACAGAACCTATCGCGGCAGCTTCACGACTGAGGACGGTCGCATCTTCGGCCGCCGCACGCGACGGGCCTTCGAACAGATTGATGCAGCTTTGGGCTTGGTCCTCGGTGTACCTGCCCGCAGCGAAACCATCGCACGGCTATCGCGCAAAATGAGTGACGCTCATCTGCGCAGTCTCATTGCTATCGCTCGCGGCGGCAACTTCCGGAAGGCGGCAATAAGTCTCCGGCTTTCCGAGCCGAGTTTACACCGCGCGGCCCGTGGCTTCGAAAAGCTCATCGGCGTACCGCTCTTCCGGCGCACAGCCGACGGTGTGGTTCTGTCGCGCCAAGGCGCCGACCTCGCACGCCGCTTCGCACTCGCGGCCGCGGAGATCAAGGCCGGCGTGGACGAACTCGCAATCAGGTCCGGCATGGCGTCGGCGACCATGAAGATCGGTGTGCTGACGCTCGCGCCCAAAGGCCTGTTGGCGATGGCTACCGAGCAGGTCTTGCAACGATATCCGCAAGCGCAGCTCACGATCCTTGAGGCCGCTTACGACGAGTTGATCGACGGAATGCGCAGCGGCCAGATTGATTTCATCTTCGGCGCGCTGCGCGATCCTCCGCCTTTCGCAGACGTCGCCGAGGAGCCGCTTTTCGACGACCCCTACTGCATCGTTTGCCGCCCCGGGCATCCACTCACCCGGCTGCACCACCCGACGCGCGCTGACTTGCGCCAGTTCGATTGGATATTTCCGACGCCGGCCTTGCCGCGGCGTGCCGTGCTGGACACGCTGATCCGGCGCTGGCAGCTTCGAACGAAGGTACAGGTGGAAACGGATTCGCTCGGCTTGATCACATCAGCACTTGCTACGAGCGATCGCATCGGACTTCTGCCGCACGGCTTTGTACGAGCCGAAGTCCGCGCCGGCGCACTTGCCGCGTTGGACGTCGAAGTCCCGCACATACAGAGAAAGGTCGGCATCACCTCGCGCGCCGGATGGTTGCCCACGGACGTACACGCCGATTTCCTGTCGCGTCTGCGTGACCTGTCCCAGAAGGAGTGAGTCTGGTACCGTGGACGTGATCGCCCGGTCTCGCTTCGCTCGCCACCTTCTGCAAGCGGGGGAGAGAGAACAGGCTGCCAGAGTTCAGGAGCGGGTTGTGGCCTTTCTCAGCCCTCATGCTGAGGAGCGTCGTGAAGCGACGCGTCTCGAAGGATGGGGGCGGAGAGGCGCTATCAACGACTCAAACGCCCGGCTTCTTCGCCTTGAACACCACGAAGTGCGAGAGCGAGAAATTCACCACGAAGCTGACCGCGATCGAGACGAGCTTCGCGCCCAGGAGCGGCATCACAAAGGACAGCGCGAACAGCGTCGCCGTGCTGGACACCATTCCGGCGATGCCGGAGGCGGCGAATGTGACATAGTCGCGCCAGCGCAGCACGCGTCCGGATTCGGGACCGAAGGTGGTGAAGGAGTTCAGCACATAGGAGAAGCTCACCGCCACGATCCAGGACAGCACGTTGGACGGCACCAGCGGCCACATGAACACCTTGGCCGCGGTCCAGAAGATGCTGAAGTCGATCGCGGTGTTGAGCACGCCGACGAAGGCGAAGCTGATCGCCTTGAGCGCGACGGCGCGCTCGTGCCAGGCGACGGTGAGGCGGTCGACGATGGATTTCATGGGCGCC
>DASXOK010000234.1:0-5386 GCA_036494425.1 Pseudolabrys sp.
CTGCTGCCGGCCGCCGCCGCCGGCTATCTCATCATGGGCCTGTTGTGGCCCTGGTCGGTGGTCTCGCCGCTCAACCCGCTCAACGCGGCGGAATACTTCGACAAGTTCTTCGAGAGACCGTGGCGCGAGCTTTATGAAGGCCGGCTCATCTCCGTGCCGGACATGCCGGCGAGCTATCTGCCGCATCTCTTCGTGCTCAAGCTGCCGCTGTTGATGCTGGGGCTCGGTCTCATCGGCTTTTTGATCGCGCTCGCCGCCGCGCTTCGTCCCGGCAAGGAGTTGCCGCGCCGCGGCAGCATGCTCATCGTCGCGCTGGCGCCGATACTCCCCGTCATCCTCGCCATGGTCATGCGGCCGGCGCTCTACAATGGCCTGCGCCACTTCGTCTTCGTCACACCGTCCTTCGCCGTGCTCGGCGGACTTGGCGCCGCCTGGCTGATCGCACGCGCCAAAGACTACGGCCGCGTCGGCATCGGCGCTGTCGTCTGTCTTGCCGGAATAGCGACGCCGGTCATCGACATGGTGCGGCTGCATCCATACCAATACGTCTCCTTCAATCCGCTCGCCGGCGGCGTCGCCGGAGCGGAGAAGAATTACATGCTCGATTACTGGGGCCTAGCCTTCAAGCAGGCGGCCGAAGCTTTGCGCACCGAACTCGCGGCGAAGCATGAGCAGCCACCGGCCGGACGCCGCTGGGTGGTGGCGATCTGCGGCCCGCAGGCTCCCGCCGATGTCGAGCTGGGCCCGCAATTCGAGACCACGTGGGAAGAGAAGCGCGCCGACTTCGCGATGTCGCTCGGCACCTTCTATTGCGAGAACCTGAGTCGCCCGGTGTTGGCGGACATCGTGCGCGCCGGCGTGAGCTTCGCCCGTGTTTACGACCTGCGCGGCCGCCCCATGCCGGACCTGGTGACTGAGCCACCCCCCTAATTCGGGGGGTTGACGCGTCGCGCCATGCATTTCAGGCTAGGGGGTGGACTTGCTTTGTCCACTTGATCGGCCGATTGCCTATCTTTTGCCGCCATCGGCCGGGATAAAAGGCATTCTCGTCCAAACGGTTGGACATGCCGGGCATGACTCGCCAGGCCTGCACCAGCCTAAAACAGTAACCGCACACACTACCGGGGGACTTCGCCTGTCGCTTTCGATCGAGATTCCGGTTTGCGTCTGTACCTTTTTACAGTCGCTTAACCGTAATCCCCACATCGTTATCCGCCGCCTCCCTCGGGGGAAGGCGACGGAATCGGGATCACAAGTCACAGTTCCGTAGCGTTAGAGCAATCAAGGCCGGTCAAAGCGCGCCCCTCTGCGCGTTCGGCGCCGGCTGCAGTCGAAGCCAACGAGTTCGAGTAGCGGGGATCATGTCCTATACGGCCGGAGCGATAGACCACGTCACTCCTTTCGGCAGCCGCCGTGTCTCCACGGGCAACTGCGGCCGCATGATGTTCGGCGGCGGCGTCGTAGGCGTCGCAACCCTCGTCACCGCCGGCGTGATCGTCAGTTCACTCGCGATCACAACCGCCTGGATGGGCGTCACGTTCCATCACAACAAGCCCGCCGCGCAGGCGAAGGCATCAGCGATGGCGCCCGAGGCGATGGCTCTGGCCAATCCTTACGGCGCGTTCGCCAGCGCGATGTTCGGTTCGGCCCGCCCTATCGATGTTCCCGAGTCGGCCCCGCGCCTGGCCGCCGCGACTCCGGTCAAGCCGGACGCGATGTTCGATCCGCGTGCGGCGAGCGCCGCGGCGGAGACCTTCGCGCTGATCGGCGGTACGCCGCCAACCTCGCCCGGCGATGTCGCCGCGCTGCTGTCGCCGCCGCTGCTGTCGCCGCCGACCATGCAGGCGCAAAATCCGCCGTCCAGCAAAGTCGCGCGCGATGGCGCGCCTGCGACCGAGATGACGCGTGAAGCCGAGCTCACGCCGCCGGTGCTGCCGCCGCGCCGCGCCAATGAACGCCCCGACGCCGCCAGCCCCACCCCCGACGCGCCGCAGACCGCGACGGCTCCTGCCGCGCCTGCGCCGGCCGCGCCGTCTCAGTCCGGCGGCATCATGGGCTTCTTCGCCAAACTCTTTTCCGGATCGAAGTCCGATAATTCCACCGTCGTCCCCGACGCCCGCACCGCCGTCTATGACATCGAGGCGCACACGGTCTATCTGCCCAACGGCGACCGGCTGGAAGCGCATTCAGGCATGGGCCAGTGGCTGGACGATCCGCGCTTCGTCAACGTCAAGGATCGCGGGCCGACGCCGCCGCATGTCTATGACCTCAAGTTGCGCGAATCGCTGTTCCACGGCGTGCAGGCCATCCGTCTGACTCCGGTCGGCGATGGCGAGATGTTCGGCCGCGACGGCATCCTGGCGCATTCCTACATGCTCGGCCCGAACGGCCAGTCGAACGGTTGCGTGTCTTTCAGGGACTACGAAGCGTTCCTCCGCGCCTTCCGGAATGGCGAGATCGATCGCATCCTGGTCGTGGCGCGTGCCGGCGGCAAGCCGCCGATTGTCGCACGCGGACGCCGCGGCAATTCCAACCGCTACGCCTCCGCCGAGCGCTCGTAATCGCAACGGTGTCGCGCGAGGCGGCTCACAGCTTGGAGCCGCCATCGACGTGGATGCTGTCGCCGGTGATCCAGCGCGCCGCATCGGTCGACAGGAAGGCGACGACCGAACCGACATCGTCCGGCTCGCCGATCCGCTTGAGCGCCTGCATGCCCAACACCGTGGCGCGGCCTTCGTCGCTCTTCGTGAAGTTCGACATGTCGGTGTCGATGACGCCCGGCGCAACCGCATTGACGCGGATGCCGCGCGGCCCCAGGGCCACCGCGAAATACTTGACCATCGTTTCGATCGCGCCCTTCGTCGCCGCATAGGCGGACAATGTGCCGACCGCCGTGCGCGCGCCGAGCGACGAGAGGAAGACGACGCTGCCGCCAGGCGCCAGGATCGGCAGCAACTGCTGCACCAGGAAGTAAGGCGCGCGCACATTGACTGCGAAGAGGCTGTCGAAGTCCGCGACCGTGATGTCTTCCATCGCCGCCGCCTTCGAGATCCCCGCGTTGGCGACGATGATGTCGAGCCGCTCGCCGACGAGGTTGCGCACTTGCGCCGCAAGCTTGTGCGCGCCGTCGGCCGCGGCGAGATCGGCCGCCACCGCATCGGCCTGACCGCCGGCGGCGCGGATCTGGTCGACCACCGCCTTCGCCTCGTCGGCATTGCGGCCGTAATGGACGACGACGCGAGGGCCCTCGGCGGCGAGCGCCAAGGCAGCGGCACGGCCCATGCCGCGCGAGGCTCCGGTCACCAGCGCGGTCTTGTTGCTGAGCGAGTTCATGATGACGTTCTCCTTGTCGATGTCTGCAATCGCTTGCAGGCATGAACATGGGTCGCCACTGACAAGAATAGAAAGACTTTGTATGATCGCGCCATGCCTCAAAGGTATGGATAGCCGCCATGGAGCTGCGTCACCTCCGCTACTTCATCGCCGTCGCCGAGGAAGGCAGCCTCACCCACGCCGCCGAGCGGCGGCTGCACACCGCGCAGCCCTCGCTGAGCAGGCAACTGCGCGATCTCGAACTCGAAGTGGGCGCGCCGCTGATGGACCGCGGCGCGCGCGGCATCGTGCTCACGCCCGCCGGCCGCGCGTTCCTCGATCATGCGCGCATGGCGCTGTTGCAGGTGGAGCTTGCCGGAGACGCCGCGCGCCGCGCCGCGCAGCCCGAGAAGACATCCTTTGTCCTCGGCTTCCTCACCGGTCACGAAGTGCTGTGGCTGCCCGAGGCGTTGCGAATCCTGCGCGAAGAAAATCCGGACATCGACATCACGCTGTCCAGCCAGTCGTCGCCCGAACTGGCGGGCGCTCTGATGCGCGGCAAGGTCGACCTCGCCTTCCTACGTCGCGAAGAGCAGGCGCCGGGCCTGGCGTTCAAGTTTCTGATCAAGGAGCCGCTCGTCGCCGTCTTGCCGAACGGTCACCGCCTGGCGGCGCGAAAGCATATCCGTCCGCAAGATCTCGCGGCGGAGCCCTTCGTCATGCCGACCAAAGTCGCGCCGGCATTGAAGCTGGTGATCGACGCTTACGCCAGGAAGAACGGCATCGCCTTCAAATCCGAATTCGAAGCGGAGAACCTGTCGATGGCGATGTCGCTGACGGTGTCCACCGGCGGCCTGACGCTGCTGCCCGCCTATGCGCAGAACCTCTTGTCATCCGCCGTGACGACGCGGCCCTTGCAAGGCGAGGTGCCGACCATCGATCTGGTCATCGGCTACAACAAGTCGAACACGTCGCCGGTGCTCAAGCGCTTCCTGTCGCGCGCCGACGAACTGATCGCGCGCATGACGCGGAAGGACACGGCGGGTTGACCGGCACTGCCAGTTAGTTCTGATCGAATTCACTTTCGATTCAAAACACGCGCTCCAAAAAAAGACTTATTGCACTCGAAGCATATTGTTCAAACATCGCATCAAAGACTTTTTGATGCTGCGCTAAATGCAAGTGCATTGAACCGACATCCGCGGAGCCGCCATGACTCTTTCACGACGTGATATTCTGATTGCAGGCGGCACCGCCGCGCTCGCGGCAACACCCACCACGCAGGCCTTGGCCCAGCATGCCCATGACGGCGTAGGCGCGATGCCGACCCCCGAGGAGATGCAGGTGGTGCAACGGGGCGGACTTTACGCCAGCATGAACGACCCGAAAGTCACCGAATTGCCGCCGGGTGCCTTCGAGCAGCGCTTCACATTCTCTCCCGCTCCGAAAGCCGATCCGGCGGGTGCCTGGTCGGAAGCAGCGCCCCTCCCCGTTCCGCGCAGCGAGATGGCATGGGCGACCGCCGAGAATGACCGGATGCACATCATCGGCGGCTACGCGGAACAGCAAGTGGCGCGTCCCTATCACCACGTGTTCGATGCGCGCACAAGGCAGTGGCAGCAGGCGGCGCCCATTCCGCGCGGCGCCAACCACATCGGCGTCGCCGCCGACGCCGGGGCTATTATGCCTTTGGCGGCTTTGTCGATCGCAATCGCATCGCCGTGCCGGATTGTTATGCCTACGTCGTCGCCGACGATCGCTGGCACGCGATCCGGCCGCTCTCGCGCGGTTCGCGCGGTGCTATTTCCGTGGTCGCTTTCGATGGGCTGGTCCACGCCGTGGGCGGGCGCGATGTGCGCTCGGTCGACTGGCATGAAGCCTATGACCCGAAGGCTGACACCTGGCACACGCTCGCCCCGATTCCGGGGCCGCGCGATCACACGGCGGCCGTTGTCGTCGCCGGGATGATCTCGGTCGTCGGCGGGCGCATGGACACGTTCGACTTCAACACGGGAATGCACGTCGTCTACGACGCCAAGAGGGACCGCTGGGAAGAGCGTGCGCCGATGCCGAC
>DASXOK010000235.1:0-4570 GCA_036494425.1 Pseudolabrys sp.
GAAGCCGGTCACCACGCCGAGCAGCGTCGCGCGCAGCGACATGTCGGCGGGCATCGTGAACCATTCGATGGCCACGAAGTTGGCGACGACCAGCGCGATCAGTGCGGCGATATGCGCCTTCACTTTGTTCGTCGCGATGAGGATCAGCAGCGTGAGGACGGGCAGGGCGGCGGCCAGCGTCGACAGCACTGCGTTGTTGAACGGATTATAGACTTGGTTCCACATCGCTTCCCCCAATCATCCGCTTGGCTTGCGGATTTGTCCCGTTGCCGCCGGTCCGCGGCTGGACTGCGATGGAAGCCAATAACTCAAGAACGTGATTTCGTGTATTTCTTGCGTGGCATTATGGCATTATTTGTACTTTAGTATTAGCCTCTTGTGGAGGACTGGGCGCCTACTTGCCGTCGCCGCCGCTGAGGTCGTCGTAGCCATGCCGATGGCTATAGAAGACCAGCGCCATTAGCCCGCCGCCGACCAGAAGCGAGAACAGCACGCCGCCGCCGATGGCAACCCAGCCGTAGAGCGGAGTGGGATCGCCATCGAGACGCATCCAAGCCGTGCCCGCAAACCACAACGCGGCGGCCAGCAGCACAAACAGCGGAACGATGACCAGAAGGGTGCGCATCACTGGCATATAGGCGCGCCGCCCGGACGAAAAAAGAACGCCCGGCTTTTGGACCGGGCGATAGTTGGACAACAAGCCTGACCTTTTATTTGCTGATTTTGCTGATGCCGCCGCTTTATTTGCTCATTGGGCTGATGCCGCCGCTCGTGCTCGAACTGCTCCCCGAGCCGGTGGTCGACGCGCTGCTCCCTGTCCCCGTTCCGAGGTAGGCAAACTGAGGCGCGCTCTTGAGCTGATCCTTGGTGTAGCTCACCGTGATCTTGTTGATCGAGTTGGAGTCCGGTGAGCGCGTCACGTTGAGCGCGTCGAACGGAACGGCGACATCCTTCTGGCCGACGCCGAGAAATCCGCCGACGCCGATGACCGCGGCCTTGATCGATCCGTCGCTGCCAATGATCACATCGCTGATTTCGCCGATCGAAGCGTTGTCGGGACCATAGACGCTGGCGCCGATCAGCTTCGAGCCGCGCCACTCGGTGGCCGACTGGTTCTTCACGAAGCCGGGGCTTTGTGCGCTGCTGTGCTGCGCGGAACTCGGTGACGTCATTCCGGGATTTGCCGCCGGCTGCTGCGCGAAAGCGGGAACCGCGAGCGCTGCGGCGATCGCAGTGGCAGTCAAGGTTCTTTTGATCATGCATCCTCCTCATCTTTTCGGGGAAATCAGATTGCGCGCTCAACGCCAAACGCGCGCCGCCGAAAAAGAAACGCGGGGCAGCGGCCCCGCGTTCCGAAATTTGAGAAGTATTACGGTGCGGCCGCGTGCCGCGCGGCGAATACGCGTTACGCTTTTGCGCTCGTCTCGACGCCGACGATGGACTCCGAGTCGTCAGCGACGGCCTTGCTCGTGAGCGTGCCCGCGTCGTTGGCGGGCTCCGCCGGCGCGATCGTTTCCTCGATCGCCACGCCGCGCCGCAGCGCGGAGCGCAACGTCGCGACTTCGCTTTGCAGGCGCGAATTGTCTTTGCGCGCGGCTTCGAGCGCGCCTTCGACGACAGCGCGCTCCATACGCTCGCGCTGCAATGCCGAGCCGAGATCGTCGACGCGCTTCTCGATGTTCGTGCGACTGACCTGGATGTCGGCTTCGAGATGGCCGTTGCGCTCGGTGAGGGCCGCGATCTTCTCTTCGGCGCGGGCGAGCGCGGTTTCGCGTGTCTTCAGCGTCTTGGCCATGGCGCTGTTGCGTTCGGTCAACGCCGTGCGTGTCGTATCGAGATCGCGGACCTGGCGGTCGCGCGCCTCATGCGAGGCCTCGATCTGCGCCAGCCGCTTTTCTGCGTTGTTGCGGGCGATGGTCGCCTCGACCGACTTGCGATCGAAGGCGCGCACCTCTTCGGTGCGGGCGATGAGGTTCTGCCGCGTCTCCGCAAGCAGGCGCTCGGCCGTGGCCGCGCGCGATTGCAGCGCGTCGAGCCGCATGTTGAGCGTATTGCGCTCCGATTGGTGCTGCTCCTTCGCTTCGTCGAGCGCGGCGGAGAGGCGGCCGCGCTCGGAATAGGCTTCGGCGAAGCTCGCCTCGACCTTGCCGAGCTGGGCACGGGCCGCGGTGAGGGTGTTTTCGCTCTCGGTGAGGCGGCGGCTCAGCCGTGCGATTTCATTGAGGCCCTGATCCACCGCGAGCTGATGCGAGCGCTTCTCGTCCTCGATCAGCGCGAGCTTCTCGCGCACGGCGGCAAGCTCGCCTTCGAGTTCGACGATGCGTTTCTCGGACGCGTCGATCTGATCCTGCAAGCCGCGCCGGCCCTCGGCGAGAGTGCGCCGTTGCGCGGTCTCCTGCGCGAGCTGACGCTCGAGCTCGGCGATCTGTGCCTGCCGCGCGTGAATCTCGTCTGTGAGCTCGAGGCGGACGCTTTCCAGCCCACGGTTGGACTCGCGCACGAGCTCGAGATCGTCGCGCAGCTTCTCGTTCTCGCCTTCGAGCGCGGTGGCCTTGCGCTCCATCTGATAGAATTGACCGCGCAGCGTCTCGTAAGCGGCGCGCGCTTCGTCGAGCCGGCCGCTGAGATTGAGCGTGAGCGACTTTTCCTGCTCGAGCGCGCGCAGGCTCGCGTTGAACGGCTGCACCAGCTTGTCGAAGGCCTGCTTGAGCTCGTCGAGCTCGCCGATCTTGCGGCCGGTGTCGCTTAGGAGATTGCGCAGGGCCTCGTTTTCCTCGCCCATGCGCGTGCCGATGTCGGAGTAGCCTTCGACAGAGATGGGGGCGCCGCCATTGCCGTTGCCGTTACTGGCGACGCCGAGCGGGTTGAATTTGTCGCCCACGATCTCGCCCTTGCGGCCGAACAGATCCGACAACTTTGCCATGACAAGGCTCCCCAACCCTTACGCCAACGCGAAAATGCCACACCCTCGCACCGTTAAGATATTATATACGTTTGACGAATGGAACATGCGCCATGCCCCGCGGCGCCTTTTGATTCTCCCTGACCGCCATCATGGTTAACGCCCGTAATTATGCTCAAATGCGCGCCAATCGCACGCCTGTCACGCCGATGTCACGTCCTAGCCGATGCAAATGACGGAACCCGAGGGCGCGGGCGAGGGCGCCGCTTATTCCTATCGGCCATCGCTCCTGGGCGCCGGCTGGACCTTCAAGCTGACGGACGATGGGATCGACTGGACCGCCGGTGCACGATCGGGCCATGTGGCATTCGATAAAGTCCGGCGTCTGCGCATGTCCTACGCGCCGATGAGCATGCAGTCGCACCGCTTCGTCACCGAGCTATGGGCGGCGGACGGCACCAAACTGCGCATCGTATCGACCTCGTGGAAGAGCATGGTCGAGCAGTCGCGCCAGGACGCGGCGTATTCAACCTTCATCGCAGAACTGCACCGGCGCATCGCGGAGGCGGGCGTGCCGGTCCGTTGCGAGCAGGGCCGGGCGGTATGGCTCTACTGGCCAGGCGTCTCGATCTTCGCCGCCGTGACGCTGGGGCTAGCCGCGCTGATCGTGCGCGCCTTGCAGGCGGATGCGATCGCCGGCGCGCTGTTCATCGCGGCCTTCCTCGCGCTGTTCCTCTGGCAGGCCGGGAGTTTCTTCCGGCGCAATCGGCCGGGGCTCTATCGTCCCGATGCGCCGCCGCGTGACCTGATGCCGAAGGCGTGAACGTGCGCGTTGTACAACGAGCAGCATTGTCGATCCCGCATGCACACGCGCGCGCGTGATTGAGGCCGTTGCCGGGAATATTTTTTTCCGCGCGCGCGATGCATCGAGCAAACAATATCTCCTGCGTGCACTCGCACGATTATTCCCTTCTCCATGCTGCAGTGCGATCCCGTGTGCGTGAACAGAAACGCAATTTCTGTGACTGCAACGTGGGTTGAGCGTGAGTGTGCGGCGCGCCAATTGTGTGGGTAGCAAGAGACGATCTTGCGGACACACTAGGACACATGGAGTTTCATCATGAACACAGTTACCAAGTTCGCAGTTGGCGCGTTGCTCGCTTTGTCGGTTGCCGCACCCGCCTTCGCTGCCGAACCGGAGTCTCAGACTCTCCAGGAGCGGAACACCTACCTGTACACGTCGGATGCGCGCCCGATCGCACAGCATCAGCAGACCTTCGGTGAGCGCCGCCATCAGCAGGCCTTCCGTGAGCACCGCGGCGTCGATGCCTTTGCCGCCGCGCCCGGGCACTACGGCTTCGACGTTCCGGCCGCCGGTCCCACCCGTGACCTCGGCATCGGCAGCCAGAGCTGATCGCAAGCTCTCGAGATAGTCACAAAGAGGCCGCCGGTGGCGGCCTTTTTTGTTTTTGGTTACGCCGTGCTCGCGTCGCGCACGACCAGCACGGAGCAGGGCGCGTAGCGCACCACATGGCCGGCATTGGAGCCGAGGAAATACGTGCGCATCGCGGGCCGGTGCGAGCTCATCACGATCAGATCGGCTTCGATGTCTTTCGCCTCTTCCAGCACCTCGTGATAGATGCCGCCCTGGCGCACCGTGTAGGACAC
>DASXOK010000236.1:0-10711 GCA_036494425.1 Pseudolabrys sp.
GGCGTGTGCCTTGCGGCACTCGTTCACCTCGTACAACGCGCCGGCCGGATCCCGGAGATCGAACATCGGGGTCCCCCACATCTCCCAATAGGTGTTGCGCGGGTGTGGATCGTCGGTGAACTCAACCGCCAAGGACCAGCCCTGTTGCAGCGCGTAGTCGCATTGCCGCTTGATCTCATCGTCGGTGAGATCGGGCAGGAACGAGAATTGACCTTGGGTGAGACGCATGGCGATGATCCTCGCGATCAGACGGCTGCGACGGGCGTGGGAACGAAATCGACCGAGTCGGTCGAGGCATAGTCGAAGGTGACGTCCTTCCAGGTGTCGAGCGCGGCGCGTAAGGGTGTGCAGGTCTTTGCGGCATTGGCGAGGACTTGCGGTCCCTCGCGCCAGATGTCCTTGCCTTCGTTGCGCGCCTTGATGATCGCTTCGAGCGCGACGCGGTTGGCCGTCGCGCCGGCCTGGATGCCCATCGGATGGCCGATCGTTCCACCGCCGAACTGAAGCACGACGTCCTCTCCGAGATAGGTGACGAGCTGATGCATTTGCCCGGCATGGATGCCGCCCGACGCAACGGGCATGGTCTTTTTCAGGCTCGCCCAGGGCTGCTCGAAGAAGATGCCGTGCTCGAGATTCTGCGGCACGTGGGTCTCGCGGCAGGTGTCATAGATACCGCGGATGACATTGGGATCGCCCTCCAGCTTGCCGACCACCGTTCCGGCATGGATATGGTCGACGCCGGCCATGCGCATCCACTTGGCGATGACGCGGAACGAGATGCCGTGGTTCTTCTGGCGGGTGTAGGTCGAGTGACCGGCGCGATGCAGGTGCAGGATCATGTCGTTCCGGCGCGCCCACTTGGATATCGATTGGATCGCCGTATAGCCGATGACCAGATCGACCATGATGATGACGCTGCCGAGCTGCTTCGCGAATTCGGCACGCTCGTACATGTCCTCCATCGTTGCCGCGGTGACGTTCAAATAGTGGCCTTTGATTTCGCCGGTGCGGGCCATCGCTTTGTTCACGCCTTCCATGCAATAGAGGAAGCGGTCGCGCCAATGCATGAAGGGCTGCGAGTTGATGTTCTCGTCATCCTTGGTGAAATCGAGGCCGCCGCTGAGTGCCTCGGTGACGACACGTCCGTAATTTCGGCCTGACAGGCCGAGCTTCGGCTTCATCGTCGCCCCGAGGAGCGGGCGCCCGTAGCAATTGAGACGTTCGCGCTCGACCACGATCCCGGTCGGCGGCCCCTGGAACGTCTTCAGGTAAGCGACCGGCAAGCGCATGTCTTCGAGGCGCAGCGCCTTGAGCGGCTTGAAGCCGAAGACATTGCCGATGATCGACGCGGTCAGATTGGCGATCGAGCCTTCCTCGAACAGGTCGAGGTCATAGGCGATGTAGGCGAAGTACTGCCCCGGCGTGCCGGGCACGGGATCGAGGCGATAGGCCTTGGCCTGGTAGTTCGGATAGTCGGTGAGCCGGTCGGTCCAGACCACGGTCCAGGTCGCGGTCGAGGATTCGCCGGCCACGGCTGCGGCGGCTTCTTCGGGGTCGACCCCGTCCTGCGGCGTGATGCGAAATACGGCGAGCACATCTGACGGCTTGGGCTCGTAGTCGGGATCCCAGTAGCCCATCTGTTTGTATTGCAGCACGCCCGACTGGAAGCGCCGTTTTGCGTCCGTGATCTTGGTGACGACTGGCTTGTTCATGGGCCCGGTCCTCGCACCGCCGAATGCGGAATAACGCAGAGGTTAGGCCCGGGCTCGCATCAGGGAAAACAAAATGTTTTTGTGTTAAAGACAAGGAAAACCTTGGGTATCAGCCATGCGCCAAGCCACGGTCCGCCAGCTCCAAGTCTTTGTCGCTGCTGCGAAATCGCTGTCGTTTGCGCGCACGGCGGAGCAGCTGCACCTCACCCCGGCGGCGGTCTCGTTCCAGATCAAGCAGTTGGAGTCGATCAGCGGCTTCCCGCTGTTCGCGCGCGTCGGCAAGAAGACGTCTCTCACCGAGGCGGGGCGCTCACTGCTCGGCTATGCCGATGTGGTCATGACCGCGCTCAGCGACGCCGACCAGGCCATGCTCGCGCTCAAAACTGGCGGGGGAGGGCGCGCCTCGGTCGGCCTGGTGAGCACCGCGAAGTACGTCGTCCCGCATATCCTGGCGCGTTTCCAGGCGCAGTACCCGGGCGTGACGATCCGCCTCGTCGACGGCAACCGGCGTCAGATCCTGGATTGGCTGGCGAACGGCGACGTCGATCTCGCCATCATGGGCCGTCCGCCGGACGACTTCGACGTCGACATGTATCCCTTTGCAGCGCATCCGACGGTGCTAATCGCGGCACCTACGCACCCGCTGACTAAACGGACCAGCATCCGGCAGACTGATCTCGCGAGCGAAACGTTCGTCTTTCGCGAGGACGGCTCCGGCACGCGGTCGCTTGTATCCGCGTTTTTCGATGGCGCCGGATTTCAGCCACGGGTGGCGATGACGTCGAGCAGCAATGAGACGATCAAGCAGGCCGTCATGGCGGGGATAGGCATCGCCGGCATCTCTCAACACACCATCGGGCTTGAGGTCGGGCTCGGGCTGCTCAAGATATTGCCGGTGGAGGGCTGGCCGTTGATGCGCCGATGGTTTGTCGTCAATCGGAGCGGGATGCCACTGATGCCATTGCACGAACGACTTCGTGATTTTTTTGCGTCCGAAGGGCCACGCATCATCGCCGGGCTTGAACGCGGCTATTCGGGCTTGGCGGCGATAGCCGCTTCGCCACGGTAGCGACGAAAGCATGGGCAGAGCATCGCCACTAGATTCGATCGAACGGCATCTTCGTGGTCGCATTGGTTCAGAAGGGCCGCATTTCCCACCATGCGTTGCGCGATGAGCGGCCCTTATAGCGTAGCGCGCCATAGCGTGGCCAGTACTCCGGGCCCATAAGTGTCTCGCGAGCACGCTGGCAGACATGACGAATGGCCTCAGGCGCTTGCCGGTCGCCGCGAGGCGAGCCAGACGCCGGCCAGGATGAGCGCGAAGCCGATCACGTGATGTGAGGCGAGACGCTCCCCAAGCAGTGCGCTCGCCAGAACGGCCGTGTAGATCGGCACCAGATGCAGGAACGGCCCGGAGCGGTTGGCGCCGATCAACTCGACGCCGCGATTCCAGGCGGCAAAGGCGATCACGCTGGGGAAAATGGAGACGTAGACTACGGCGAAGGCGGTGAGCCATGTCGGCTGAAACGTATAGCCGCTGAATGATTCCCAAACGAAGAACGGCAGCGTGCTCGCCGACGAAATCAGCGCGAGCACGAACATGAAGCTGAGCCAATGGATTTGCGGGCGCAGGCGCAAACAAGCCGCGTAGATCGAGAACACCACCATATTGGCGACGATGATCACGTCGCCCCAATTGAACGCGAGTTGACGCAGCGTGTCTAACTGGCCGCGGGCGATAATGATCAGCACGCCGAACGAGGAGGTCGCGATGCCAGCGAGCTGCAGCGCGCCGATACGGTCGCGGAACAACAGCGCGCCCATGCCGACGATCAGCACCGGCACCAACGAGTTGAGCACCGAGACGTTGAGCGCGCCAGTGTACTGCAGGCCGACATATTGCAGCGCCGTGAACAGCGCGCCGCCAGTGAGGCCCAGCCACAGAAGGATGCCCGCGTGCGTGCGGATCAGTGGCCAATCGTGTTTGAGGTGTGACCGCGCAAGGGGCCACAGCAGCAGCGCGGGGATGAACCAGCGCACAGTCGAGAGGCCGAGGGGCGGCACGTGGCCGCCGATGGCGCGGCCGATGATGTGATTGCCGGACCAGAACAGCGACGCGATCGCCAGCAACAGATAGGGATTGCCCGCAAAGCGCTTGAGCCGCGCGGCGGTCCCGTGTCGGGTGTCGTTCAGCTCATCGCCGGCTTGCGAGGTCATATGCGAGCCGGTGTGCGCGCCGCAAGCCAGATCAACGCCAGGGCCAGTACGAGGGAGGCGGCGGCAAAGGCGAGCAGGGAGGCGCGTCCATCGACGAAGCGGTCGGGGAACTGCTGGAGCACCAACGGCGCCACAAGAATCGCAAGCCCTCCGCCGATGACGGCGGCATACCAGGGAATGAGATGCCAGGCGCTCCCCAGCCCGATCAGCAAGCAGGCCATGACGATTGCCATTGAGCCGTAAAGAATCGCCGGCCCGGTGCCCGAGGCCAATGCCGCGCCGCGACGTGTCCGCGGGAAATGACCGCTCGCCGCGAGCGCGTGCAGCGACAGCGCGAGTAGCAGGGCCGTGAACAGGACAAGCGGGAAGACGGCGCTCAACGGCAGCATGCGTTCACTCTCCGCTTCCGGCGCAAATGGGACCAACACGCCTTGACCGCCAAAAACCATTGTTCGTAACATACGAGACATATATCAGTGGTCTGCGCAAACGGCCACGTGTGGGGAGCGAGATGTCGACAGCGGAGACAAGGCCTGCACTGGGCAAGCCGGCCGGTGCCAAATCGGATGTCAACAAGGCGGATGCGAAGAACGCGGACGGCAAGCGCGAGAAGCGCACGATCATGGAAATCCGCGAGGCGAAGAAGACCGGCGAGAAAATGGTCTATATGTCGGTGCCCGATTACACTTCGGCGCAATGGGCCGAGATGGCAGGCGTCGACGTGGCCGTCCTGGGCGACAGCCTGGCGATGATCGCGCATGGCCATCGCAATACCGTTCCGGCGACCATGGATATGATGGTGATGCACGGGCAGGCGGTGCGCCGCGGCGCGCCGAACACCTTCATGCTCGGCTGCATGCCGTACCAGAGCTACAACACGCTCGATCGCGCGCTCGTCAACGCCACCCGTTTCATGCAGGAGTCGTTGTGCGATGCGGTGAAGCCGCAGGGCGGCAAGTCGCAGGCCCACATCCTGCGTGCGCTTGTGGATGCCGGTATTCCCACGGCCTCGCATATCGGCCTGACGCCGCATACCATTGCCATGTTTGGCGGTTTCAAGATCCAGGGCCGCACCGCCGATGCCGCCATGAAGATCCTGGAGGACGCGCTGGCGATCGAGGACGCCGGCTGCTTCATGCTGGAATTCGAGGCGGTGCCGGCGAAGATCGCCAAACTCATTTCCGAGCAGCTCACGATCCCGACCATCGGCATTGGCGCAGGCGTCGGTTGCGATGGGCAGATCCTGCTCTGTTACGATCTGCTCGGCGTGTTCACCGACTTCAAGCCGAAATTCACCAAACGATTCGCCAAATTGACCGAAGTCGCGGTGGGTGGCATCCGGCAATATGTGAAAGAGGTGAAGGAAGGCTCGTTCCCCGACGACGAGCACTCCTATACGGTCAACGAATCCGAATATGAGAAATTCGCCTCCATGGTGGCAAAGCGAAGGCAGATCTAAACGTGGCGAGATCGCGAACTAGTGCCGTGCGGCGCGCGCGCAATGGCGGGCGACAGGTTACGGCGTCGAAGGGCGTAACGGCGCCGCGCGAGACGCTGACGGAGAGGGCCTATCGCCTGATCGAAGAGCAGGTCGTCACGCTGCGGCTCAAGCCAGGCGATGTGCTGTCCGAGCAAATGCTGTCGGCGACCTTCAAGATCGGCCGCACGCCGATCCGTGAGGCCTTGCAGCGGCTGGCGCGGGAAGGGCTGATCACGATCCTGCCGCGCAAGGGCATCCTGGTGTCGGACATCAATCCCCGCAATCAATTGCTGGTGCTTGAGGTGCGGCGCGAGATCGAGCGGCTCCTGAGCCGCGGCGGCGCCGAGCGGGCGACGAAAGACCAGCGAGCCCAGCTCCAAGAGATCGCGCAGGGCATGGACCGCGCGGCCAAGACGAATGACGACATCACCTTCATGCGGCTCGACCGCGAGCTCAATCGGCTGGTGATCGAGGCTGCGCACAATGATTACGCCGCACGCTCGATGAAACTGCTGCAGGGGCTGTCGCGCCGCTTTTGGTACATGCACTACAGGGAAGCCGCCGATCTCCCGCTCTGCGCGCGTCTGCACGCCAACCAGGCGCGTGCCATCGCCCAGGGCCATGGCGAAGCGGCGGCGCGAGCGAGCGATAAGCTGATGGACTATGTGGAAAATTTCACGCGTGGAACGGTGTCGGTGTAAGCCATGAAAATCTATGAAGGAAAACGCACCATCGATGGGCTCGTCGTCACGGTGGACGGACAGCGCCTCGATGAGCATTACGAGGTGAAACGCTTCACCAAATTCGGCTTCGAGTGGACCTATGAAGGGGAAAGCCCGCGGCAATTGGCTATGGCGATCCTCTACGACCACCTCGGCGATAAAGAACGCGCGGTTCGCTTGTCGGAGTCCTTCATGAAGGCGGTGGTCGCCAATCTCGACAACGATTGGGTGCTTAGCGGCGCCGAGGTCGATGCCTTCCTGCGCCAGGGTGCGCACGCGTAACAACTGAAAGGAGCGGCTTGCAGACCCCCAAGCTGCGGCAGCACAGTTCGAGCTGCGCGCTTGTTGCTGACATGTCTCTGATATATCATCGTGCAAACGATAACAATAAGGGCGACAATAACGATAACGAAGGCCCCAAAGTGGGTCACAAGGGAGGGGTACCATGGCAATATCTCGCCGCAGGCTACTTGTGTCCGCCGCAACGGTCGGTGCCGCGTCGATGACTGGCGGTATTTTCGCTCCGGCCATCGCGCAGAATAAGCCGTTGCGCATCGGCCTGCTTGCGCCGCGCTCCGGCATCGCCGCAGCTCCCGGCGTGAACGGCATCCGCGCCACGCAATGGGCGGTGGAGCGTTTCAACGCGCAAGGCGGCATCGCCGGTCGCAAGGTTGAACTGGTGATTGAGGATGAATCCTCGCCCAAGGACACGATCGAACGCTTCAGCAAGCTGGTCCAACAGGAGAAGGTCGACTGCGTGCAGGGCATCATCTCCACCGGCGCGGGCTTGGCGCTCGGCCCGGTAGTGGAGGAGTCGCGTGCGCTGACGATCTACTGGGACGGCACCACGCAAGACGGCGTCGAGGAGAAGATGCCGAACCCGCGCTATCTCTTCCGTTCGACCGACAACGAATGCGAGGCGATCATGTCCTCGCTGCTCACCGTGAAGCACTGGAAGGGCAAGTTCGTCACTGTTGCCGGCATCAATCCGGACTACTCCTATGGTCGCAACAACATGGCGGCCTTCATCGCGGTGCTCAAACGCTTCGGCATCGAGCACAAGGTGGTCACCGAGCAGTGGCCCAAGGTCGGCACGATGGATCTCACCAGCCATGTCGCCGCGCTCAAAGCCGCAAAACCGGACCTCATCTTTTCGTCGCTGCTGTTCGCCGATCTACCGGTGTTCATGAAACAGGCGCACGCCGCGGGCTTGACAGAAGGCACCAAACTCGTATTTCCGGCTGCCGGCTGGCAGCACACGCTGATGAAAAAGGAATTCACGCCGGAAGGCATGTTGTTCGGCCACAACACGCTCTACTTCGCCAATCCAAACGCCTCGCCTTTGGCCAAGGAGTTCGTCGGCTGGTATGAGAAGACCCACAACGACTATCCGGAGTGGGAAGCCGACCGCGCCTATTTCGCTGTCGCGTCCTACAAGGCGGCGGTGGAGAAGGCGGCCAAGGCGAAAGGCGGCAGCTGGCCGTCGCAGGACGACGTCATCGATGCGATGGTTGGCCTGGAAATCGAAAGCCTCGGCGGCAAAGGCTCCTGGCGGAAGGACCACATCGCCGACCAGACCTTCGTGCAAGGGTTCACGACGCACAAGAACAACTACGATTTCGTGACGCTTGGCAGCTTCGAGACCATGTTCTCCACCGATCTGCAGAAGCCGCCGGGAGCGAACTTCTGGGAGTGGATCAAGACCGCGCAGTTCAAGGTCTGATCGCGGTCCCGAATGTCCGGGTTCGCCAACATCATCATCGGCGGCGTCTTTCACGCCGCCGTTCTCTTCCTCGTCGCCGCCGGGCTCCAGCTCGTGTTCGGTGTGCAGAAGATCGTCAATCTGGCCTGCGGCTCGTTCTATGCGTTGGGCGCTTATTTCGGAATCACCTTCATCAGCTATGCGACCACGCTCGGCGTTTCGCCCTGGCTGATCCTACCGGGCCTGATCGTCTCCGGCATTATGCTCGGCTTCATCGGCCCGCCGATCGAGCGTGTCCTGCGCAGTGTCTATGGCCGCGACGAGAGCTTCCAGCTCTTGCTCACCTTCGCCCTGGTGCTGATGTTCCAGGACGTGTTCAAGTTTATCTGGGGCGCCAATCCGCGCTCGCTCGACAGCGCCTATCTCATCTACGGAACGCTCAAGGCCGGCGACTTCAGCGTGCCGGTCTATAACCTGCTGGTGATCGCGGCGGCGATCGCAGTGGCCGCGGGCCTGGGAGCTTTCTTGCAACGCACCAACTACGGCCGCATCCTGCGCGCCACCGCCGAGAACCGCGCCATGTCGGAGGCGCTCGGCGTTGATGTGCGGCGCATCTATTCGCTCGTGTTCACGCTCGGCGCCGTGCTCGGCACTACGGCCGGCGCGCTGGTAGTGCCCACAGCCGCCGCCTCGCCCGATATGGCGATCGAGTTCGTCATCGAGGCCTTCGCCGTCGTCGTCATCGGCGGCCTCGGGTCGATGCGCGGCGCGCTGGCCGGCGCGCTCATCGTGGGCCTGATCCGCGCGCTCGCGATCGTCTTCTTTCCCGAGCTGGAAGTGCTGGCGATCTATATGATCGTCATCGCCGTGCTTTTGCTACGTCCGGCCGGCCTGTTCGGGAGGTCGCTCGCATGAGGTTCACCTCCGCCGGCATCGTCGCGCTGATTGGGACCGCTGCGCTGGCGCTGCTGCCCTACCTCGTGCCGCCGTATTACGTCGGACTGATGATCCCGTTTTTCGGCTATGCCATCGCGCTGCTCGGCTTCAATCTGCTGTTCGGCTACACCGGCCAGCTCTCGTTCGGTCACGCGATGTTCTTAGGCGTCGGCGCCTATGGTGCGGCGGTGATGTCCGGCGTGTTCGGCGTGAAGTCGTTCGAGCTGGTGCTGGTCGTCGTCATGCTCACCGCTGGCCTGATCGCGCTGCCGATCGGGTTTCTCTGCATGCGCTATGTCGGCATCTTCTTCGGCATGCTGACGCTCGCCTTCGGCATGCTGTTCCATTCGTTCTTGTTCAAATTCTACTACGTCACCGGCGGCGACAGCGGCATGCGCGTGCCGCGCATGAACATCCTCGGGCTCGATTTCGCCAAGTACAACAAGATCGAGTTTCTGGCCGGGCCGTTCTATTATTACTGCCTCGCGCTAATGATCATCGCCGGCTTTGCGATGTGGCGCATCGTGCATTCGCCCTTCGGCCTGCACCTCAAGAGCATCCGCGACAATGCGCGCAAGGCGGAATACCTCGGCGTGCACGTGCATCGGTTCCGGCTTGCGGCCTTCGTCATCTCGGCGGCCTTCGGCGCGGCCGGCGGCGCCATCCTCGGCTTCCGCATCGGGCTCGCCGATCCGGAGCTCGTCTATTGGACGCAGTCGGGCCAGCTCGTGTTCATGGCGGTGCTCGGCGGCGTCTCGCATTTCTTCGGGCCGGTGCTCGGCGCGCTCGCCTACATCCTGCTGCAGGACCAGCTGCAGACGCTGACCCAGTACTGGCGCTTCGTGCTCGGCGCCATCTTGGCGATCATCGTGATCGGCTTCCCGGCCGGGCTCGCCGGCCTCGCCGACGACCTGCGGCGCAGGCTCCGGCGGAGCGCCGCATGACGGCGCTGCTCGAGACCCGCGGCGTCGGCAAGCATTTCGGGCCGCTGTGCGCACTCGATGACGTGAGCTTCACGATCGCGGCCGGCGAGGTGGTCTCGGTGATCGGCCCGAACGGCGCCGGCAAGACCACGCTGGTCAACCTGCTCACCGGCCTCCTGACACCGACGAGTGGCAAGGTCTTGTTCATGGGCCAGGACATCGCCGGGCTCGGCCCGGTGACGCTGGCGGACCGCGGCCTTGCTCGCGCATTTCAGCTGATCGCGATCTTTCCGCGGCTGACCGTGCGGGAGACCATCGCGGCCGCGCTGGTGTCGCGGCAGAAGAAGCGGTGGCGGCTGTGGTCGCGGCTTGCCGCCGATCATGCGATCGGTGCGCGGGTCGAGGAAGTGGCCGACATCTTCGGTCTGCGGGCGCGGCTCGACACCGTGGCGGCGGCGCTGTCGCAGGGCGAAAAGAAATTGCTCGACGTCGCCTCCGCGTTCGCGCTCGAGCCGCAGGTGATCCTGCTCGACGCGGGCGTCGATCGCGCGATCGGCGGCGAGCCGCGACAGCAGCCGCCAGCGCTTCTTCTGCCGCGACACCAGCGCGGCCGCGATGGTCTCGCGCACGGTCAGCCGCGGAAAGATCGCGATCAGCTGGAACGCGCGCGCCAGGCCCCGGTCGGCCAGCGTCACCGGTCCGAGGCCGGCGATGTCCTGGCCCATGAACAGCACCTCGCCGGTGGTCGGCCGCAACAGCCCGGTCAGCAGGTTGACCAGCGTGGTCTTGCCGGCGCCGTTCGGCCCGACCACCGCAAGCAGCTCGCCGGAAGCGAGCGTCATGCTGACGCCATCGAGCGCGCGGAACGGCCCATAGGCCTTACCCACGTTGCGGGTTTCAAGCAGCACGCTCATGCGGCGCTCCGTTTCGCAGCGGCTTCACGCGCTGGAATTTCCGGCGCGCCGCGCCGTGCGAGGCGTTGCCAGAGATCGCTCACCAGCCCGGCGACGCCGCCGGGC
>DASXOK010000237.1:0-6080 GCA_036494425.1 Pseudolabrys sp.
GACAGATCGACTCCCTTTTCAAGCGGACGGAAATAGAGCGGCGTACCCCACGTGTTGTCGGTCAGCACCAGCGCGCCTTTGTCGTGCGCGACTTTGGCAATCGCAGGAATGTCCTGCATCTCGAAGCTCTGCGAGCCGGGCGCTTCGGTGAACACCGCGCGCGTGTTCGGCTTGAACAGCGTCTCGATGCCGGCGCCGATCAGCGGATCGTAGTAGGTCGTCTCGACGCCCATCCGCTTGAAGATCGTATCGCAGAAAGTGCGTGTCGGGCGGTAGACGCTGTCGGTCACCAGAATATGGTCCCCGGCGCCGGCAACGGCGAGCAAGGCACTGGAGATCGCCGCCAGGCCCGACGGCAGCAAGGCGACGCCGGCGCACGCCGCGCCTTCCAGATCGGTCAGGGCGCTTTCCAGCGCCTCCGACGTGGGCGTGCCGCGGCGGCCATAGCTGTAACGGGACCGATGCGCGACCTGATCCTCGGCCGTCGGATAAAGCATCGTCGAGGCGTGATAAACGGGCGGATTGACATATCCGTGATAGGCCTGCGGGTCGCGGCCGGAAGCGACCAGCCGTGTCTCCGGGGCGAGCGGGGCTTTGGGCTTCTTGCTCATGAGGATGGCTTGATCCGATCAGATTGGCGGCTTTTTGGAACCGCGGGGCGTGGCTGCGACTATACGTGCCACTCCAGCGGTGAGCGTCAACCCCTTGACCTTGCAACGCGTTCGTTCTGGAATGCAAAGGCCGAGGGGAGCTCGGAAAATTGAGGCCAGGATTTGTGTGTCCGCCGCAGCGCTTCGAGCGCGGCGGGTGTACAACAGTGCCTGGCCCCACCCAAGATGGGTGCCGCACCAACGAGTCTGCGCCGAAGGGGGCCGATCAATGAAGAAAATTGCCGCACTCATAGCGCTCGCGTTGCTCGTCGTTGCGCAGAGCGCATCGGCACAGGCGCTCAAGACCGTCAAAGACCGCGGCATCCTCAATTGCGGGTCCAACGGGACACTGGCCGGCTTCGGCCTTCCCGATGCGCAGGGCAACTGGACCGGGCTCGACGTCGATCTGTGCCGTGCGATTGCCGCGACGATCTTCAATGACGCCACGAAGGTGAAATTCGTGCCGCTGTCGGCGAAGGACCGCTTCACCGCGCTGCAGTCGGGCGAGGTCGACGTGCTGGTGCGCAACACCACCTGGACCTCGTCGCGCGACACCTCGCTCGGCCTCAACTTCACCGGCGTCAATTACTACGACGGCCAGGGCTTCATGGTGCGCAAGGCGCTGAAGGTGAATTCGGCGCTCGAACTCAACGGCGCCTCGATCTGCGTGCAGCAGGGCACCACCACCGAGCTCAACCTCGCCGACTATTTCCGTTCGCATAACATGCAGCTCAAGAGCGTCACCTTCGCCACCGCCGACGAGGCGGTGAAGGCCTATGACGCCGGCCGCTGCGACGCCTACACCACCGACGCCTCGGCGCTCTATGGCGAAAGGCTGCGGCTCGCCAACTCGAACGACCACACTATCCTGCCGGAGATCATCTCCAAGGAGCCGCTCGGCCCGGCCGTGCGCCATGGCGACGACCAATGGTTCGATGTCGTGAAGTGGGTTCTGTTCGCAATGATCGACGCCGAAGAGCTCAACGTGAATTCGAAGAATACCGACGAAGCGCTGAAATCCGCGAACCCGGAGATCAAACGCCTGGTCGGCACCGAGGGCAATTATGGCGAGCAACTCGGTCTCACCAAGGATTGGGTGGTTCGCATCGTCAAGCTGGTCGGCAATTACGGCGAAGTGTTCGAGCGCAATGTGGGGCAGGGCTCGCCGCTCAAGATCGATCGCGGCTTGAACCGTCTGTGGAGCAAAGGTGGCATCCAATACGCGCCTCCGATCCGGTGAGCCTGTTCTCGCGCCGGCGGCCGCGGGCCGGCGCGAGCGGGTTGCCGAGAGGGACGTGATCGGGCGCAAGCGAAGCATGCGGCGAGGTGTCTATGGCGATTGACCAACCGACGGCGTCGCGGCCGCCGCGTGCCGCCTTCTACAATAATCCGAAGGTCAGGAGCCTCGCCTATCAGTCCATTCTCTGTGCCGTCATCCTGTTCCTGATCTACGGCGCGACGACCAACGCTATCGACCACCTGCGGCGTGCGCAGATCGCCTCCGGCTTCGGCTTCTGGAACACCACAGCCGGCTTCGACATCAGCCAGACCCTCATCGACTATTCCGCGCAAGGCTCGACCTATGGCCGCGCCTTCTGGGTCGGCCTGCTGAATACGCTGCTGGTCGCGGGGCTTGGCATCGTTTTCGCGACCATCCTCGGTTTCATCATTGGCATTTCGCGCCTGTCGAAGAACTGGCTGCTGGCCAAGGTCGCCGGCGGCTATGTCGAGACGATTCGCAACATCCCGCTGCTGCTGCAACTTCTGTTCTGGTACAACGCGGTGCTCAAGGGGCTGCCGGATCTGCGCGACAGCATCAATGTCGGCGGCGCCGTCTATCTCAACAATCGCGGCTTGTTCCTGCCGAAGCCCCTGCTTCAGGACGGCTTCGGCTGGGTCGAGATCGCTTTCGTCGCCGGGATCCTCGCGTCGATCGCTTTCCACGTCTGGGCGCGCAAGCGCCAGGAGCGGACCGGACAAGTGGCGCCGATCGCCTCGGTGACGCTCGCGCTGGTCATCGGCCTGCCATTCGTGGTGCTGCTGCTCGCCGGCGTGCCGATCCATTTTGAATCGCCGCAGGGCGGCCGCTTCAACATCACCGGCGGCATCGAGGTGCTGCCGGAATTCGCCGCGCTGCTGTTCGGGCTGACGATCTACACGGCGGCCTTCATCGCCGAGGTGGTGCGCGCCGGCATCCTCGCGGTGTCGCACGGGCAGGTCGAGGCGGCCTATTCGCTTGGCCTCAAGCCGCGGCCGACGCTGCGGCTCATCGTGGTGCCGCAGGCGATGCGGGTGATCATCCCGCCGCTCACCAGCCAGTATCTGAACCTGACCAAGAACTCCACGCTGGCGGTAGCGATCGGCTACCCCGACCTGGTGCAGGTTTTCACCGGCACAGTGCTCAACCAGACCGGCCAGGCGGTCGAAGTCGTCGCCATCACGATGCTCGTCTATCTCACCATCAGCCTCTCCACTTCGTTCCTGATGAACATCTACAATCGCCGGATGGCGCTGGTGGAACGGTGAGGGCGCACCGATGACCATGTCGGAAGCTGAACTCGCCGTCGCCGAAATGCACTTCGTGCAGCAGGCGCCGATCGCGCCCAAGCGGCCGCCGGCGCGCATGACCGGCGCGGTCGGATGGGTGCGCGCGAACCTCCTGTCGACGCCGTTCAACATCGTGCTCACGATCTTGATCGTGCTGCTGCTCGCCTGGCTGATCCCGGCACTACTGCGCTTCCTTATCCTCGACGCGGTGTGGAGCGGCACCGACCGCGACGCCTGCCGCGAAGTGGTGCAGCACCGCGAGATCGGCGCCTGCTGGCCCTTCGTCTGGGAACGGCTGCCGTATTTCATCTACGGCTCCTATCCGATCCCGCAGCGCTGGCGTGTCGATATCTTCTTCTTGATGCTGGCCGTCGGCGTCTTTTGGCTGCTCTGGCTCAATGCGCCGCGCCGCGATCTCGGCGTCATCTATTCCTTCATCGTGCTGCCTATTGGCTCCTACATTCTGCTGCACGGCTTCGCGGCGATCGGCCTGCCCGTCGTCGACACGGTGCTGTGGGGTGGCGTGCTCGTGACGCTCGTGGTTGCCTCGGTCGGCATCGTCGTGTCGCTGCCGCTCGGTATCCTGCTGGCGCTGGGGCGGCGCTCGCGGATGCCGACGGTGCGGTTGTTTTCGACCATCTTCATCGAGTTCGTGCGCGGTGTGCCGCTGGTGACTGTGCTGTTCATGGCGAGCGTCATGCTGCCGCTGTTCGTGCCGCAGCAGTTCGAGCCCGACAAACTGCTGCGCGCGCTCGTTGGCATCGCGCTGTTCGCCTCGGCCTACATGGCAGAGGTGGTGCGCGCCGGTCTCCAGGCCGTGCCCAAGGGCCAGTACGAAGGCGCCATGGCGGTGGGCCTCGGCTATGCGCCGATGATGCGGCTCATCATCCTGCCGCAGGCGCTGAAAGTCACCATCCCGAACATCGTCAACACCTATATCGGCCTGTTCAAGGACACGACTTTGGTCTTCATCGTCGGCATTTTCGATCTCCTGCGCACCATCGAGGTGGCGCGCATCGATCCGAAATGGGCGACGCCGGTGACCAGCACGACCGGCTACGCGGTCGCGGCGATCTTCTATCTCGTCTTCTGTTACGCCATGTCGCGATACGCGCGCGCGACCGAAGCCCGCCTCGCGAAGAGCGACAAACGGTGAGATGACGCCCATGGCCGCCGCCGCCAATCAAGCCTCGCTGAAGCCGAGCAAGCTCTCGACCCCGGTCGCGGTCGACATCATCGCCATGAACAAGTGGTACGGTGACTTCCACGTTCTGCGCGACATCAACCTGCGTGTCATGGGCGGCGAGCGCATCGTCGTCTGCGGACCCTCGGGATCTGGCAAGTCGACGATGATCCGCTGCATCAACCGCCTTGAGGAGCATCAGGCCGGCCGCATCATCGTCGATGGCATCGAGATGACCGACGACCTCAAGAAGATCGACGAGGTGCGGCGCGAGGTCGGCATGGTGTTCCAGCACTTCAACCTGTTTCCGCATTTGACTGTGCTGGAGAACTGCACTTTGGCGCCGATCTGGGTGCGCAAAATGCCGAAACGGGAAGCCGAGGAGGTCGCGCTGACCTATCTCAAGCGCGTGAAGATTCCGGAGCAGGCCAACAAATATCCCGGCCAATTGTCCGGCGGCCAGCAGCAGCGCGTCGCCATCGCGCGCGCGCTCTGCATGCGCCCCAAGATCATGCTGTTCGACGAGCCGACCTCGGCGCTCGATCCCGAAATGGTGAAGGAGGTGCTCGACACTATGGTCGCTCTCGCTGAAGACGGCATGACCATGCTGGTCGTCACGCACGAGATGGGCTTTGCCCGCCAGGTAGCCAACCGCGTCGTGTTCATGGACAGCGGCCAGATCGTCGAGGTCAACGCGCCGGAAGAATTCTTCGCCCACCCGCAGCACGAGCGCACCAAGCTGTTCTTGAGCCAGATTTTGCGCTGATTTGCGCGGCTGTTTGCATTTCCGAAGCTGAACAAAATCGTGGCTTGCAAGTTGCCGCTGTGTTGAATTGTGTCAAGCCGTGAAGCCACGGCCCCGTGGAAAGGCGCATGCCATGGGTAATTGGTTGCAAGGGAAGGGATTTCCCGAGCCGGCGAGAAGTCCGACCGGCAGGCGGCGCGGGCGTTCTTCAGTCACGCGCCGAGGCGGCCCAGAACAAACGTGTAACTTTGCCAGCGTAAAGCAGACCGGGATCACGGAACGCGAGCGCGAGGTTCTGACTTGGGCTGCGCGCGGGCTGTCGTCGCGCGACACCGGCTTGGTCCTGGATATCGCCAAACGCACGGTCGATGAGCATATGCAGACCGCCGCGCGCAAACTGGGCGCCGCCAACAAGACTCAGGCCGTCGCGATCGCCATTCGCGACCGGTTGATCGAGGTTGATCCAGCCTGAGGCGCAACGTCACGGGGGCCTCTGTCGCCGTGCCGACACCAAACTCTCTTTTATTGTTGGCCATCCGACGATCTGATCGCACGACTTCATCGTCTCAATGATGCTCCGTCGACATGTATTGCAGCACACCGTCAAGAATCACAATACCGCCGACGCCCTCGGAACGTGTATTCCGTAGCGAGGGACGAAGAAGGTTGCGGCACGATCGGCCGCATTGGGTGTGCATGGCATGCAACGCGACTTGTCGCCATGCGGGTGAATACGACCAGCGCGCGGCGTCCGCCGCGTGGCAAGCGGCGTACGCTGACGATTCGCGAAGTCGAAGTTCTCTCGTGGGTCGCGCAAGGCAAATCGGCTTGGGAAGTCGGGGAAATTCTGCACATCGCAAAGCGGACTGTCGATGAGCACGTGCAGACCGCCGTTCGCAAGATGGGCGCGGTGAATCGCACCCACGCGGTGGCTCTGGCTGTCCGCGACCGCATC
>DASXOK010000238.1:0-2582 GCA_036494425.1 Pseudolabrys sp.
AGGATGATCTCGATGGAGCGGCCGATGTCGAAGGCCTGCGCCGGAAACAGGCTGTTGTAATAGAAGGCCGCGAAAACACCGCCCACCGCCGTCATGGCCGACGATATCAGCACCGCGATCATCTTGGCGCGGAAGGCATTGATGCCGAGCGACAACGCCGCCTGCTCGTCCTCGCGCACCGCCAGCCACTGATAGCCGATACGCGAGCGCGCGAGCCATGCCGTCAGCAGCGCCGCGCCTGCCGCCAGCGCAAAGCCGAGATAGTAGAACAGCAAAGGGCCGCCGCGCAGGTTCCACCATTCGCCGGCGCGCTGCGGTTCGTACATCAGGAACAGCCCGCCGGCGCCGCCGGTGAAGGCCATGTTGTCGAAGGCGATGCGGGTGAATTCGGCGAAGGCGATGGTCAGCAGCGCGAAGTAAACGCCCTGGATGCCGAAGCGGAAGCCGAGCCAGCCGATCACCGCGCCGAAGGCCGCCGCCACCGCAACCGCCGGGAAGACGCCGAGCCAGGGGCCGATGCCGAAGTAGAACCAGAGCATCGCCGCGACATAGCCGCCGAGGCCAGCATAGAGCGCGTGGCCGAGCGAGAGCTGCCCGGCGTAACCCATCATCAAATTCCACGCCTGGCCCACGTAAGCGAAATAGAAGATGAGGATGAAGATCGAGATGACGTAGCGGTCGAGCGCCAGCGGCGCCGCCAAGAGCACCACGACGAACACAAACAGGATCACGCGGCCGCGCACCGGCATTGCAGACCACATGCTGCTCATGCGCGGCGGCCCATCAGTCCTTGCGGGCGCAGCACCAGGACCGCCACCAGCAGGGCAAACGAAAACATGCTCTTCATCGAGGGCGCGAGGAAGAAGCTCGCGAGCGCTTCGGATACGCCGATCAGGATTCCGCCGACCAGCGCACCGGCCATCGAGCCGAGACCGCCGACGATGACGATGGTGAACGACAGCAGCGTAAACGACTGCGCCAGCAGCGGGCTCGCATCCGCAATCGTCACCATCAAAGCACCCGCTGCACCGACGCAGGCGAGGCCCAGCCCAAACGTGAAGGCATAGAGGCGCCGCACATTGAGCCCGACCACCGCGGCACCGGTGAGATTGTCGGCGCAGGCGCGAATGGCCGTTCCGGTCGCGGTGTAACGGAAGAAGGCGAACAGCGCCGACGAGACGACGATCGCGCCGACGGCGGCATAGACGCGCGCCTTGTCCACGAAGACATCGCCGATCATGTAGCTTTCGATCGCATAAGGCAGGTTGGTCGGCCGGGCGTCTGGGCCGAAGATCATCAGCAGGCCATTCACGATGATGATGGCGATGCCGACCAGCAGAATGAACTGCTCATGTTCGGAGCGGCCGACAAAGCGGTTGATCAGCGTCGCCTGCAACAAATATCCGACGCCGAAGAACACGATCGCGATCGGAAATAGCGAAATGATCGGATCGAGGCCCAAAGTCACGAACAGTAGATAGGTCGCGTACATGGCGACAACGGCGAATTCGCCATGGGCGAAATTCACCACGCGCACGACGCCGAATATGACAGAGAGCCCGAGCGCCATCAGACCGTAGACGAGGCCGGTGAGGACGCCCTGGATGATAACGTTGAGGATGATCGAAATGGTCATCGAATAACGGCCCGGGGCTTTCCCGCGGGCCGTTTGGTCCTTCTAACTTCAGGTGCGCTTCTGCCAGCCGGGAATCGGCAGCACAGGCGCGGCGGTCGCGACATCAGCCGGCAGTGTCACCGTCGGCGTCTTGCTACGGTTCTGCACCACGGCTGACGGAATGCCGACATTCTGGCCCTTCTCGTCGAACTTGATCGGCGGGCCGATCATGACGTGCTCTACGAGATTGGTGGCGTGGATCGCCTTCATGACCTCCGGACCGCTCGTCGTGCCGGCGGCCTTGTGGCCGGCGGCGGCAACCAGCAGCGCCTCGAAGGTGAAGCCTACGTTGAAGCACTCCACGGCGAAGCGGAATTTCGGGTTCGCGGGCGTGAACGCGGCTTCCAGCGCCTGCGTCATCTGCGATTTCGGATTGGCCCACGGGATATTATACATCGCGTAGTCCGCAAGCGGACCGAGCGCCTGGTAGAACTCCTCGTCGTAAAGTCCGGGTGAGCCGGGGGAGATGATGGCCTTCGGCTCGAAGCGCTGGCGCACCATGTCGCGCACCAGCTTGATGGCGTCGGCGGAGCGCGTCACCACCAACAGCAGATCGGGGTTGAGCGAGCGCACTTTCGTGACCTCGATCGAGAGGTCCTGCGCCTTCGGATCATAGGCGATCGAGTCGAGCAGCTTGAACGGCAGCCCGGCGGTCGGGAAAATCTTGTCCATCGCCGCCCGTTGCGCCGTTCCGAACGTGTCGTTGGCGTGCAGGAAGACGGCGCTCTTGGCGTCGAGCTTGGTCGCGGCCAGCACGTCGTTGATCAGCTTCAGGCCGTTAGTGACGAGCATTCCGCCGGTCGGGAAGTTGCGCACCATGTATTTGTAGCCCTGCTCGGTGAGCTGCGGGGCAGCGCCGACATTCACGACGAAGGGGATCTGACGCTGTTCGCAGACTTGCGCGATG
>DASXOK010000239.1:0-9680 GCA_036494425.1 Pseudolabrys sp.
GGCGCAGGTTGTTTCGAAAGCAAAACTTTCGCCTGCTTTGGCTAGCGCATGCATGCGCTCAATCATCAGCTTTCCTGCGACGATGGCGCCAACGTCGGGGTTCAGGGGCGAAAGGCCACGTGCAATCTCATCGGAATTCACGAATTCCTGAATGCCAAGCAGATTTCGCACAATGACAGAAGCTGCGGTCGTTTTTCCCGCACCATTCGGACCGCCAAGTAGTACAACCTCTTTCATTGTCCGCGCATTCAATCACGCCGCCAAATCCGCCACCACCGCATCGAGAATTGGGAAGCCCGGTTGCGTGACGCGGAGCCGCCCCTCAGCCGTCGTCTCGATGAAGCCGTGCTCGCGCAGCGTGGCGATGCGGTCTGGATCGAGCGGGCGGCCGGCAAGCGCAGTGTAGCGGGCGGGGTCGATGCCTTCGGTGAGGCGAAGGCCCATCAGCAGGAATTCGTCGGCCTGCTCGGCGCGCAGCAATGTCTCGTCGGTGGTGACGCCGTGGCCAAGCGATTCGACGCGCATCAGCCAGGTCTCGGGGCGCTTCTCGGTCGCGATGGCGTGGCGATCGCCGCCGATGTCGAGGCGGCCATGCGCGCCCGGACCGATGCCGGCGTATTCCTGCACGCGCCAGTAGACCAGATTGTGCCGGCATTCGGCGCCGGGCCGGGCGTGATTGGAAACCTCGTAAGCCGGAAGGCCATGCGCCGCGCAAACTTCCTGCGTGGTGTCGTAGAGAGCGCGCGCGGTGTCCTCGTCGGGCGTGACGAGTTTTCCTGACGCATGCAGCGCGGCGAACGGCGTTTCCTGCTCGATGGTGAGTTGATAGAGCGACAGATGTTCGCCGGCTTCTGCGAGAGCACGCTTGAGTTCGGCGCTCCATTGCTGGGGCGTCTGCTTGGGGCGCGCGTAGATGAGATCGAATGAAAATCGCTCGAAATTCGCGCGCGCTATGCTGACGGCGTCGAGCGCTTCCTGCGCGGTGTGCATGCGGCCGAGCTCGGCGAGCGCGCGATCGTCAAGCGCCTGCACACCAAGCGAGACGCGATTGATGCCGGCCGCGTGATAGCCGCGAAAGCGCGTCGCCTCGACGCTGGTCGGATTGGCTTCGAGCGTCACCTCGACATCGGGCGCCACGGACCAATGTCTGGCGATCGAATCGAGGATCGCCTGCACCGTCGCCGGCTGCATCAGCGACGGCGTGCCGCCGCCGAAGAAGATTGTCGACACCGTGCGGTCCGGCACGCGTTGAGCGGTTGCCGCAAGCTCTGACTCAATCGCGCGCACATAGCGCGCTTCGTCGTAGCCGCCGTGACGCACGTGGCTGTTGAAGTCGCAATACGGGCACTTCGACAGGCAGAAGGGCCAGTGCACGTAGACGGCGAACGGCGCGGGATTCGTTAACGACATGTTAAGCATCATAGGCTGCGTCGCGGTGCGCGGCCACCACTAACGCAATTTCGCTGCGGACAACTGCTTAAAATTGTAATGATCGGGAACCGGGGCGAGCGCCGCGTGCGGCGCGCAATCACGTCCGCAAGCACGCATCCGCCAGCTTGATGAAGGCGCGTGCGCGGTGGGAGAGGCCCTGGCCCTCCGGCGGCAGGCCATGCTTTTCGTCCGCCGTCATCTCGCCGAAGGTGCGGTCGAAACCGTCCGGCAGGAACAGCGGATCGTAGCCGAAGCCCTTGTCGCCACACGGCGGCCATACGGCGACGCCATCGACGCGGCCTTCGAAATCCTCGATGTGGCCATCAGGCCAGGCGAGGCACAGCGCGGCGATGAAATGCGACCGGCGTTGCGAAGGCTCCTTCGCGCCACGCTCGATCAGCAGCGTCTGGATGCGATTCATGGCGCTGCGGAAATCCTTGTCGGGCCCGGCCCAGCGCGCCGAATGGATGCCGGGCTCGCCGCCGAGCGCTTCAATCACCAGCCCGGAATCGTCGGCGAAGGCGACGCGGCCCGTCGCCTTCATCGCGGCGATCGCTTTGATGCGCGCATTGGCGGCGAAGGTCTTGCCCATCTCTTCCGGCTCGGCGAGGCCGAGTTCGCCGGCCGATTGCGCCTCGACGCGGTAAGGGGCGAGCAGCTCGCGCATTTCCTGGAGCTTGCCAGGATTGTGGGTGGCGATGACGATGGGGCCGGTGAGTTTGCGGGACATGCTTTTCCTTCTTATCCCTCCCCTTTTCAGGGGAGGGATAAAGAAACCTACATCACCGCCATTTTCTGCAGGTTCACCAGCTTTTCGACGCCTTTGCGGGCGAGCGCGAGGAGCGCGAGCAACTGGTCCTCGCTGAACGGCGTCTTCTCGGCGGTGGCCTGGATTTCCACGATATTGCCATTGCCGGTCATGACGAAATTGGCGTCGGTCTCAGCTTCCGAGTCCTCCGCGTAATCGAGATCGAGCACGGCGGTATTGTTGTAGACGCCGCAGGATACCGCGGCGATGTGATCGCGCAGCACGTCGGCCTTGATCATCTCGCGCGCCTTCATCCAGGCGAAGCAGTCGGCGAGCGCCACCCAGGCGCCGGTGATCGAGGCGGTGCGCGTGCCGCCGTCGGCCTGGATCACGTCGCAGTCGATAGTGATCTGCCTTTCGCCCATGCCGACCAGATCGACGACGGAGCGCAGCGAGCGGCCGATCAGCCTTTGAATCTCCACCGTGCGGCCGCCTTGCTTGCCGGCGCTCGCCTCGCGGCGGGTGCGCTCGGAGGTCGCGCGCGGCAGCATGCCGTATTCGGCGGTGACCCAGCCGCGCCCCTGGCCCTTGAGCCAGGGCGGCAGCCGCTCTTCGAGGCTCGCCGTGACCAGGACGTGCGTGTCGCCGAATTTCACGAAACAGGAGCCCTCGGCGTATTTGACCACCCCGCGCTCGAGCGATACGGCACGCAATTCGTCGACTTGTCGGCGGCTCGGCCGCATTGGGCGTGGTCCTTCCTGAGAATAGGCCCGCAGGGGCGCTGGCTATTTGTGGTTCGGGGGCACACCATAACCATCTGCCCGCCTTGAACAAGGCCGGTGCTATGGTCAATTCTCAGCGGGAGTGAGGGAGTTAGGGCTTTGGCCTCGCACGACATTCCAATCGGCACATCGCAGGTGAGCCTCGCCGCGCTCAACGAGCGCTCGCGCGAGATTTTCCGGCAGATCGTCGAGACCTATCTCGCCACCGGCGAGCCGGTCGGCTCGCGCAATCTCTCGCGCATTCTGCCCATCACGCTGTCGCCGGCCTCGGTGCGCAACGTGATGTCGGACCTGGAGCAGCTCGGTCTGATATTCGCGCCGCATACCTCCGCCGGAAGGTTGCCGACTGAATTGGGCCTGCGTTTCTTCGTAGATGCGCTGATGCAGGTCGGCGACCTGAGCGAAAACGACCGCCGCTCGATCGAGGCGCAGGTGGCCGGCACCGGCAGCTCCAAGTCGCTAGAGACCGTGCTGACCGAGGCCTCGCAGATGCTGTCCGGGCTGACGCGCTCGGCCGGCGTCGTGCTCACCGCCAAGAGCAACGTGCGGCTCAAGCACATCGAATTCGTGCGGCTGGAGCCGGAGCGCGCGCTCGCGGTGCTGGTCGCCGAGGATGGGCAGGTCGAGAACCGCGTGCTCAACGTGCCCGCTGGCCTGCCGCCGTCGGCGCTGGTCGAGGCGGGCAACTTCCTCAACGCGCGCATCCGCGGCAAGACGCTGGCCGACTTGCGTGACGAGATCGAGAAGGCCGTCACCGAAGGCCAGGCCGAACTCGATCAACTCACGCAGAAGATCATCTCCACCGGGCTGGCGACCTGGTCGGGCGGCGCGGACGACGACCGCAAGCTGATCGTGCGCGGACACGCCAATCTGCTGGAGGATTTGCACGCGCTCGATGAATTGGAGCGGGTGCGGTCGCTGTTCGACGCGCTGGAGAGCAAGCGCGGTGTCATCGACCTGCTCGGCCGCGCCGAACGCGCCGAAGGCGTGCGCATCTTCATCGGCTCGGAGAACAAGCTGTTCTCGCTGTCCGGCTCGTCGACTATCGTGGCGCCGTACCACGACAGCAAAGGCCGTATCGTCGGCGTCATCGGCGTGATCGGCCCGACCCGGCTCAATTATGCCCGCGTCATCCCGATGGTCGACTACACGGCGCGGGTGGTAAGCCGCCTGCTGACGCCGTAAATTCCGCCAGCCCGTGGGCACCCTCTGGTACCTAATTTATACTAGGTACCTTCGTGGATGTGGGCGGCCGGTGGCGGGCAGGGCAAGATCGCTCGCTCGCGCTGTCCATAATTCTTGATTTTTCGGGTCGCAGGCCTGATATGCCGGACATCCGACCAATGATGAGGATGGACACAAGATGACGGACACCACCGCTCGTCAGGCCGAACCCATGGACCCCGGGGCCGAGCAGGCCGCCGACAAGGCGCAGACCGCTGCTCCTTCCGCCGATGCCGTGGCCGCGGCCCAGCGCGAATCCGCCGAATACAAAGACAAGTTGCTGCGCACGCTGGCCGAGATGGAGAACCTCCGCCGCCGTACCGAGCGCGAGGTCACCGATGCGCGCGTCTACGCCATCGCCAGCTTCGCCCGGGATGTGCTGGCTGTCGCCGACAATATGCACCGTGCGCTCGAGACCGCCGGGCCGGAGCTGCGCGAGCAGGCAGATGCGAAAGTGAAGGCCCTGATCGAAGGCGTCGAGCTCACCGAGCGCGAATTGCTCAAGAGCCTGGAGAAGAACGGGGTACGCAAGTTCTCGCCGCAGGGCGAGAAGTTCGATCCCAACGTGCATCAAGCGATGTACGAGATCCAGAACCCCGATCTGCCGCCCGGCAGCGTCGGGCAGGTGATCCAGGCTGGCTACATGATCGGCGATCGTGTGCTGCGTCCGGCGCTGGTCGGCGTGGTCAAGGCGCCGCCGAAGCCGACGGCGAACGACAACCCGCAGCCGGACAACAGCGCGGCGAAATAGCCCTTACTTCGGGTCGACGCCGTCGCGCACGGCGCGGAAGCGCGGAAATAACGTGTCCCACTGATCCGTGCGGGACACGCCGATGACGCGGATGAAGCCGCCGCTGCCGAAGCGCAGCCATTGCACCATCGAGATCGCATCGCCAGTCACGTTTTTGGCCGTGGCCCTGATCTCGTGGCCAGGAAAGCCGCCAACGCGCATCGGCTCGGCCGTCTGCACCGAGAGATCGCGTACCGGCGCCGCCGCGATGAGATCGCGGGCCAAGCGCGCCCGATCGTCGGGCTCGCTCGGGCCGCCACGGCCGACCGAGACGATCATGTAGGGCTGTCGATTGATGTCGGCGCCGGGGCCGTCGATGAGGATGACGCCGCCCTCCTGCAAGACTTGCAGCACCCGAAATCCAGCCATATCGCCGAGCGTGAAGGGCAGCATCCCAAGCTGCTCTTGGACCGGCGTCGGACGAAACGAGACGGTCGAAAGTGCTTTGCGGATCACGGCGTCGGTGTAGACGCCGTATGCGCTGTCCGGCACTTCGACGTTGATGAGCGTAGCGAGGTTTTGCACGTTGCCGCCAATCGGGGCGGTGGCGAGCAGGAACCACTTGTGCAGCGTCACGCCGTTCTGGTGCGCGAGGCCGCTGAGAAGGACACCCATTCCGTTGTCGAAGGGAAACGCCTCGCGTTTTACGTCTTCGAGCCCTTGCTGATTGGCGCCGAACATCGACGTTTCGATTTGCGAATAGGCCGCACCTGGCAAGTCAAGAATGCCGATGGCCACCTTGCGGTCGAGATCCTCGAAGCCGGAAATGCGCGTGCTGACCTTGGCGTCGAGGGGCGGGGCCAGGCCGACACGCAGGCCGGGCGGATAGACGACATCGGCCGCCGCAGCCGAGGCGGTGAGGGCGAGTACCAGCATGACGGAGGCGCAGAGATTACGAAGAAGCGGCATGATCGCATGACCTGACGGCTGGAGCGGCTAGGGCCTTACCACCGTCCGACCGTGGCGGGAAACCCTGGCGAGAAAGCCCCCGTTAATGCCGGACCGCTACTTTTTGAAGGCAATTCCTTTTCAAAGCGCCGCACCGGGCAGCGCAACATGTAGGCCTCTGAACCAGCCGCGACTGAGCTTTCCGCACGGGCCGCCGCGCCGGCGGAACTCTACAGCAAGTTGACCGTCGCTGCCGCCGCGTTCTTCGTGGTGCTCGGGTGGGTCGTCGATCTTCCCCGAAAGCGCGCCGCTACCACGATTGCGGATCATCGCTTGGCCTCGCGGTGTGCACCCTCCGGTGACGGCGATGCTCGCCGGCCTCGAGCCTGCCGCTACTTTCGACGGGTCGCCCGCCCGGCATCTGTCGGGTAAGCAGCTCATTAACACCGCGCCGGTAAGTTGCAAAGGCCATCCTTGCAACGAACCATGACCGCGGCACGCGCGTCATGGATGCCCGACAACGTCGCACCCGCATGACCCTGCTCGCCGTCCCGTCGTCACCGCCGCTGACCCTGCCGCGCTGGCTGCCCCTCGCCGCAGTCTTCGTGCTGGCGGTCGTACTGCGGCACGTTGTGGTCGCCAATTCCGACGTGAGTTGGGGCCTCACGATGGCGGAGAAATGGCTCGACGGACAACGGCTCTATGTCGATGTCATCGAGGTCAATCCGCCCGCCACGGTCTTCCTTTATGTCGTGCCGGTCGCGTTCGGCCGCCTGCTCGGTCTGCCGGCGGAGATCATGTGCGACGCGCTCGTGTTTGCGGCGATCGGGCTGAGCCTCTGGCTCGGCAACCACATCCTGCGCCGGGGCGGCGTGATCGTCCGCGGCGAGCAATGGCCGCTTCTGACCGTCGTCGGCGCGGTCTTGATGATCATACCTGCGCAATCATTCGGCGAGCGCGAACATATCGCGCTGATTCTGTTTCTGCCGCCGCTCGCCGTCGCGGCCGTGCGTGCCAAGGGCGACGAGCCCGAGACGTGCACGGCCATCGTCGTTGGCATCGCCGCCGCAATACTGACGATCATCAAGCCGCACTTCGCCGCGGCCATTGTATTTACGGCCGGCGCTGCTGCATTCTGGGCGCGCTCCTGGCGCCCATTGTTGGCGCTGGAAAACTGGATTGCGGCGGTATTGCTGGCGGCTTACGGGGTCGTTGTCGTCGTCGCGTTTCCCCAGTTCGTCTCGGACGTCTTGCCGCTTCTGCTCGACGTGTACGTCCCGGTCAAAGTGCCGTTTGCCAAGCTTCTTGTCTTCTTCGCCACGCCGATCTGGGTCGCGGCGCTGCTGACGATTTGGTGGCTCAAACGCGGTGCGATGGTCAAGCCGCCGTTCGGCCTATTGCTTGCGGCATCGGCGGGATTTTCGGTGCCTTATTATGTGCAGCAGAAGGCATGGGCCTACCATTCCTACCCGATGATCGCGCTGGCACTGATTGCGCTTGTGCTGGCCTTCTTGGATCGTTGGCATCGCGCCGGGGCCGACGCTGCCGTCGGCCGGCCGCAGCGTCTCGCCAGTGCGCTGGTTGGCGCCATCATCGCCGGCGTCTCCTTCTTCTGGATGGATTTCGCCGTCGATTACTCGGCTCTGGTCGGACCGATCCGCGCGCTCACGCCGCATCCTAAAATCCTGGCGCTCTCGGCTGACCTCGCCACCGGCCATCCGCTGACCCGCCAAGTCGAAGGCACTTGGGTCAGCCGCGTATCGGCACAATGGATCACCGCCGGTGTCCATCTGCGCCGGATGAGTGAAACCCTCGATCCGGCCGCCGACGCACGGCTCGAAGCCGATGCCGCGCGCGACCGTGCCATGCTGACCGAGGACATTGCCCTCAATCGGCCGGACGTGATCCTGGTGCAACTCACCAATCGCTTCGATTGGCTGGCATGGGCTCGTTCTGACCCCGCGTTGGCCGCTCAGATGGCGCTCTATCACCCCTATATGACCCTTGACAATGTGCTCGTGCTACGTCGCGCCGACAGCTCCTAAGGCCCCTCCCTGAGAAGCCATCTTGCGGCCCCCTAGGGCCCTCCTATATGACCCACTAAGCCGCGAAGGTGCGGCGAATCGCGTATCCAGGGGGTTGGATCGGGGGTCAGCGGATGAGCCGCGGACGTTTCCCATCGGGCGCCAAAAGGCCCGGCCGGCCCGCCGCAAAATGAGAGGAAGTACCATGGGCAAGGTCATCGGCATCGACCTCGGCACTACCAATTCGTGCGTCGCCGTTATGGAAGGCAAGACGCCGAAGGTAATTGAAAACGCCGAAGGCATGCGAACGACGCCGTCGATCGTCGCCTTCACCGACGACGGCGAACGGCTGGTGGGGCAGCCGGCTAAACGCCAGGCCGTCACCAATCCGGAAAAGACCATCTTCGCGGTCAAGCGCCTCATCGGGCGGCGCTACGACGACCCGATGGTGGAGAAGGACAAGAAGCTCGTTCCCTACAAGATCACCAAGGCGTCGAATGGCGACGCTTGGGTCGAAGAGGACGGCAAGACTTATTCGCCCTCGCAGATCTCCGCCTTCATCTTGCAGAAGATGAAGGAGACCGCGGAGGCCTATCTCGGCTCGAAGGTTGACCAGGCGGTCATCACCGTTCCAGCCTACTTCAACGACGCCCAGCGCCAGGCCACCAAGGACGCCGGCAAGATTGCCGGCCTCGAAGTGCTGCGCATCATCAACGAGCCGACCGCGGCCGCGCTCGCTTACGGTCTCGACAAGCAGAAGACCGGCCTGATCGCGGTCTACGACCTCGGCGGCGGCACCTTCGATATCTCGGTGCTCGAGATCGGCGACGGCGTGTTCGAGGTGAAGTCCACGAACGGCGACACGTTCCTGGGCGGCGAAGACTTCGACATGCGGCTGGTGAATTACCTGGCCGACGAATTCCAGAAAGAGCAGGGCATCGATCTGCGCCGCGACAAGCTCGCGCTGCAGCGGCTCAAGGAAGCCGCCGAGAAGGCCAAGATCGAACTCTCCTCGACCACGCAGACCGAGATCAACCTGCCGTTCATCACGGCGGATGCCTCCGGTCCGAAGCACCTGACGATGAAGCTCACCCGCGCCAAGTTCGAGGCGCTGGTCGACGACCTCATCCAGAAGACGGTCGAGCCGTGCCGCAAGGCGCTCAAGGACGCCGGCGTGTCCGCCGGTGAGATCAACGAGGTGGTCCTGGTCGGCGGCATGACGCGCATGCCGAAGGTCCAGGAGGTCGTGAAGCAGTTCTTCGGCAAGGAGCCGCACAAGGGCGTCAACCCGGACGAGGTGGTCGCCATCGGGGCCGCCATCCAGGCCGGCGTGCTGGCCGGCGACGTCAAGGACGTGCTGCTGCTCGACGTGACCCCGCTCTCGCTCGGCATCGAAACGCTGGGCGGCGTCTTCACGCGCATCATCGACCGCAACACCACGATCCCGACCAAGAAGAGCCAGGTCTTCTCGACCGCCGAGGACAATCAGACCGCGGTGACCATCCGCGTTTTCCAGGGCGAGCGCGAAATGGCGGCCGACAACAAGATGCTCGGCAACTTCGATCTGGTCGGCATTCCGCCGGCGCCGCGCGGCATGCCGCAAGTCGAGGTCACCTTCGACATCGACGCCAACGGCATCGTCAATGTGAACGCCAAGGACAAGGCGACCAACAAGGAGCAGCAAATCCGCATCCAAGCCTCGGGCGGTTTGTCCGAAGCCGACATCGAAAAGATGGTCAAGGACGCGGAGGCGCATGCCGAGGACGACAAGAAGCGCAAGGCAGCGGTGGAGG
>DASXOK010000240.1:0-7731 GCA_036494425.1 Pseudolabrys sp.
GACGCGGACTGTCATAGCGGAGGATGCGGCAATTCCCAACGATAATGCCCGGCTTTATGTCATTGGGGACATCCACGGCCGCCTCGATTTGCTTGAGCGGGCGGCGGCTGCCATCACGCGCGACGTCGAGGCGCATGGCAGCGATGCGTTGACCGTGACGCTCGGCGACTACATCGACCGCGGACCGGAGTCGGCTGGCGTAATCGACCGGCTCGCCGGCAATCCATTTCCCACGCCTTATGTTGCGCTGCGTGGCAATCACGAACTCATGCTCGAGATGTTTCTCGCCGATCCGGCGGTGGGCGTGCAGTGGCGCCCGCAAGGCGGTGAGCAGACGCTGCAAAGCTACGGCATTGCAGTGCGGCATGTCGTCGGCAGTGCCAACCTGCAGGCTTCGGAATTGCTGCGCGAGGCGCTGCCGCGCGAGCACGTGGCCTTCTTGCGCTCGCTGCGCACGTCGTACACGCATGGGCGGTTTTTTCTCTGTCACGCCGGCGTACGTCCGGGCGTTCCGCTCGACAAGCAGCGCGACGAAGATCTGATGTGGATCCGCGACGAGTTTCTCGTGAGTACCATGGATTTCGGCAAAATCGTCGTACATGGGCACACGCCGATGGCCGAGCCCGAGGTGCTGCCGAACCGCATCAACATCGACACGAAGGCTTTCGCCAGCGGACGGCTGACCTGCATCGTGCTGGAGCAGACCGGCTATCGTTTCTTGCAGGTGTGAGCTCTTTTGTTGCGATGAGCTGCTCTCCCTCATCCTGAGGAGCGCCGTCAGGCGCGTCTCGAAGGATGAGGCCGATGCACGTGACCATCCTTCGAGACGCGCTCCTTCGGAGCGCTCCTCAGGATGAGGTCTGAGAGAAAGGCAAGCATCTTCGCCCGTATTCTTTGCGGCCCCGGGTGAGCCGTAGTCCCTTTTCCTCTCTTCGCAACAGAGAGGGGTATGGCGCGCCGAGAAAGCGCGGTAGCGAGTTGCAAAATGCGCCTTTCGGCGCGCCATGCAGCGTCTTACGATGACGGGCCGCGCTTTCAGCAACCAAACGCCGCATTGACGCGTGATGGCCCGCTGTCAGCCAGCTCCTGGCACGGGGTCTTAGTGCCCCGGGGCGGAGCCCCGTCACCGCCCGGGAGCTTGGGAGGAGCGTTCGTCTCCCGCCCGCGGGCGCCGCATCCTGCTCCGCTTTATGACGCCTCATGAAGCGCCCTCAATTGAGCAGGACGGGAAGGATTATGCACCTAGTTAGGAATGAGGTCAACAAGAAAAATAGGAATTTATTTATGCCCTCCCTAACCCAATGCGGGCGCGGCGCTTTCTCCTCCGCCCTCATCCTGAGGGGCGGACGCAGGCCGCGTCTCGAAGGATGGGGGCGCCCACCCGATCTCGGGTTTACACGAGATCGGAAACAAGATGCTTCGAGACGCGCTCCTTCGGAGCGCTCCTCAGTATGAGGGCCGAGAGAGGTTCGGATGTGGGGCGCATGCGATAGGCCCCGAGGTGACCCAACCCGGCTCCGCGTTGTCACGCGGAACCCCCCTCCCCTTTCAGGTGAGGGATAAGGGGCTCACACCGCCGCTTTGCGCGCGTCGAGCGACAACGCTATCAACGCCGCGCCGCCGAACACCATGTTAATGCCGACGAGCAGCCCGATGGCCCAGGCGGCCGAGCTCGGCAAACCGGCGAAGATCATCACCGCCAGCACCAGATCGATGATGCCGCTCACCAGCATCCAGGCCCAGCGGCCGGACAGTTCGCGCTTGTGGTCGAGCGCGAACATGATCGTGGCGACACCCTCGATGACGAAGAAGGCGACCAGCACCAGCGTGAGCGACACCGCGCCGCGGAGCGGAGAGGCCAGCAGCAGCAGGCCGACGACGATGCCGAGTACGGCCGACAGCAGCGACCACCAGAAGCCCGGTGCGCCCCGCATCCAGATCGTCGTGAACAGGCCGATGACGCCGCTCACCAAAAACAGCCAGCCGAGAATGATGGTGAAGGCGACCGTCGCCAGCACCGGAAGCGCGATGGCGCTGGCGCCGAGCACCAGGAGCACGACGCCCTCGACAAGGAAGAGTACCCAATGCTCGTGCAGCGCCGACGCGGCGGCGCGTTGAAAGCCAGCAAGGTCAGGTTGGTTGGTGGTCATGGCAGCCTCTCCGGCCTCGTGATCCCCGCATCAACAGCATACAGCGAAACGCATGACAGCGGAACTACGCAACCAAAAGGTACCGAGATGCAGGTCACTCCACCCAGTCGGCACACTTCTGAATGTCGGCCTGCGCGCCCCAAGGCATGATCGGTACCGTCGACGTGGAATTCTTCGGCGAGCCTTCGATGATGCGATCGCTGTAGACCATGTAGACCAGCACGTTGCGCTTGGTATCGCAGCCGCGAACGATCTGCATCTTCTTGAAGAACAGCGACCGCCGCTTGCGGAAGACATCCTCGCCCTGGCTGAACTTCTCCTTGATCTTGATCGGGCCGATCTGCGCGCAGGAGAGCGATATGTCGGAGACCTCCTCCGCCACGCCAAGCCAGCCTTTCACGCCGCCGCGCTCCGGCACCGTGAAGTGACAAGCGACGCCCTCGACACCCGGGTCATCGAGCCCGTAGGTCGCGAGCTTGTCGTTCGGCGTCAGCCATTTGAAGACGGTGGAGCGCCTGAAGATCAAGTCGGGCTGCTCCGCGGCGAACGACGGCGTGGCGGCGAGCACGACAAAAACGGCTGTGAGCAACGCAATGATATGGCGCAAGACACCCTCCCATGGACGTCCTGCGACATAGGAATGCAGGGCGCTCAGCGGAAGGGGCTTTGGATTGACGAACCTCGTCGCAACGTCTCGTCCACCTCTCCATTAGGGAGAGGTCGGATCGCGCAGCGATCCGGGTGAGGGGTTTCGCACTATCGAGAGTCCTAGTCCCCCTCCCCCCAACCCTCTCCCCAACGGGGAGAGGGAGCGCGCTATGCCGGTGGCACGCTTTTCAACTAAATCACGCCCAGAGCCGCTCGCCCTCGAGGCTCTTGTACAGCCCGGCGACGTACTCGCCGTAGCCGTTGAAGATCATCGTGGGCTTGCGCTCGCCGGTGCCGATCACTTCCTCGGTCGCCTGGCTCCAGCGCGGATGCGGCACTGCCGGATTGACGTTGGCCCAGAAGCCGTATTCGGCGGATTGCAGCGCTTCCCACATCCCGACCGGACGCTTGTCGACGAAGCTGAAGCGCACGATCGACTTGATCGACTTGAAGCCGTACTTCCACGGCAGCGCCAGCCGCAAAGGCGCGCCCTGCTGCTTGGCGATCGGATGGCCATAGGCGCCGGTGGCGATGAAAGCGAGATCGTTGGTCGCTTCCGCCATCGTGAGCCCTTCGATATAGGGCCAGGGATACCAGGTCTGCCGCTGACCGGGCGCGATCTTCGGATCCTTGAACGTCTCCATGCGCAGGTACTTTGCGGAGCCCAGCGGTTTGGCGAAGTCGACCAGCTTGGCGAGCGGGAAGCCGGTCCAGGCGATGGCCATGCTCCAGGCCTCGACGCAGCGATGGCGATAGGTGCGATCTTCCAGCGTCATCTTGCGGATGAGATCGTCGATGCCGATCTCGATCGGCTTTTCCACCATGCCGTCGATCTTCACCGTCCACGGCCGGATGGGGAGCTTCTGCGCCTGATCGGAGACTTCCTTCGACGAGTTGAATTCGTAGAAATTGTTGTAGTGGGTGTTGATCTTCTCGTCGGTGATCGGCCGGTCGAGCTTGTAGGTTTCGTTGCGCTTGGCCGGATAGAGATCGGCGGTCGGGTCGGGCACGTCGCTCACGCGCTGCGCTGAAGCCAGGGCCGGCATCATCGCCAAGGCGCTGGCGCCACCGACCAGGAGGGAGCGGCGGTTGAAGAAGAAATGCTCAGGGGTCGCGAGCTTTTCCGGGATTTCCCAGCCGCGGCGGCGGATAACGTTCATGCCAGTGACCTCCCTGAAATCGGCATCCGAATGGGTACGGTGCGCCGCGCTCACAGGCAAGTCACGGTTCCGGGAAAGGAACGGCCCCCGCGGTCCGGCGTTTCCAGCGCAGACCAAGGGGCGCAGGGTCATGGACGAGCTTACCAGCCGCAAATACCCCGTGCGCGAGCACATACGCTTTCAGCGCCGCCTCTGGGTGGTCGAGCGCGCCGGCTGGCTCGTGCTTGCGCTGATCATGCTGCTCGGGCTTTTGGGCCTCTTCGGCACGGGCGTCCTGAGCAACGCCACCGTCAGCGCCGGCTCGCTGACCGTCGAATACGACCGCTTCGAGCGCGCGACGCGCGTGTCGCAGTTCATTTTCCAGTTCGCGCCCTCCCCGAACGGCGAGCGCCGGCTGCGGCTAAACCGCGTATTTCAGGACAATTACGAGATCGCCAGCATCCAGCCGCCACCGGCGAAAAGCAGCGCCGATGGCTTGGACCTGACCTTCTCGGCGCCGGCTGGGAGCCCCGCCCGCATCGTGATCTGGGCACATGCGCAGGGCTTCGGCAGCACGCAGATCGAGGCGCGCGCCGACGATGAGCCGCCGTTGACGTTCTGGGTCATGGTCTATCCGTGAGAACAGCATGGACAGCGTGATCAAAGCCTGTGTCGTTTATTTTCTGCTCTGGGCGATTGTCCGCATCTCGGGGCGACGCACGCTCGGCGAAATGACCGCCTTCGACTTCGTGTTGTTTCTGATCATCGGCGGCGCGACGCAGCGCGCTATCACCGGTCAGGACTACTCGCTCACCAACGCACTCATCCTGGTCGCGACCTTCGTCACCATCGAGATCGGCCTTTCGCTACTCGTGCGTGACTCGCCGCTGATACGCCGTATCCTCAACGCGACGCCGACGATCCTGGTCGAGAACGGGCATGCCCTGGCCTATCGCATGCACCGCGCCCGCGTGACCGAGGACCACATCCTGGAGGCTGCGCGCAGGCTGCACGGGCTCGAGCGCATGGATCAGATCAAGTTCGCGATTCTGGAGCCGAATGGCGACATCTCGATCGTGCCGAACAGAGGGGCGGCTGGGACGGACACGGCAGCATCCGCGCCGAGCGGGGCGGAAGGCTAGAATCCCTGCAACAGCCGCTCGATGTAATCGAGCTCGAGCTGCGGACGGCCGCTTTCGCCGTAGCGCTTGCGCAACTCTTCGAGGATGCGGCGGGCGCGCTGGGCGTCGATCTCGCCCGGCACTTTCACGGTGACGTCGTCGCCATATTCGCGGCCGCGCAATGGACGCCCGAGCGGATCGGTGTTGTTCTGCGCGCGCGCCTGGCCGCGGCCGGGCTGGCCGCCGGGACCTTGCTGACCCTGGCCGTTCTGCTGCATCTGCTGCGCGAGCCCCTTCGCGCCTTTGCGCATGGCCTCCAACGCGCGGCCCTGACTGCCGACGGCGCTCTCGGCATCGCCCTCGCCGAGCGAACCTTGCGCGTCGCCCATGGCCTCACCGGCATCGCCGAGCTGGCCCATTTGGTCGCCGCCATCCTGGTCGCCTTGTTGCCCCTGCTGGCCCTGCTGGCCCTGCTGACCCTTTTCGCCCTGCTTCCCTTGCTGGCCGAGGCCATGCTGGCGCAGCTGCTCCAACAGCTTGTTCATGCGGTCGCGCAGCGCCTGCTGATCCTGCTGCAGCTCGCCCATCTGCTGCTGGCCTTGCTGACCCTGTTGTCCGCGCTGGGCACGCTGCTGACGTTGATCCTGGCCTTGCTTGTAGGTCTTGTCGCGCAACTGCTGCTGTTTGCGGATCATGTCGCCGAGTTCGTCGAGCGCCGACATCATGTCGTCGTCGCCATCCTGCTGCGCGCCCGGCCGCGCCATTTGCAGGTTCTCCAGCATCGACTGCATCTGGTCGAGCAATTGCCGCGCGGCGTCCTTGTTGCCGGAACGCGCCATGTTCTCCAGGCGGTCGAGCATGCTCTTGAGGTCCTGCTGGCTGAGCATGCGCGTGTTGTTGCGGTCGAGCGGACGCGAGAGCTGCTGCGGGTTTTTCCGCGCCTCCTCGGCCAGCGCCTGGAGGAACTTGTCCATCGCGGCGCGCAGGTTATCCATGAGCTTCTTGAGTTCTTCGTCGCTCGCGCCGCGCTCGAGCGCCTGCCGTAACTCCTCTTGCGCCTGCCGCAGCGCCTGTTCCGACTGCGAGACGTTTCCATCCTCGATCTGCAACGCCATGTCCCACATGCGGGCGACGACGTCGCGGAGCTGGTCGTCGGTCTTGGCGCCATCGAGCGCGTAATAGATCGAGCGCAGGCCGAGATAGGTGCCGGCCTCGGGCGTGAAGCGCTCCGGCGCGATGGTGAGGGCGTCGAGCGCGGTGAGAACGACGGGCTTCGCGTCGGCGTCGAGGGCGAGATTGCGGCGCTGCTCGATCAACGCGCGGGCGAGCGGCTTGACGAAGATTCGCTGCGGCAGCGTCACCTCGCGTGGCTCGCTGCGCCCTTCGTTTTTGGCCTCGTCGTGGGCGACGAGCGTCATCGTCACTTGCGCGCCGGCCCAAGGATGCTCGGTGAGATCGTGGGTCGTCTGCGCCGTACCGGAGCGGGCGCGCGCCTGCGGCAGCGCCAGCGCGAAGTCAGGCGCCGGGAACAGCGGATGGCGCGATGCCTTCTCCGTCGCGTCGTCCTTGAGCGCGAAGGTGGCCTTGGCATCGCTGACGCCGTAGTCGTCTTCGACCTTGTAGTCGAGCCTGAACGCGCCGCGCGCCTGCCGCTCCGGATCGCGGATCAGTTCGATTTTCGGCGCGTGGTCGGGGATCGCGACGAATGTCCAGGTCAGATCGCCGCCGGCGCCCTGGAGCGTGGCCGTGCCATTACTCGCGATGATGAGGCGCTGTTCCTCGGTGCCGGGCTGCGGCGTCTGCGGACGCGCATCCGCGGGAACGTCCACGAGGCCGCCTTTGCGCGCGATATCGAAATGCACTTGCCCGGTGGCGCGCACCACGAGTTCACTACCGGCAGGAACCGACACGGGTCCGGAGGCCTGCGCGACCTCGCCCGGACGGACGCCGGGCAGCATCACCGGCGGACGGCCAGTATAGTTCGGCGGCGTCACCCAGGCATCGATGCGGAAGTTCGCCGGCGTCACCACGCCGTGCCAGTCGAAGGCGGCGGTGATGCGTTTGATGCGCTCGCCTCCGGCGGCGAAGAAGCTCGCGACGACGAGAATGAGCGCCAGCCCGCGGAAGGCCATCGGGTCGCGCAGCGCCACTTTCGGCGACGGCCAGCCGGCCTTGAGCCGGCGCGCCGACAAGAGCGCGCGTTCAACGTGTGCTCGCCACAGCGCTTGCGTCACAGGATCGTGATCGTGCGCCGCGATGGTGTCGGTGACGGCCGTCGCCGGACGGTGCCGCTCCCCAGTGACGCGGTCGAGCCGGTTCAGGCCCTCGGTATCGGTCGGGAGCCGCAACCGCAGCAGCGGGAATGCTGCCGCGACGATGGCGACGAGGAAAACGACCAAGGCGGCGATATGGACCAGCGGCGGCAGCACCAGCCACAGCCCGGCCCAGGAAAAAGCGAGAAACAGGCCCAACGCGGTGGCTAAAGTGGCGAGAGCTGGCCAAAGGCGCTCCCACAGCAGGCTGCCGCGCGCACGCTTCAGCGCCCGCGCCAACAGCAGCCGGGTGGATGCTTCCCGGTCGTGAGGCTGTCCGTCCGAACTATCCAAAAGCCGCTCCGTCGCCGGCCTGGAGAATCTCACGCAGTCAACACGCTAACACGCGGAAATATCCCCG
>DASXOK010000241.1:0-7285 GCA_036494425.1 Pseudolabrys sp.
GACGCGGTGGTGCTGCATTCAAAGGACCTGTGCATCGGCTGCGGCTATTGTTTCTACGCCTGCCCGTTCGGCGCGCCGCAATATCCGAAGATCGGCAACTTCGGCACGCGCGGCAAGATGGACAAGTGCACCTTCTGCGCCGGCGGCCCTGAAGCCGACAACACTAAGGAAGAATACGAGAAATACGGCGCCAATCGGCTCGCCGAAGGCAAGCTGCCGCTTTGCGCCGAGATGTGCTCGACCAAGTCGCTTCTTGCAGGCGACAGCGACGTCATCGCGCAGATCTATAAAGAGCGCGTATCAAAGCGCGGCTACGGCTCTGGCGCGTGGGGTTGGCAGACCGCCTATCGCGAGACCATTGCGACCTGATCGTCGCCTAGCGCTCTTGGATTGAATAGGAGAGACAGCCATGGCGAAGCTTGCCGCACAGATACGCTTCATCGCCGGCGCCCTCGCGCTGGCATTGATGCTCGCGATCACCGCGCCGGCCGGCGCGCAGGTGAATCCGAACGCCGCCGCGGTGCAGGAGCAGCAGCTCCTGAAGGAGCTCGGCAAGATCCAGGGCCTCGGCACCATTCCGGACAAGAAGTCGTATACGCTCGAGCACCCCGCTGGCCGCAACTGGCAGCAATTCCACAACGTCTGGCTCCGCTCGATTGGCGGCATTGCGATCATCGGGATGTTGGTGATTCTTGCCGTCTTCTATTTCTGGCGCGGCAAGATCAAGATAGCCGAGGGCCGGGCGGGACGCACAATCATCCGTTTCACGGGCTTCGAGCGTTTCATCCATTGGCTCACCGCCTCGACCTTTGTACTCCTTGCCATCACGGGTCTCAATATCACGTTCGGACGCGTGCTCGTCCTGCCCTGGCTGGGGCCGGAGACATTCACCACGTGGTCGGAGTGGGCAAAATACACGCACAATTATCTCAGCTTCGCGTTCACCATTGGCGTAGTGGTGATGTTCCTGATGTGGATCGGTCAGAACTTCCCAACCAAGGCCGATATTGAGTGGCTGAAGCAGGGCGGCGGCATGTTCGACAAGGGCAATCGGGATCACCCGCCCGCCTATAAATTCAACGCTGGCCAGAAAGCGCTGTACTGGCTGAACATGCTCGCCGGCGCCACAATGATCATCAGCGGCTTCCTGCTGCTGTTCCCGTTCTACTACGGCCTGAACGTCGGCGACATGGAGCTGGCGCAGATCTTCCACGGCGTCGTCGCCATGCTGTTCGTCGCACTTATCATCGGCCACATCTACATCGGCACGCTCGGCATGGAGGGCGCCTTCGAGGGGATGGGCGATGGCACCGTCGACCTCAACTGGGCCAAGGAGCATCACAGCCTTTGGTACAAGCAGGAGATGGACCGCGAGGCGCGCGGCAAGGGCGAGGCCATGGTTACGCCGACGCCGGCCGAATAGCCGCCACTTTCCCGATCTCCAAAAACGCCCGGCCAGGCGCTGGGCGTTTTTGTTTTTTGTCTTTCCTCCCCTTGAAAGAGGGAGGTCGACCGCCTGAGCGTAGCGAAGGCGGGCGGGTGGGGGTCAATTGCTCTGGCGATCGAATACTACGACCCCTTCCTTAACCCTCCCCCTTTCAGGGCCTTTCAGGGGGAGGGAATGGAGAGGCCTCTCACTAGCCCGTGCTATAGGTGGGTAGGCATTTTCCGGGCGGCTGGCCTATATGGACACCATGCGCATCATCGGTCTCGCCGGCTGGAGCGGTTCCGGCAAAACAACGCTGATCACCAAGCTCATCCCGCATCTGATCGGGCGGGGGGTGACGGTGTCCACGCTCAAGCACGCCCACCACGGCTTCGATCTCGACAAGCCGGGCAAGGACTCGTTCATGCACCGCGCCGCCGGCGCCACCGAGGTGATCATCTCCTCGTCCAAGCGCTGGGCCATCTTGCACGAGCTGCGTGAGGAGGCGGAATCGGACCTCGGCGACCTGGTCGCCAAGATGGCGCCGGTTGATCTAGTGCTGGTCGAGGGCTTCAAGCGCGACGCCTTCCCCAAGCTTGAGATCCACCGCGCCGAGAACGGCAAGCCGCTCATCCAGCCCGAAGACCCCTACATCGTCGCGATCGCGGCCGACACCGCGCTCCCTGAGGCCAAGGTGCCGGTGATCGACCTCGACGACATCGATACCATCGCCGATATGCTGCTGGCGAAGGCGGTGCCGATCGGAGTCGCGCAGGCGACGCGGGCTGCTAGGAGTGCCTGATGGCGCAGCTCACCGACGACTGCTTTGCGTTTTCGGGGCCGCTGCTGCGGCTCGATGACATGGAGCGGCTGATCGGCGAGCGTATCACGCCGGTGGCCGAAACCGAGCGCGTGCCGCTGCACGGCGCGCGTCTGCGTGTCACCGCCGCCGATATCGTTGCGCCGGTGAACCTGCCGCCGTTCGACAATTCGGCCGTCGATGGCTACGCCGTGCGTCACGCTGATCTCAAAGCCGGTAGCGACACGCGTCTCACCATTGCTGGGCGTCTCACCGCCGGCGCCCGCACGGACATCGCCGTGAAGCCGGGCGCAGCCATCCGCATCTTCACCGGCGCGCCGATGCCGGCCGGCGCCGACACGGTCTTCATGCAGGAAGATGTAACCATCGACGGCGACGACGTCATCGTGCCGAAAGGGCTCAAGCTCGGCGCGAACCGCAGGCTTGCGGGCGAGGATGTGCCGGCGGGGCAAGTAGTGCTGCCGGCGGGCACCGTGCTGGAGCCGCAGCACGTCGCGCTCGCCGCGGCCTTGGGGATCACCGAGATCGACGTGCGGCGGCGGCTCAAGGTGGCCATCTTCTCCACCGGCGACGAGGTGGTTGAGCCGGGCAGCGCGCGCGGCGGCGCGGCGATCTACGACGCCAACCGCTATCTGCTGGCCGAATTGCTTGCACGCCTTGGCGCGGTAGTGACCGATCTCGGCATCCTCAAAGATGATCCCGAGCCGCTTGCGCGTGCGCTCGCCGCGGCGGCGGCCGATCACGATCTAATCGTCACTTCGGGCGGTGTCTCGACTGGCGAAGCCGATTATGTGCGCAGCGCGGTCGAACGTGTCGGCAGCCTGGTGTTCTGGCGTGTCGCCATCAAGCCGGGACGGCCGGTGGCGCTCGGCGTCATCCGCGACGCCGCCGGGCACAGCGCGGCGTTCATCGGCCTGCCGGGCAATCCGGTGGCGGTGTTCGTGACCTTTGTGCGGGTGGTGAAGGTGTTGTTGCGGCGGCTCGCCGGCGCGCAGCCGCAAACGCTGGTGCCGCTGCCGGTGCGCTCGGCCTTCGCCTACAAGAAGAAAAAGGATCGCCGCGAGTATGTGCGCGTCGCGCTCAAGCGCGGCAGCGACGGCGAGATCGAAGCGGTGAAGCACCCCCAGGACGGCGCAGGCATCCTCACGTCACTGACGGAGACCGATGGCCTTCTGGAATTCCCCGAGGAGGTGACGGCGATCGAACCCGGCGCGCGTGTGGGGTTCCTGTCTTACGCGACGTTGATCGGCTGACTTCAGCCCAGCCGTACTCCGCTGGTGGCGAATGCCTTATCCACCGGCTCCTGGATACTGTTGAGCGCCAGGCCGCCGATGACGGCGATGACGATGGCCGCGACGCAGGCGATAACGAAGGACTTCATGGCTCCGGACTCCTCTTCACCCCATAGCCTGCAACTATAGCAGATATGGAACCCGGATAAGACAGGTCAAGACGCCGCGCAATCATCCACCAGTATGCTGCGATGCAATTTGCTCGGCTTTGGCAACATCTTCTGGCGTGTTGATGTTGAAGAACGGGTCGATCGGATCGGCCGGCCAGTCGGCGATGGCGACACCATGTCGCGCGGTGAATACTTCGATTTTGCGCAGGTCCTCCTCGACCAGCGCCTTGCGCAGCTCCTGGCGTAAGGCCAGCGGCCACAGCGCAACGACCGGATGACGCCATTCGCCGGAGCGCGCGCAGGCGAGCGGCACGCCGGCGCCCATCTGCCGCCGCGCCTGATGCAGCCGCTCGACCAGGTCGTCGGGCAAAAACGGGCAATCGCCCGGCACGCTCATCAGCCACTCGATGCCGTTATTCTGCGCCGCGAGCCAGTCGAGCCCCGCGAGCACGCCGGCGAGCGGGCCGGGGAAGCCCTCGACATTGTCGGGTACGACGGTGAGTCCCGTGTCGGCGAAGCGCTTCGGATCGCCATTGGCGTTGATGATGATCCCGGGGCATTGCGCCGACAGCGTCGCCAGGACGCGGTCGAGGATGGTGATGCCGCCGATCTCCAGCCGCGCCTTGTCGCCGCCGCCCATGCGGCGCGCCAGCCCGCCGGCGAGCACCAGGCCGAAAGTGGGAGGAATGGCAAAATCACTCATCGTGCATCGCCGCCTTGCGCCGGTGCTTGGAGCTCTCCTCTTCGACAAAGGACAGATCCTGGTCGAACACGATACGATCCTCGCCGGCTAGTGCGACGAAGCGCTTGCCGCGCGCGCGGCCGATCAACGTCAGATTGGCTTTGCGCGCCAGCTCGACGCCCCAGGCGGTGAAGCCCGAGCGCGAGATGAGGATCGGAATGCCCATGCGCACCGCCTTGATCACCATCTCCGAGGTGAGCCGCCCGGTGGTGTAGAAGATCTTGTCTCCCGCCGGCACTTTCTCCTTGAACATCCAGCCGGCGATCTTGTCGACCGCGTTGTGGCGGCCGACGTCCTCCATATAGACCAGCGGCTGGTCTTCGCGCGCCAGCACGCAGCCATGGATCGCGCCCGCTTCGAGATAGAGCGACGGCGTCGTGTTGATCTCGTGCGTGAGCTTGTAAAGCCATGACGTGCGGAGTTGCGCGTTCGGCAGCGACACGTTCTCCAGCGCTTCCATCAGGTCGCCGAACACGGTGCCCTGCGCGCAGCCCGAGGTCTGCACCTTCTTCTTCAGCTTCTTCTCGTAATTCGTCTTGCGCTTGGTGCGCACAACAACGACCGCGAGTTCTTCGTCGTAATCGACGCCCGTCACCACATCGTCGGGCAGCAGCATGTTTTGGTTGAGCAGATAGCCGATCGCCAGATATTCCGGATAGTCGCTGATGGTCATGGCCGTGACGATCTCCTGCGCATTGAGGAAAATCGTCAGCGCGCGCTCGACCGTGACCGAGGTCTCGATCTTGGCGCCGGTCTGGTCGATGCCGGTGACGCGTTCGGTCAGGCGCGGATCGGACGGATTGGGGCGGATGATGAAGGGGTCGTTTGCCATCAGCTTAATGTATGGCTACCCAGGCAGGAACGCCACCGCGCCGGTCTCCGGGTCCACCAGCCGCTCCACCGGCGCGCGGTAGAGCGCTTCCAGCCGCTCGCGGTCGAGCACGTCGCGGACGGGGCCTTCGGCGATGCGAACCCCCTCGCGGAGCAGGTATGCGCGGTCGGCGGCGCGCAGCGCGTGGTTGGGATCGTGCGTGGTGAACAGCACGCCGTGGCCGGATTTCGCCAGCGCGCGGATTTCCGCGATCACCTTGCCCTGGTTGCCGAAGTCGAGGCTCGTGGTCGGCTCGTCCAGCACGACGAACTGCGGCTCCTGCGCCAGCGCGCGAGCAAGCAGCACGAGTTGACGCTCGCCGCCGGAGATCATCGTGTAAGGCCGATCGCTCAAGCGCGCGATGCCGAAGCGTTCGAGCGCGCCATGCGCTACCTCGCGGTCATGCGCGCTCGGCCGGCTGAACAAATTTCCGTGCGCCGTACGGCCCATCAGCACCACGGTCTCGACCGTGTAGGCGAATGTGCCGACATGCATTTGCGGCACATAGGCGACGACGCGCGCGCGCTCGGGGATCGAATAGTCGTCGAACGGCTTGCCGCCGAGCGTGATCTCGCCGGCCTTGCGTTTGAGCAGGCCGAGCAGCGTCTTCAACAGCGTGGTCTTGCCGCCGCCGTTCGGTCCGAGCAGCGCCAGCACCTCGCCGGTGTTCAGCGCAACGTCGAGTCCGCTGCCGACGGTGTGGTCGGGATAGCCGATGGTGAGGTTGCGGGCCTCCAGCCTCACGACCAGTTCCTCTGCATGCTCGCGAGCAGCCAGATGAAGAACGGGGTGCCGACGACGGCGGTCAAGATGCCGAGCGGAATTTCCACTTGCGCGGCGGTGCGCGCGATGGTGTCGATCACCAAGAGATAGCCGCCGCCGAGGATCGCCGCCGCGGGCAAGAGCTTTGCGAAGTCGGGTCCAACCAGCGAGCGCGCGAGATGCGGCACCACGAGCCCGACCCAGCCGATAATGCCGGCGGTCGCTACGCTCGCTGATGTCGTCAATGTCGCCGCGGCGACGATGGCGACGCGCAATGGGCCGGTCGCAACGCCGAGCGAGCGTGCTTCTTCCTCGGGCAGCGACATCACGTTCATGCGCCAGCGCAAAGCGAGAAGCACGACGGTGCCGATGGCGACCGGACCGAACAGCGGCAGCAGGTCGGGTACGCCGGTCGATGCAAGACTGCCGAGCAGCCAGAAGGTCATTGCTGGAAGCTGGTTGTACGGATCGGCGAGATATTTGACGAGGCCGACGCCGGCGCCCAGCAGCGCGCCGACCACCACGCCGGTCAACACCAATACAAGGATCGGATCGCGCGCGCGCACGGCGGAGCCGATCATGTACACCGCCGCGACTGCCGCGAGGCCGCCGATGAAGGCGAACAATTGAATCGCCAAGATGCCGAGCGAGAAGAAGATGCCGAGCACGGCGCCGAGCGCCGCGCCCGACGAGGCGCCGAGGATATCCGGCGACACCAGCGGATTGCGAAAGAGACCTTGGAACGCTGTGCCCGCCACCGCCAGCGCCGCGCCGACCATCACGGCCGCAAGCACCCGCGGTCCACGCACCTGCAGGATGACGCTTTCAACGGCCGGCGACACGTGCGCCTGCTGGCCGGTGAGCTTAGCGATGAGAACGCTGACCAGATCGCCGAGCGACACCGGATAGCGTCCGACCGTGAACGCCAGCAGCAGACCGGCGATGAGCACCACGACCGCAATCGCAAAACCGGGGAGGGTGGAGCGCTTCATCTTCTTCCTCTCCCCGCTTGCGGGGAGAGGGTCGGGTTGAGAGGGCGTTTCAATATGCCTGAGCGTTGGCGAGGCCCCCTCACCCGGCTATCGCGCGCGAGGCGCCCAGTACCTGACCTCTCCCCGAACGCGGCAGGGCTATCGCATATGGCTGAGGGTTGCCATGAGGAAGGCATTGTCCCAGCCAGCGCGCTTGATTTTGCGCCGCAGGGAGGCTCGATCGGGGTGAGTTCGCAGGATGTTGAGGGCGAGCCTGCGCAGAATGGCGAG
>DASXOK010000242.1:0-2306 GCA_036494425.1 Pseudolabrys sp.
TTCGAGTGGTTCATCGGCAGCTTCATCGGCCGGATCATCCTGTTCGGATACACCTGGGCGCTGATGCACCACATGCTCGGCGGCATCCGCCACCTGATCTGGGACACCCTGCACGGCCTCGAGCCGGCCGAGCGCGAGCTCCTCGCGCTTTCGACGCTGATCGGCTCCATCGCGCTCACGCTGCTGCTCTGGATCGTCGGCTATCTTGCCATGGGAGGCCCGCGATGAGTGGCCCGCAGACTTTCCGCACACCGGCGCGCCGCGTGCGCGGCCTCGGCGCCGCCCGTTCGGGCACCGGCCATTTCTGGCATCTGCGTGTGACCTCGGTCGCCGGCGTGCTGCTCACCATCGCGCTGGTGGTCATCGCCATCTCGTTGCTCGGCCGCAGCCATGCGGCGGCGGTGCAGATTCTCGGCTCGCCGATCGTGGCCGTCATCATGCTGCTGTTCATCCTCAACAGCAGCTATCACATGTGGATCGGAATGCAGGAAATCATCCTCGATTACGTGCACGAGGACAAACTGAAGCTCTTGAGCCTGATGGCCAACACCTTCTTTGTCGTCGCCGTGGCGCTCGCCTCCTGCTTTGCCATCCTGAAGCTCTCGTTCGGAGTCTAAGTTCATGGCGAGTGGAAATGCAAAAGCCAACGGCGGCCCGGCTGTGAACGGCCGCGCCTTTCCGATCGAGGATCACAACTACGACGTGGTCGTGGTCGGCGCCGGCGGCTCGGGTCTGCGCGCCGTGGTCGGCTGCAGCGAGGCCGGTCTGCGCACCGCCTGCATCACCAAGGTGTTCCCGACGCGCTCGCATACGGTGGCGGCACAAGGCGGCATCGCCGCCTCACTCGGCAACATGGGCGAGGACGACTGGCGCTGGCACATGTACGACACGGTCAAGGGCGCCGACTGGCTCGGCGACCAGGACACTATCGAGTACATGTGCAGGAACGCGCCGGCCGCGGTCTATGAGCTCGAGCACTGGGGCCTGCCGTTCTCGCGCCGCGAGGAAGACGGCAAGATCTATCAGCGCCCCTTTGGCGGCATGACCACGCATTACGGCAAGGGCACCGCGCAGCGCACCTGCGCCGCGGCCGACCGCACCGGCCATGCCATGCTGCACACGATGTACGGCCAGGCGCTGCGCCATTCGGCCGAGTTCTATGTCGAGTATTTCGCCATCGACCTGATCATGGACGAGGAAGGCCGCTGCCGTGGCGTCATCGCCCTGAACATGGACGACGGCACCATCCACCGCTTCCGCGCCAGCCAGACCATCCTGGCGACCGGCGGCTACGGACGCGCTTATTTCTCCTGCACCTCGGCTCATATCTGCACCGGCGACGGCAACGCGATGGTTCTGCGCGCCGGCCTGCCGCTCCAGGACATGGAATTCGTGCAGTTCCATCCGACCGGCATCTATCCGGCGGGTTGCCTAATCACCGAGGGTTCGCGCGGCGAGGGCGGTTATCTGGTCAACTCCGAGGGCGAGCGCTTCATGGAGCGCTACGCGCCATCGGCGAAGGACCTCGCCTCGCGCGACGTCGTCTCGCGCGCCATGACCATCGAGATCCGCGAGGGCCGTGGTGTCGGTAAGGAGAAGGATCATATCTTCCTCCACCTCGACCATCTCGATCCGGCTGTGCTGCATGAGCGACTGCCGGGCATCAGCGAGACGGCGCGCATCTTCGCCGGCGTCGACGTGACGCGCGAGCCGATCCCGGTCCTGCCGACCGTGCACTACAACATGGGCGGCATCGCCACGAACTATCACGGCGAAGCGCTGACCAAGAAGAACGGCAACAACGACACGGTCATCCCGGGTCTGATGGCGATCGGCGAAGCCGCTTGCGTCTCGGTGCACGGCGCCAACCGCCTCGGCTCCAACTCGCTGATCGATCTCGTCGTGTTCGGCCGCGCCGCCGCGCAGCGTTGCGCTGAATTGATCACGCCGGGCGAGAAGCAGCCGGACCTGCCTAAGAACTCCGCCGATCTGGCGCTGTCACGGCTCGACCGCTTCCGCCACGCGTCGGGCGACACCGGGACCGCGCAACTTCGCTTGAAGATGCAGCGCGTGATGCAGAACAATTGCGCGGTGTTCCGCACCGGCGAGGTGCTCGATGAAGGCGTCAAGCTCATCGCCGAGGTGCACTCCGGCATGGTCGACGTGAAGGTCAGCGATCGCTCGCTGATCTGGAATTCCGACCTGATCGAGACCTTGGAACTCGACAATCTGCTCTCGCAGGCGGTCGTCACCATGACGTCGGCGAAGAACCGTACCGAGAGCCGCGGCGCGCATGCGCGCGAAGA
>DASXOK010000243.1:0-2759 GCA_036494425.1 Pseudolabrys sp.
CCCGGCTTGGTCTCGTCCAGCCGCTGGCCGCGTTTGGACACCTGTTCGCGCTCGGACGGCGAAAGCCCGCGGCCGTCGTCATCCACGACAATGCGCACGATCTGCGTCTCGCTCGCCGCCTCCGGCCGCTCGCGCACGACCTCGATGGCCACCCGCGCCGTAGCCCATTTGCACGCGTTGTCGACCAAGTTGCCGATCATCTCCTCCAGGTCCGGCCGCTCGCCGCGGAATTGCGCCTGCTCGTCCACACGCAGGTCGATGGCGATATCCTTGTCGCGGTGGATCTTCTCCATGGTGCGCGCGAGCGCGGTCACCACCGGCTTGACCTCGGTCAGCGAACCGACCACCGTCAGGCGTGCGGCGAGCCGCGCGCGCTCGAGATGACGCGCGATCTGGTCGCGCATGATTTCGGCCTGCTCGACGACCTTCATGGCGAAGGCGTCCCGTCCGTGCGCCGAGGCTTCGTTGACGACCACCGAGAGCGGCGTCTTAAGCGCATGCGCGAGATTGCCGACATGCGTGCGCGCACGCTCGACGATTTCCTTGTTGGCCTCGATCAGCGCATTGGTCTCGCGCGCCAACGGCGCGATCTCTTCGGGGAATTGTCCGGCCAGTTGCTCGGCCTTGCCGGCGCGGATGGCGGCAAGATCAGTCGTGATGCGCTTGAGCGGCGCCAGACCGAAGCGGACCTGGAACATGGTGGTCAGCAGCAGCACCACCGCGAGCAGCGAGAAGGTGACCACCAGCGCCTGGTCGAACTGCCGCGTCTCGTCGGTGATCTCGGCGGCATCGCCCGCCACAGCGACCAGATAGTGGCCTTCGTCGCCGAGATCGATGTTGCGCTCGACAAGCCGCAAGCGCTGGTCTTCCGGCCCGGGCACATAGCCCTGGCGCGAGCCGTCGAGCCCGGGCGCCACGCCTAAGTCCTGCAAGTGCGGCAAGCCGCCGTCCCATAGCGAGCGCGACGATCGCACATCGGTCTTGCCGGGATCGAGCCGCGTCACCTGCCAGTACCAGCCCGACAGCGGCAATTCGAACAGCGGTTCGCCGAGCGACTGGGGGAAGCGCTCGCTCGCCTCGTCGGGCGAAGCGACGTCGGCTACCAGCGTGCGCAGATAGACGCCGAGCCGGCGATCGAAGGCCCGCTCCACCGCCTGCCGATACAGCGAGGACAGGACGATGCCGGTGATCAGAAGGATAATCACCGCCCAGGCTGTGGCGGAGAGGAAGAGGCGCAGCGCGAGGGAGTTAGCGCGCATCTAACGTCATGTGCCGGGCGCGGCGAGCAGATAGCCGAGACCGCGCACGGTCTGGATGATGTCGACGCCGAGCTTCTTGCGCACGCGTCCGACGAACACCTCGATGGTGTTGGAGTCGCGGTCGAAGTCCTGGTCGTAGAGATGTTCGACCAGCTCGGTGCGCGACACCACGCGGCCGGCGTGATGCATGAGATAAGCGAGCAGCCGGTACTCGTGCGAAGTCAGCTTGACCGGATTGCCGTCGACCGACACCCGGCCGGTGCGCGTATCGAGCCGCACCGGGCCGCAGGTGAATTCGCTCTTGGCGTGCCCTGCAGAGCGGCGCAGCAACGCGCGCACGCGCGCGAGCACTTCTTCGAGGTGGAAGGGTTTGGCGACGTAATCGTCGGCGCCGGCGTCGAAGCCCTGCACCTTGTCACTCCAGCGGTCGCGCGCGGTCAGCATCAGCACCGGCGTGGCGCGCCCAGAGCGGCGCCAGGCCTCGAGCACCGAGATACCGTCCATCTTCGGCAGGCCGATATCAAGTATGATCGCATCGTAGGGCTCGGAGTCGCCGAGATAATGGCCCTCCTCGCCGTCAAATGCGCGGTCGACGACGTAGCCGGCATCAGTCAGCGCCGTTGCGAGCTGGCGGTTGAGGTCGGGGTCGTCCTCGACGACGAGGAGGCGCAATGCGTGGGTCTCCGTTTGGCGGCGAAGAACCGCTCAACGGCCCGTAATAAGCTCACCGTTGGCGGCGTCAACGCTCGTCCGGGTTACTTTGCCATTCCGCGCGAAGAGAGTCAGCACATAGACGAGGCCGTCGCCTTTCCGGCAGAGCCTGGCGCCCACCACCTCCGCGCGATGGCCCTGCGAACGAAGGTTTTTCAGGGCCTGGGCGAGCGAAATCGCCTTGTGGGTGGCGACCGCCGCCCGCTGTTCCGTCTTGCTCAAGCAGGTGCCACGGTGCGGTGGCGAATCGGCGGCAACGGCCGGCCCGGCCAGCAGGCCAATGGCAAGGGCAGCGGTGAAAAAGCGGGCGACCGGCATCATAATGTGCGGGTCTAAGCGTCCCGCGGTGAACGTTTCCTGAACGGGAGCGTTCAAGGGCGACAACTAGCTCTCGAATCCCATAAACGTCGCATAATCTTCGAGCGGCGCGCGCGGCGAACGCCAGGAATTGATCGGCACGGCCTCGTCGGCAAACCCGAGCGCCATGCCGGAATAGATCATGAGGTCGTCCGGCAGCGCAAGGAACGCGCGCACGGTCTTGTGCCACGACACCCAGGCCTGCTGCGGGCAGGTGTGCAGGCCGTGGCCACGGGCGACAAGCGTCACCGTCTGCAACAGGCCGCCGATGTCGGCCCATTGCGCCACACCATGCGCGCGCTCGAGCGCGAAGAACAATCCGACTGGTGCGCCGAAGAATTGGAAGTTGCGCGCATATTGCCGATAGCGCGCCGGCTTGTCCTCGCGCGGAACGCCGATCGACTTGTACAGCCGCTCGCCGACGTCGAAACG
>DASXOK010000244.1:0-6076 GCA_036494425.1 Pseudolabrys sp.
CCGAGATACTCGTCGGGCGTGAGGATGGTCGCCTCGATCCACGGCTCCTGGATCTCGAGGATCTTCATAACATCCGGCATGTCGACCGGATTGTGGATCTCGAGATCGGTGCCGTCGCGCAGCGACATCTTGTAGATCACCGACGGCGCGGTCGCGATCAGGTCGAGGTTGAACTCGCGTTCCAGCCGCTCCTGGATGATCTCCAGGTGCAGGAGGCCGAGGAAGCCGCAGCGGAAACCGAAGCCGAGCGCGGCGCTCGTTTCCATCTCGAAGGTGAAGCTGGCGTCGTTGAGGCGCAGCTTGCCCATGGCGGCGCGCAAGTCTTCGAACTGCGCCGCGTCGAGCGGAAACAGGCCGCAGAACACCACGGGTATCGCCGGCTGGAAGCCGGGCAGCGGCTCGTCCACCGGATTGCGTTCGTCGGTGATGGTGTCGCCGACGCGCGTGTCGGCGACCTCTTTGATCGAGGCGGTGAGCATGCCGATCTCGCCGGGACCTAGCTCGTCGACCAGCGTGAGCTTCGGCGTGAACACGCCGGTACGGTCTACTTCGTAGTGCGCATCGATGCCGATCATGCGGATGCGCTGGCCCTTCTTGAGCACGCCGTCGACGATGCGCACCAGCACGACGACGCCGAGATAGGCGTCGTACCAGCTATCGACCAGCAGCGCCTTGAGCGGCGCGCCGCGGTCGCCTTTCGGCGACGGCAGGCGGGTCACGATGGCTTCCAGCACGTCGGGCACGCCGAGGCCGGTCTTGGCCGAGATCTGAATAGCGTCTGAGGCGTCCAGCCCGATCACGTCCTCGATTTGCTTCTTGATCTTCTCGGGCTCGGCCGCCGGCAGGTCGACCTTGTTGAGCACCGGCACGATCTCGTGGTTGGCGTCGAGCGCGTGGTAGACGTTGGCGAGCGTCTGTGCCTCGACGCCCTGACTGGCGTCGACCACCAGAAGCGAGCCCTCGACGGCGGCGAGCGAACGGTTCACCTCGTAGGCGAAGTCGACGTGGCCGGGGGTGTCGATCAGGTTGAGGATGTAATCCTTGCCGTCCTTGGCACGGTATTTCAGGCGCACCGTCTGCGCCTTGATGGTGATGCCGCGCTCGCGCTCGATATCCATCGAATCGAGCACCTGTTCCTTGCCGGCCATCTCGCGCGCGTCGAGCCCGCCGGTGAGCTGGATCAGCCGGTCGGCCAAAGTCGATTTTCCATGGTCGATGTGCGCGACAATGGAGAAGTTGCGGATATTCTGGATCGGGACAGCCGTCATAGCGGCGAGATAACACCCGGCGCAGGGGGCTTCAAGCCGAGCGGGGCCGGCAGGTGCCCCTCCCCACCGCTCATTCCCGCGCAAGCGGGAATCCAGCCTAAACTTGCCCATCGCGCCCGGCTGCTTTAGCTGGGTCTTCGCGTCCGCGGGGACGAGCGGAGTGGAGTCGAACTGCCCCATGCGTTTCTCGCCGATCAAGTTCATCCGCCGGCTTCCGGCTTGGTTCCGCTCCGTCCTCATCGACCGGGAGAGCGCCGACGTCGCGGTGCTGTGGTCGCTGACGGTCTACGTGATCGTCTGGACCGCCTATGGCACCATCGCCAAAGGCGGCCAGGGCTTGCACCCGGACATGACCGAGATCGTCGCCTGGTCGCGCGATCTCGCCCTCGGCTATCTCAAGCACCCGCCGCTGGCGGCCTGGATCGTGCGCGGCTGGTTCGACGCCTTTCCGCTGACGGAGTGGTCCTACTATCTCCTCGCCATGCTGATGCCGGCGGTGACCCTGTGGATCGTCTGGCGGCTGGCGGCGGACTATCTCGACATCGAGAAGCGGGTGGTCGGCCTTGCCCTGCTGACGTTTGTCCCGTTCTTCAATTTCCACGCGCTGAAGTTCAACGTGAACACGGTGCTGATGCCGTTCTGGGCGGCGACCACGTGGTGGTTCCTGCGCTCGGTGCGGCGGCAGAGCGCGCTCTATGGCGCGCTCGCGGGCGCCGCGGCTGGCTTGGCGATGCTGGGCAAATACTGGTCGGTGTTCTTGCTGGTCGGCTTAGTTGTCGCCGCGCTGATCGACAAGCGGCGCGCTGCCTATTTCCGATCGGCGGCGCCGTGGGTGACGATCCTCGTCGGCCTCGCGGTGATTTCGCCGCACATCTATTGGCTGGTGCAGAACCATTTCGCGCCGTTCACCTACGCGCTCAACATCCACGGCGAGAAGCCGTTCGGCGGCACGCTGCTGAGCGTCGCCGGCTATCTCGGCGGCTCGGTCGCCTATGTGGCGGTGCCGCTGATCATCGTGCTGGTGATGGCGCGGCCGAGGCCGGCAACGCTTGCCGACATGGCTTGGCCGGCGGAGACCGACCGGCGCCTCGCGGCGGCCTCGTTCTGGCTGCCGCTCCTCTTGCCCGCGCTGGGCGCGGTGATCGGCAAGACGGAAATCACCTCGCTCTGGTCGATGGCGTGCTGGACCTTGCTGGGCGTGCTCCTGCTGTCGCCGCAAGCGGTGAACGTGCGCGCGATCGATACCCAGCGCATCGTGGTCGCTGCGATGATCGTGCCCTTCGTCATGCTGGCGGCCTCGCCGGGCATCGACTACCTCATCGCGCGCAACGAACCGCCGCCGCTCTCGGCGCAGTTTCCGCTGCTGGCGCAGCAGGTCGAAATGCTGTGGCATCAGACGACGCCGGCGCCGCTGCGCTTTGTCGGCGGCGACGCGGATCTCGCCTATGGCGTGGTCACCTACGCGCCGGACAGGCCGCGCGCTCTGACCAACCTGCCGCAGCCGAGCGCGGCCGAGTTCGCGCAGGCGGGCGCTGTCTACGTGTGCTTCAGCGAGGACAAGGCTTGTCAGAGCGAGGCGCAGAAGCACGCGGCGGGCGTTCCCGGCAGTCAGACGGTGGCCAGCGACATCACGCGCGCCGTGCGCGGCCGCTTGGGCAAGCCGCAGCGCTACACCATCGTGATCGTGCCGCCGAAATCGATCATCATCACGGTGCCGCCGAAGGGCTGATCAATTAAGCTGGAATGTCGATAGGCGACGGCGCAAACCCACATCGAGGTCGCCCACCAGGCGACGAAATTCTGCTGGCTGCTTGCGGTGCGCGCTATGGCGCATGGACGATGCTGTCTCATGACGTCCTCCGATGTTTGCTAGGGTACGCCATATTCCCCGCGCGCATCGGGCGGACTTTGACTTCGTTCAAACGGGCAGCCCAGGGTCAATACTTAGCGGGGCAAAACAAAACGCCCGGCCTTTCGGCCGGGCGCGATGCTGAAAGCACCATAGTACGATCAATACCGGTACTGATCGCTCTTGATTTGTCTTCGTATTGCGCTCAGCTGAGTTCTTGGGCGAACCCGATGAGAAGCCCTTCAGGCCCACGGATGTAGCAGAGCCGATACGCGTCTTTGTACTGGACTACTTCGCCTACGAGCTGCGCGCCGCGCGTGCGGAGCCTTTCAAGCGTCTCGTCGATGTCGTCCACGGCGAACATGACGCGGAGGTAGCCTAGGGCGTTGACCGGGGCGTTCCGGTGATCTGCGACGACAGGCGGCGTGAGGAAGCGGGAGAGCTCGAGCCGGCTGTGGCCGTCCGGTGTGCGCATCATGGCAATCTCGACACGCTGATCGCCCAGTCCAGTGACACGTCCGGCCCATTCTCCTTCGATCGTGGCCCGCCCTTCGAGCTCGAGGCCGAGTTCGCGAAAGAAATCAATCGTCCCCCCGAGGTCTTCGACGACGATTCCTACGTTGTCCATCCGCTTGACCGCCATGTTTCCAACCTCCAAGGTGTCGCCCAGTCTAACAACGGACGCTTGAGGTGCCCCCCAACACCGATAGATGATGACATGTGGACGTGCGGTCGTGTCCACATGTCTACAATTCTGCGAGCCGTGATAGCCACCGGCCGGACAGCATCGATCAGATTGGCAGTTTGCCTTGGGGCAGGACGAATCCTCGACTTCCCAATAAGCCAAAGGGCACCCCAAAAGGGTGCCCTTTTTCGTATTTGATAGCTCACGACGCGAACTTAATATTCTGGAGCGGCGGTCAGGCCGCCGCCCCAGGGCACGATTGACCATCAATACCGGTAGTGATCGCTCTTGAACGGGCCCTGCTGCGGCACGCCGATGTAATCGGCCTGGTCCTTGCGCAGTTCGGTGAGCTTCACGCCGATCTTGGACAGATGCAGCCGCGCGACCTTCTCGTCGAGCGACTTCGGCAGCACGTAGACTTCCTTCTTGTACTTGCCGTTCGTGTTGTTGGCGAACAGTTCGATCTGCGCCAGCGTCTGGTTGGTGAACGACGCCGACATCACGAACGAAGGATGGCCCATGGCGTTGCCGAGGTTGACCAGCCGGCCTTCCGACAGCAGCACGATGCGGTGGCCGTCGGGAAATTCGATCTCGTCGACTTGCGGCTTGATGTTGTCCCACTTCAGGTTCTTCAGCGAGGCGATCTGGATCTCGTTGTCGAAGTGGCCGATGTTGCACACGATGGCGCGATCCTTCATCGCGCGCATGTGCTCAATGGTGATGATGTCCTTGTTGCCGGTGGCGGTGACGAAGATGTCGGCCTGCGGCGCAGCGTCTTCCATGGTCACGACCTGAGAGCCTTCCATCGCCGCCTGCAGCGCGCAGATCGGATCGATTTCGGAGACCATCACGCGGCAGCCGGCCTGGCGCAGCGACGCGGCCGAGCCTTTGCCGACGTCGCCGAAGCCGGCGACCATGGCGACCTTGCCCGACATCATGACGTCGGTGCCGCGGCGAATGCCGTCGACCAGCGATTCACGGCAGCCGTAGAGATTGTCGAACTTCGACTTGGTGACCGAGTCGTTGACGTTGATGGCGGGCCACAGCAGCGTGCCGGCCTTCTGCATGTCGTAGAGACGGTGCACGCCGGTGGTGGTCTCTTCCGAGACGCCCTTGATGTTCTTGGCGAGCTCGGCGAAGTAACCCTTCGGCTTTTCCTTGAGCGTCTTCTTGATCAGCGCGAAGAACACTTCCTCTTCTTCCGAATTGTGCTGATCGAGGAAAACGGTGTCGCCCTGCTCGGCGCGATAGCCCTGGTGCACGAACATCGTCGCGTCGCCGCCGTCGTCGAGGATCATGTTGGGCGTGCCGCCGCCGTGCCATTCGAACAGCTTGGCGGTGTAGTCCCAGTAGTCCTTGAGGCTCTCGCCCTTGACCGCGAACACGGGAATGCCGGCGGCGGCGATGGCCGCGGCGGCGTGGTCCTGCGTCGAATAGATGTTGCACGACACCCAGCGCACGTCGGCGCCGAGCGCGGTGAGCGTCTCGATCAGCACCGCGGTCTGGATGGTCATGTGCAGCGAGCCGGCGATGCGGGCGCCCTTGAGCGGCTGCTTCGGGCCGTATTCCTCGCGCGTGGCCATCAGGCCGGGCATTTCGGTTTCGGCCAGCGAGATTTCCTTGCGGCCGAAGTCGGCGAGCGAGATGTCCTTGACGATGTAGTCGCCGGCAGCGGCGGCCTTGGGCTTGGTGGAAACGGTCATGGCAATCCTTCATGACGGAGGGACAGGTTTCGAGGCTGGCCGTGCCTATAACAGGCCCGGCCGAAGGCCGCAACGCATACATAAAGATTTCTTTATGTAGGTTTTAAGGCGGTGAGCTTGGATATCCCTCCTCCGGGGAAGAACGGAGGTTATTCTTCTTCGCCGAACCTGTTGGCGACCAGCGCGGCGAGGGCGTCCATGGCGGCCTGCGCATCGTTGCCGCTGCACGAGATGGTGATGGTCGTCCCGGGGCCGGCGGCCAGCATCATCAACCCCATGATCGAGGTGCCGCCGACGGTCTCGTGACTGCGGGTGACGGTGATGACGGCTTTGAACTGTTCGGCGGTCTGCACGAATTTGGCTGACGCCCGGGCGTGCAGGCCCTTCTTGTTGACGATCTCCACCACACGCACGATGGGGGCAGTGGCGTCCTGCTGTTGGTTGCCGTTCGCTCCGGCCGCGTCGCTCATTTACCGTTGAGGACCCGGCTGGCGATCGTACAGTACTTGCGCCCCGCCTCCTGGGCCGCCGCGACCGCGGCTTCCAGCGGGCAGTTCTCGCGCACTTTGGC
>DASXOK010000245.1:0-1708 GCA_036494425.1 Pseudolabrys sp.
AGAAGGCCGGCGCGTCATCACGGTGCAGGCCAACGTGCGTGCGCGACCGCTCGCCAGCTTCGTAGCCGACGCGCAGCAGGCGGTTGCAGCTCGTGTCCACCTGCCGCCGGGCTATACGATCTCGTGGGGTGGGAGCTTCCAGGACCTGCAGGAGGGCATGGCGCGGCTCGCGACCGTCGTGCCGGTCGCGCTCGCCGTCATTTTCCTGTTGCTCTATCTGATGTTCGGCAGCGCGCGGCTCGCGACGCTGATCTTTTTCAACGTGCCGTTTGCGGCCGTCGGCGGAATCTTCGCTCTTGCCCTGCGTGGCATGCCGTTCAGCATTTCGGCCGCGATCGGTTTCATCGCCTTGTTCGGCATCGCGATATTGAACGGCGTCGTGATGGTGAGTTACATGGAGGAGCGACGCAAAGAGGGGCTCGCTGCCGCCGCCGCGGCCTGGCAGGCGGCCATGACGCGGCTGCGCCCGGTTCTGATGACGGCCACCGTGGCCAGCCTCGGCTTCCTGCCAATGGCGGTTTCGACGAACTCCGGCGCCGAAGTGCAGCGCCCGCTCGCGACTGTCGTCATCGGCGGCCTGATCAGTGCGACCCTGCTCACCTTACTCGTGCTTCCCGCCCTCTATCCCTGGTTCTGCCGTGCGCGCGACGCGTTTCGCGCGTCATCAAACGATGTCTCTTTTGAACGCAACCGGCGGAGTAGCCGTCTGCATGCAGGAGCGGCGCGGCGTGTTAAACGCGCTCGCTTTCTCGTACCGAAGTTGTCGCCGCCGCCGATTAGCGGCACGCACGTGGGAGAGTAGATTTTATGGATCGCCTTGCAGCCATGACCTCTTTCGTCAAGGTGGTCGAGAATGGCGGGTTCTCGGCAGCGGCACGTCGGCTCGATATTTCCGCCAGCATCGTGACGACACACGTCCAAGCGCTTGAAGAACTGCTCGGGGTGCGTCTTCTCAACCGGAGCACACGTAAGGTCAATCTCACGGATGTAGGTCAGGCCTATTATGATCGGCCGGATCTATTACGCAGGATCTACGATGTTCTGTACGCCTGCGTCGCTGGCGCAGGAAGTCGGCCTCGGCCTTGGATCCCAGGCTGGCGAAACAAAATTGCGACAGGTCGTGACGGCTGGCGGTTTTAAGCGCTTCCGGCGCGCTGCCGCGACGCAGTTTAATATGGTGCTCGAAGCACGGCCTTCGTCGAAGCCTTCGAGCTCTGCGCAGTAGCTCGTGTGCGATGACAGCATTGGTTGTCCTCATCCGTGGGATGATGCCTAGGGCCGGACCGCCCGGCGAGCTCTTGTCTTATGATCGGCAAGTGTGGCGCCGGTACGCACTCCGGCGATTTGGGCCTATCGCTGTCCGTCCGGACGGGAACACGTTGCCTCCGGCGAAGATCTCTCACGTTCGTGTGATAGACAGACCTCCATCCACCAGCATGGCCGTCCCTGATTGGAAACTTGAGGCATCAGAGGCGAGATAGAGCGCCGCTTGCGCCAGCTCGTCGGGTGACGCGACGCGCTTCAACGCATGCAAGTTCGTGATAAAGGCTTGCTGCTCGGCGGTCTCATTCGCGACTTTGAACATGGCCGTCTCGACGGCGCCTGGGAGGATAGCATTGACCCGGATGTTCTGTGGCCCGTATTCCGCGGCGAGGACCTGCGTCAAACCGATCAGCCCGGATTTGCTCGCAGCATAGGCTGCGACACC
>DASXOK010000246.1:0-2162 GCA_036494425.1 Pseudolabrys sp.
ACGCGCCTAACGGCGCTCCTCAGGATGAGGCGAGACGGTGGATCACTTGGCTCTTTGACAATTGAATCGGTGTGGCAAACGCCCCCACCCGGCTTGCTTTCGCTCTCGCCCCCCGCAAGCGGGGGAAGGATGAAGAACTACACGCCCCTACCCCTTCGCGCCGGCGAAGCGCATGGCCGGCGTCGCCAGCGTGCCGGCGGCGCCGAGGCGCGTCGCCTCGCGCAGCGCGAGGTTCGGCGCGTAGAGGCCGCGCTTATCGGTCATCGGCTTGAATGCGTCGGTCAGGCCGACCACGGTCTCGGCGGCGCCGAGCACGAGATAGGCATCGTCGGGCATCTGCCTGGCAAGGCGGTTGAGCACTTGGGTCTTCGCCGGTTGATCGAAATAGATCAGCACGTTGCGGCAGAACACCAGATCGAACGCGCCGAGCGGCGAGAAATCGTTGAGCAGATTGAGCGGGCGGAATTGCACCATGTCGCGGATGTCTTGCGCGATCTGCCAGTTGTCGCCGGTCTTGGCGAAGAACTTCACCAGGAACTGGATCGGCAGCCCGCGCTGCACTTCGAACTGGCTGTAGATGCCGGCCTTGGCGCGATCCAGCACGTCGGTCGACAGGTCGGTGGCGAGGATGTCGATGCGGAAGCCGTCGATCGTGGCGCCGAGGCTCTTCAGCGCCATGGCGATCGAGTAAGGCTCCTGGCCGGTCGAGGCGGCCGTGCACCAGATGCGGATGCGTTTCTCGCGCGCGCGCGCCGCGGCGAGCGCCGGCACGATGGTGTCGCGCACATGCTCGAACGGGATCTTGTCGCGGAAGAAGAAGGTCTCGTTGGTGGTCATGGCGTCGACCACCTCGGCGGTGAGCGCGAGCGAGGGACCGCGCAGCCGCGCGATGAGTTCGGCGAGCGTCGTCATGCCGTGGCGGCGCGCGACGGGCAGCAGGCGGCTTTCGGCGAGGTACTGCTTCTCGGCCGAGAGCACGAGGCCGGAGCGGTCCTTGAGCAGCTTGCGCAGATAGTCGAAGTCGAACGGCGTCACGGGCGCTCTCCCGTGAACATGCGCGTAAGCTTGCCGCCGATCTCGTTGAGCGGCAGCACGGCGGAACAGAGGCCGGCATGCGCGACCTGGCCGGGCATGCCCCAGACGACGCTCGTCGCCTCGTCCTGCGCGAGGACATGGCCGCCGGCGGCGACGAGCGTCCTCGCGCCGGCGAGCCCGTCGTGGCCCATGCCGGTAAGCATCAGCGCGAGCGCCTTGGGGCCCCACACCGCGGCGGCGGTGGTGAACATCGGATCGACCGACGGCTTGCAGAAATTGATGAGCGGCCCGTCGTCGATGGCGATTGTCGGCTCCTTGCCGTCGTGGCGGGCGACGGTCATGTGCTTGCCGCCGGGCGCGAGATAGACGGTGCCGGCGTAAATCGTCTCGCCGTGCTGGCCTTCATGCACCGGACACTTGGCGATGCGGGCGAGATGCTCGGCGAGGATCGCGGTGAAGGTCGGCGGCATGTGTTGCGTCACCAGCACCGGCGCGCGATCGATCACGCCGCCGATCTGCGCGATTAGCGTGTTGAGCGCCTGCGGCCCGCCGGTGGAGGAGCCGATCAGCAAGACGCGCGGCGGCGTCAGCGGCATCGGACGCAGCGTGATCGGTGCGTTGTCGGCAGGGTGATGGTGAAGCGGATGCGGTTGCACTGGCGTCCGCGCCGTCAGCGCGGGCTTGTCGCGCGGCGGAATCTGACGAAAGCGCTTCGCGCGCTGGCCGAGCGCGCGGATCTTCTCGATCAGTTCGCCGCGGAAGGTCGCGGAGGCGGTGACCTCGCGATCGGTCGAAGGCTTGGGGATGTAGTCGGCGGCGCCGAGCGAGAGCGCGCGCAGGCTGATCTCGGCGTTACGCCGCGTCACCGTCGAGGCCATGATGACGATGAGATCGCGCTTCTTCTCGAGCAGCAACGGCAGCGCGGCAATGCCGTCGAGCTCCGGCATCTCGACGTCGAGCACGACCACGTCCGGGTCGGTACGCTCGAGCTGGCTCACGGCGTCGCGGCCGGTGCGCAGCGAGGCCACCAGTTCGAGGTCGGGCTCGGCCTCCACCCAGCGCGCGAAGAAGCCGCGCACGACGACGGCGTCGTCCACGACCATGACGCGGATGCGGCGTCCGGGGCC
>DASXOK010000247.1:0-8905 GCA_036494425.1 Pseudolabrys sp.
AGGGTGCCGCGTTCGGTGTCGGGGATATAGACGCATTCGACGTCGTGGGGCAGGCCGCTCTCCGCATCGCCCGGCAGCCGCAGCAGCCATTTGCGCGTGCCGTCGACAGAGACCTGTTCGGCGATGACCTCGGGGCGGTCGAGCGTGAAGCGCTGCGCGAGCACGGCGCGCAGGTCCTTCGACACGCTGGTCATGGCGTCGAACGAGGTGAACCCGCGGAAATAGATCCAATGCCAGAGCTGCTGGACACGCATCTTGCGCTGGCCTTCGGGCACACCGACGTCGCCCAGCGCCTCGGCAAGCTCCGCGCGGGACAGGCCGATCAACGACGGCTTTGCCGGCGCGACATAGCGCGCCAGCGGCGTCTTCTCAAGGAAGGCGGCGTTCGTCGGCGTGTTGCTATGGGCAGCAGTGAGCGTCATCAATCACAATCTAGCATTAGTGTGTGTACGAGAGTGTGTGTACGAGCTGCGTGCCGCTTGCGCGCTTTCCCTCTCCCCTGGGAGGAGAGGGTGGCGATCGCGAAGCGCGAGCCGGGTGAGGGGGACAGTGAATCTCGATAGTCACTGTCCCCCTCACCCGCCCTCGCTTCGCTCGGGCACCCTCTCCCCCCAGGGGAGAGGGAAGCAAGCGGCATCGCCGCGCCTCACTATCTAGGAAGCGAGCGCCCTACTTGCACTCTTCGGCGACCTTGTCGAGGGCCTCGGCAATGCCCTTGAGCGAGTAGGTATCGGTGGTCTTCGCCCCGGACTTCGACTCGCTTTTGACTACGAGTTCCGCACCCTTGCGCATCGCGGCGACCATCTGCCCCTCTTCGGCGGGGTTCTTCACCCAGGCGCCGTCGTTCTGCGTGTAGAGCACGTAATTCGCCGACCCGATGGTTGCGGACGCATCGTGCCCATCTTTTTGCGGATACCCGACGATGACCGACACCTCGTTCTTCACCTTTTCGGCCGGACGGGTCGAGACGAAGGCATAGGAGGGATCGCGTTTGCGGTTGGACGGTTCGATGGTCGCCGAGGTCGGCTTGGAAAGCGCGAAGCACACCTTCTTGCCCTCGGGCATGGCGCGATACGCGCCCCAGTCGCCGAACTGGCCGAGCAGCACCGCCCCCGCGCTGGGGTCGGGCTTGGCGGCCGGCTTCTTGTTATTTTGCGCGGACGCGGTGGTGGCGGCAAGGCAAGCGGACACCGCCAACGTGGCAAACGCGGCACGGAACAAATATGGGAAGGTCATCGGGCCCCTACCGGTCAATCGTGACGACGGTTCATGAACCGCCCTGAAAGCTGCGGGATATTAGCCCATTACGGACGAATATCGGCAAGGTGAAGGCGACCAAGAGTCGCTCCCCCGCGACACTATTCGCCGAAAGTTAACAGGGACTCGCCTGGCGGCAACCGCCGTCATGTTACAAAACAGTAATCTCGTCCCAACCCTCTATGGTCCCGCAATGAAAGCCCTGCTCTGCACCCGCTATGGCACACCCGACGATCTTGTCCTGGCCGACATCGACGACCCCGTGCCAGGCCCCGGCGAAGCCGCGGTGCGCATCCACGCCGCGGCGCTGAATTTCTTCGACACGCTGATCATCGCCGGGAAATACCAGACCAAGCCGGAGATGCCGTTCTCACCCGCGGCGGAGTTCGCCGGTATCGTCGAGCGGCTGGGCGAAGGCGTGACCGATCTCAAGGTGGGCGACCGCGTGCTCGGCTATTCGCGCTATGGCGCGGCGCGCGAGCGAATCGCTATTGCCGCGATCAAGCTGATCAAGCTCCCCGACAGTCTCGACTTCGATCACGCCGCCGGCCTGTGCGTGACCTACGGCACCACGCTGCATGCGCTGAAGGATCGCGCCAGGCTCAAAGGAGGCGAGACGCTGGCGGTGCTTGGCGCCTCAGGCGGCGTCGGGCTCGCCGCGATCGAGCTCGGGAAGCTGATGGGCGCGCGGGTAATCGCCTGCGCCTCATCGGCGGAGAAAACCGCCTTCGCTAAGAAGCACGGCGCCGACGAGGGCATAGATTACACCAGCGACGATCTGAAGGAAGCGCTGCGCCGCATCACCGGCGGCAAGGGTGCCGACGTGATCTACGATCCGGTCGGCGGCGCTTACACGGAAGCAGCGCTCCGCTCGATCGCCTGGAAGGGGCGCTTCCTGGTGATAGGATTCGCCGCCGGCGAGATCCCGAAGCTACCGCTCAATCTCGTGCTGCTGAAAGGCTGCGATGTGCTCGGCGTCTACTGGGGCTCGTTCGTCGAACGCAATCCGGCAGGGCATCGCGCCAACACCGAGCAATTGGTGACCTGGGTCGCGGAAGGGAAACTGTCGTCGCATGTGCACGCAGTGTACCCACTCGCCGAGGCGTCCGCCGCGCTGAAGGCCATCGCCGCGCGGCAAGTGATGGGGAAGGTGGTTTTGCGGGTGTGAATTAGCTGCTGTCGTCCCCGCCTTCGCCGGGACGACAGTTATGAGCGCCGCGCGACGATGCGATGGATGATTTTGCCTGACGACTCGCTGACGACCTCTTCGTCGAGCAGTGGCGTCATGCCAGCCAATTCATCGCGCACGAGTGACGCATCGAAAGCTGAGTAAAGCCGCTCGCTTTTGTCGCGCTGATCGGCGTCCTTGGTCCCACGCCAGCTCAGATAAAGAATCCCGCCCGGCTTGAGGATGTCGACCAGCCGCCGCACCGAGGGTGCAATCGCCGCCTGCGGCAGATGCATGATAACCGTCTCGCAGAGCACGTTGTCGAACGTTGCCGGCGCAATTCCCGCAAGCTCCGGCAACGCGGCGACTTCAAACCGGCACTCGGGATAACGGCTGCGTGCCTCTGCAAGCAGGCCTTGCGACGCGTCATAGCCAACCGCGGGATAACCATTGGCGGCAAGCCACGCGACCTCGCGGCCGCTGCCGCAGCCGATGTCGGCCGTCATACTCTTGATGAAAAAGCGGCGCACGAGCGCATGCAGATCGGCGGGCGGCGGCTGGTCATGCCAGTCCTTGGCGAAGTCTGCGGCGGCGGTGTCATAGGCGGAGAGGGTCGCACGGTCCATCCGCGCCTCTTAGCTCACGCGCGCGCCGATTGCACCAGCGCGTCGAGCTTGTCCTTCGCCGCCGCGCGATGCTCGGGGCGGATGTGGTTGGACACGAGCTTGATCGCCGTGGCCAGCACCGCGGCATCGTCTGTGAAGCCGATGACCGGCAGCACATCGGGAATGGCGTCCGCCGGCAGCACGAAATAGGCGAGCGCGCCGATCAGCGAGGCTTTCACCGCCAGCGGTGTCTCGCGGTCGAAGGCGCAGTAATAGGCGGCGAGCAGGTCCTGGGCGAAGGGCAACCGCGCGGCAATACCGCGCAGCTTGCGCCAGAAGTCGCGGCGCAGCGCCGCGTCCTCGTTGTTCTCACGTCGCCAGAAGGTGCGTGCGAATGCCATGAAAATTAAGTGGGAAGCGCAAAGCGCGGCCGCAAGCCTGTCCGTCCGGCACCGACCGCGCGGCCCTCGCATTGGAGCCGGCGGGCCACTACCTTTGGATTGAGGCGTCCGACCCAACGAGGCTCCCATGTCGTGGTCATTGAACATCGGCAAGGTGGCGGGCACCGTGGTGCGCGTCCACATCACCTTCCTCTTGTTTCTCGCCTGGATCTTCGCGGCCACCTACACCACCGGCGGCTCGGCGGCCGCCTGGAACAGCCTGCTGTTCATGGTGCTGCTGTTCCTCTGCGTGCTGCTGCACGAGTTCGGCCACATCTTCACCGCGCGCGCCTTCGGCGTGCCGACGCCTTACGTGACGCTACTACCGATCGGCGGCGTGGCGCAGCTCGAGCGCATCCCGGAAGAGCCGTGGGAGGAATTCCTCATCGCCATCGCCGGCCCGCTGGTAAACGTCGTCATCACCATCCTGCTCGTCGCGGTCGCCGGGGCACAGCTCAATCCGAGCGCCGCGGGCGCGGTCGACAATGCGCAGATCGCGATGGTCGACCGGCTTGCCTCGGTGAACCTGTTTCTCGCGCTGTTTAACCTGATTCCCGCCTTTCCGATGGACGGCGGACGCGTGCTGCGCGCCTTGCTTGCCAGCAAGTTCGGCTATGTGCGCGCGACCGAGCTCGCGGCCTCGATCGGCCAGGTCGTCGCCTTCGGGCTCGGCTTCATCGGCCTCTTGTACAATCCGATCCTCATCTTCATCGCCATCTTCGTCTATCTGGCGGCTTCGTCTGAAGCGCACATGGTGGCGCTGCGTTCGGTCTCGCGCGGCGTGCCGGTGAGCTCGGCGATGATGACGCAGTTCGCGACATTGGCGCCGGAAGCGCATATCGACGAAGCCGTGCAGACTTTGCTGCAAACAAGCCAGGGCGAATTCCCCGTGGTGGACGGCGCTGGCAAGCCGGTCGGCGTGCTCGACCGCGCCAATCTCATCCGCGCCATCAAGCAGCTCGGACCCGACGCGCGAGTCGCCGACGCGATGAACACGGACATGCCGAGCGTGAGTCATCGCGCCACGCTCGAGCAGACGTTCAAGCTGTTGCAGATGAAGCAGGCGCCGGCTGTCGCAGTTGTCGATGTTGCCGGTAAGCTGGTGGGGCTGGTCACCAACGAGACCATCGCCGAGATGATGATGCTGCAGAACGCTTTGCCGAGGGGCACGCAGATCGGCCCATGGAGCCGACCGCAAGGTGTCTAGTGTTCCACCGTCACTAATCCTTCATCTGATCGTCGGAGCGTTGTAAGCGCCCGCGCCCAATGTCACGACTCCTATCAGAATGGAGGCGACCATGGGCAAGCGCATCATCACTCCGACACGGCGGCGGTTCCTCGCGACAACCGCGGCAGCGACGGCTTTTACCGCAGTCGGCGGTACTGCAAGACCCTTCATCAGCCGCGCCAATGACCGGCCGGTGATCACGCATGGCCTGCAATCGGGCGACGTCGCTTCCGATTCCGGCATGATATGGGCGCGCGCCGACCGCCCCTCGCGCATGGTGGTCGAAGTGGCGACCACCGAAAGCTTCAAGGACGCACGCCAGGCTGCCTACGTCGATGCGCTGCCTGAGAGCGACTTCACCGCCAAGCTGTTGCTCGACGGCCTGCCTTCGGGGCAGGACGTGTTCTATCGCGTGCGCTTCCAGGATCTCGCCTCCCCGACGGTCATCGGCGAGCCGCAGGTCGGCCGCTTCCGCACTGCGCCGAGCGACCGCCGCTCCGTCAGCTTCGTCTGGTCGGGCGACACCGTCGGCCAGGGTTGGGGCATCGATGAATCGCGCGGCGGCATGCGCACCTACGAGACGATGCGCAAGAACCGTCCCGACTTCTTCATCCACAGCGGCGACAACATCTACGCCGATGGCCCGATCAAAGCCGAACAGAAAATGCCGAACGGCGAGATCTGGAAGAACATCGTGACCGAGGACAAATCGAAGCCGGCCGAGACGCTCGCCGAATTCCGCGGCGCCTACAAATACAACATGCTCGATAAGAACTTCCGCGCAATGTACGCGGAGGTGCCGGTCTTCTCGCAATGGGACGACCACGAGGTGTTCAACAACTGGTGGCCGGGCGAGCCGATGACGCGCGCGGAGCTCGTCGCCAAGAAATACGTCGAGAAGAACGACCTCATCATCGCCGCGCGCGCGAGCCGCGCCTTCCACGAATACATGCCGATGCGCGAGACGATCGCCGAGCTGGGGCGCGTCTATCGCAAGCTCTCCTACGGGCCGATGCTCGACGTTTTCATGCTCGACATGCGCAGCTATCGCGGACCGAACGGCGAGGACAAGGAAGAGACTTACGGCCCCCCGGCCTATTTCCTCGGCCCGCAGCAGATCGCCTGGCTTAAACGGGAATTGATGAACTCACGCGCGACCTGGAAGGTGATCGCCGCCGACATGCCGCTCAGCTTGCTGGTGGTTTACGACACCATGCGCAATTGGGGCGTCGAGGCGGTGGCGCAGGGCGACGACGGCGCGCCGCGCGGGCGCGAGCTGGAGATCGCTGACCTTCTGTCGTTCATCAAGCATGCCGGCGTGAAGAACACGGTCTGGATCACCGCCGACGTGCACTACACGGCGGCGCATTACTACGATCCGAACAAGGCGGCGTTTCAGGACTTCGAACCGTTCTGGGAGTTTGTGTCGGGGCCGATCCATGCCGGCACCTACGGGCCGAACCAGCTCGACAAGACCTTCGGGCCGCAGCTCGTCTACATCAAGGCGCCGAGCAAGGACCAGGGCCAGAACCTGCCGCCGAGCGACGGGTTCCAGTTCTTCGGCCATATCGGCATCGACGGCGCCAGCCAGCAGATGACGGTGACGCTGAAGGACGTGGATGACCGGTCTTTGTGGGCGAAGACGTTGGATCCGGCGTTTGGGTGAGGTTCTTTGTTTGTGTGAGCTTCTTTTCCCCCCCCCGCGAAGCGGTGGGGAGGGTCGATTGGCAATCGCTCGCCATTGCCAATCGGGGTGGGGGGCTTTGGGAATTCCGGATTAGCCACCCCCCACCCCGACCCCTCCCCACTGCTCGCAAGTGCTCGCAGGGGGAGGGGAGAGCCTCCAGTTGCTTCTTGCCTTTTCCTGACTATATTGCGCCGCAATAGCGTACGCGTCGCGGGCTCAACAGGATTGCCACCCGGCAATCCTGTCGCTTTTTGAGGAACGGATTTCCTTTGGAAATCCTATGGCGGGCCCCTCGCTCTGGTTTTTGGAACCCGACAAATGGACCTTCGTAACGTCGCCATCATCGCGCACGTCGACCACGGCAAAACGACCCTGGTCGACCGACTGTTGCAGCAATCCGGCGTCTACCGCGCGAACGAGCGCCAGGTCGAACGCGCCATGGATTCCAACGACCTCGAGCGCGAGCGCGGTATCACCATCCTGGCCAAGGCCGCCTCGGTGGAGTGGCAGGGCACGCGCATCAATATCGTGGATACGCCGGGCCACGCTGACTTCGGCGGCGAGGTCGAGCGCATCCTGAACATGGTGGACGGCGCCCTGGTGCTGGTCGACGCCGCCGAGGGCCCGCTGCCGCAAACCAAATTCGTGGTGTCCAAGGCGCTGCGCATGGGCCTCAAGCCCATCGTGGTGATCAACAAGGTGGACCGCTCGGACGCGCGGCCGGTCGAAGTCATCAACGAGGTCTTCGACCTCTTCGCCGCGCTCGACGCCACCGACGAGCAGCTCGATTTCCCGATCCTCTACGGGTCGGCCAAGCAGGGCTGGATGGCGGAAAAGCTCGACGGTCCGCAGGACCAGGGCATGAAGCCGCTGTTCGACCTGGTGCTCAGGCACGTGAAGCCGCCGGTGGTGGAGGAAGGCCCGTTCCGCCTGCTCGGTACCATCATCGAGGCCAACAATTATCTCGGCCGCATCATCACCGGGCGCATCACCTCCGGCACCATCAAGCCGAACCAGGCCGTGAAGGTGCTCGACCGCGAAGGTAAGCTGGTCGAGTCCGGCCGCGTCACCAAGGTGCTGGCCTTCCGCGGCCTCGAGCGCGTGCCGCTCGAGGAGGCCGAAGCTGGCGACATCGTCGCGCTCGCCGGTCTGCCGAACGCCACCGTGGCGATGACGATCTGCGATCCTTCCGTCGAAACACCGATCCCGGCGCAGCCGATCGATCCGCCGACGCTGGCCATGACCTTCCGCGTCAACGATTCTCCGCTCGCCGGCACCGAGGGGTCGAAGGTCACCGGCCGCATGATCCGTGACCGCCTGCTGCGCGAAGCCGAAGGCAACGTGGCGCTGCGCGTGCGCGAATCGGACGACAAGGACGCCATGGAAGTGGCCGGCCGCGGCGAATTGCAGCTCGGCATCTTGATCGAGACCATGCGCCGCGAAGGCTTCGAACTGTCGGTGTCGCGGCCGAAAGTGCTGCTCCGCCGCAACGAAGCGGGCGACTTGGAAGAGCCGATCGAAGAGGTCGTCATCGACGTCGATGAGGAGCACTCGGGCGTCGTGGTGCGGAAGATGGCCGAGCGCAAGGCGGAGATGACCGAGCTGCGGCCGTCCGGCGGCGGGCGCGTGCGTCTCGTTTTCCACGCGCCGACGCGCGGGCTCATCGGCTACCAGGGCGAACTGCTCACCGACACGCGCGGCACCGCCATAATGAACCGGCTGTTCCATGGCTATGCCCCGCATAAGGGCGCGATCCAGGGTCGCCGCAACGGCGTGCTCATCTCGAACGACAAGGGCGAGGCGGTTGCCTACGCGCTGTGGAACCTGGAGGACCGCGGCCCGATGATGATCGAGCCGGGCTGGAAGGTTTACACCGGCATGATCGTCGGCGAGCACACGCGTGACAACGACCTGATCGTCAACGTGCTCAAGGGCAAGCAGCTCACCAACATCCGCACCACGTCCAAGGACGAGGCCGTGCGGCTTACGCCGCCGATCAAGATGACGCTGGAAAAGGCGCTCGCTTACATCCAGGACGACGAATTGGTCGAGGTGACGCCGAACTCGATCCGTCTGCGCAAGAAACTTCTGGACGAGAACGACCGCAAGCGGGCGGACCGCTCGAAGGAAGCAGACGCCGCCTAATCCTGAGGCGTTTGCGACTTTCGGCTTGCCGCGGATTTGCATTTCCATTGAGTCGAATTTGCACGGTTCGAATCACGTTCCCGTGGCTCCGCCGCCTCGGGAAAGCCGCGAGGCCCCGTAAAATCGGCGCTGGTAAGCGGATGCATTGCGAAGAAGTGTGCGGTTTGCGGCACTTCCGTCTGTGACTTTGGCCCGCTGTGACCAGTAATCCACACCGTTAACCCATGATTAACGATAGGGCTTGAAGGGCGCGGGGTTCGTTGCTTCTATTCGCGCCATGAGCACAACCCTTATAGAGATTCGTCGCGCCAAGACCGCCGATGCCGGCGACGTGGCCGACACGCACGATGAAGCGTGGCGCACGGCCTATCAGGG
>DASXOK010000248.1:0-1553 GCA_036494425.1 Pseudolabrys sp.
TCGGGCAGTTGAGCGCGCAGGCCGCGCCCGGCACCCAGGCGTGCAGGCCGAGCGGCGTCAGGATCGCGGCGGCTGCCGCGAGCAGATCGTGATGCGGTGCGTGCGATTGCAGCACGGCCTTGACGAAGAAGGGCACACTGACGAGCAGCGAGACGAGGAAATCGACATTGCCCAACCTGTGGTGAGACGCGATCGATGAGATCGATCCCACCGACACGATGGCCATCGAGGTGGCGAGCGCCGTGAGCGGCGCGGCGTCGGGCCCGATGCCGAACCTTGGCAGGAAGATTGTCAGGAACGGAACGGAAATGAGCGCCGTTCCGACGCCGATCAGGCCCAGGAGAAGCCCGCCGACGAGGCCCGCGGAGAGGAAAATCGTAAGCGAAGTAGCAAGCGACATGGCTTCCGTCCGGCGAACGCCCACGGCCAACCGGCCGTTGAGCAGATCGCCTATCGTGTGTATGATGCACCAAAACCAATAACACGACGGGTCGGGAACGCCAGGGAAATTGTGTGCAAAATACACGGAAGAAAGACCAACTTCACCACGCTTTGCTGGATCTGGTAAGCGTCCTGACTCGGCCGCAGCCGGACGAGCGCATCTTGCACGAGGCGGGCGTTTCGCTTGATCGCGCGCTGTTTCCCCTGCTCGTCCGCATCGGGCTCTACGGTCCGGTTGGGGTTGTAGAACTCGCCGACATCGTCGGGCGCGATCACTCCACCGTCAGCCGCCAACTCGCCAAGTTGGAAAGCCTGGGCCTGATCAACAGGGCGGCAAACTTAAACAATCAGCGCGTCAAAGAGGCGGTTCTGACTGAAGCCGGCGAGCAGATGCGGGAGGCGATCGGCGCCGCGCGGCACCGCGTGTTCGATGACGTGCAGCGCCATTGGAGCGCCGCCGACCGGGCGGAATTGCTGCGGCTCGTGCGCAAGCTTGCGGACGACATGGCGGAGAGGCTCGTTCAAGAGGACCAAGCGCCGGGCCGAAGCGCCGTCGCTCACCAGTGACCACGGGCGATGCTTCGCCGGCCGCGGTTGCACGGCGACATTCGTCTGCTATATCCGTCGCATCCCACCACGCTTACCTGCGCTCGTTCGCAGGAGTGAGCACAAGGAGATCGACATGGCCGACAGTCTCGGTCCCGCACAATATATCGCCCTCACCTTCCCGGACGGCGCCAGGCGCGACTATCCCGCCGGCACGACCGGCCTGGATGTGGCCAAGGGCATTTCCCCTTCGCTCGCCAAGCGCACCGTGGCGATGGCGCTCGACGGCGTCGTCACCGACCTCAACGATCCGATCGTCGCTAACGCCAAGATCGAGTTGATCAACCGCGAGGACCCGCGCGCGCTGGAGCTCATCCGGCATGATGCCGCGCACGTGTTGGCGGAAGCCGTACAGTCGCTGTGGCCGGGCACGCAGGTGACCATCGGCCCGGTGATCGACAACGGCTTCTATTACGACTTCTATCGCAATCAGCCGTTCACGCCCGAAGACCTCCCCGTCATCGAGAAGAAGATGAAGGAGATCATCGCGCACGACAAACCCTTCA
>DASXOK010000249.1:0-7979 GCA_036494425.1 Pseudolabrys sp.
GATCCTTACTCCGCACGAGAAGAAACGTCCGCCGGCGCGCTGGAACATCATCGCACGCGGCTGGGACAGCTTCACCGCGCTGTTCAACCGCATCTTCGATCGCTTGGCGCGGGGCTACGCGGCCGCCGCCGACTTTGTGATTCGGCATACGGTCGTGATGCTTGTGATCTATCTCGCGCTGATCGGCGGCGCCGGTTGGCTGCTGGTGAGCACCCCGCAGGGCTTCATTCCCGCACAGGATCGCGGTTACCTGATCATCTCGGCGCAATTGCCAGGCGCCGCGTCGCTTGCGCGGACCACAGCGGTGGTGCGCGAAATCGAGCGGATTGCACTGGATACGCCAGGTATCGTTCGTGTCGCGGCATTCGGCGGCTTCTCCGGCGCGACGCGCACACAGGCCAGCAATGCCGCGGCGTTGTTCCCGGTGTTCGACGAGCCGGAAGCACGGCAGAAGAAGGGGTTGTCGGCCAACGCGATCATGGCCGATCTGCGCAAGCGACTGTCGGCGATTCAGGGCGCTTTCATCGTCGTCATTCCACCGCCCGCCGTGCCAGGCATCGGCACAGGCGGCGGCTTCGCCATCCGCGTCCAGGATCGCCAGGGGCGTGGGCCCAAGCTGCTGGCCGCCGCGACCGACGACCTGGTGGCGGCTGCGCGCAAGTCACCGAATCTCACCTCGGTGTTCTCGCCGTTTTCCGCCAACACACCGCAGCTGTTCGTCGATATCGATCGCGTCAAGGCGCAGAAGCTCGGCGTCCCAATCGCCAACGTCACCGACACGATCGAGACATACTTCGGCTCAATCTATGTCAACGACTTCAACCTGTTCGGACGCACTTATCACGTCACGGCGCAGGCCGACCTGCGATTCCGCAAGGAGACCACAGATCTCGCGCGGCTGCGTACCCGTAACGCCGCCGGCGACATGGTGATGCTCGGCAGCATCGTGGACTTCAAGGACATCTCGGGACCCGACCGTGTCGCGCGCTACAATCTCTACCCGGCGTCCGAGCTGCAGGGTGAGCCGGCACCCGGCGTGAGCTCGACGACGACGCTCAGCACCATCAAGCAAATAGCCGACGAAACATTGCCGAGCGGCTTTTCCTTCGAATGGACCGATCTGTCCTATCAACAAGTGACGGGCGGCAATGCCGGCCTCTATGTGTTCCCGATCTGTGTGCTGTTCGTCTATCTGGTGCTGGCGGCGCAATATGGCAGCTGGACGCTGCCGTTCGCGGTCATTCTGATCGTACCGATGTGCCTGTTCGCAGCCACCATCGGCGTGCGCATCATGGGCCAAGACGTCAACATCCTGACCCAGATCGGCTTCGTGGTGCTTGTGGGACTTGCGGCCAAGAACGCGATCCTGATCGTCGAGTTTGCGCGCGACATTGAGCTTCAGGGCAAGTCGCGGCTGGCGGCCGTCATCGAGGCCTGCCGGCTCCGCCTGCGCCCGATCTTGATGACCTCGTTCGCCTTCATCCTCGGCGTGCTGCCACTGGTTGTGTCGACCGGTTCCGGCTCGGAGATGCGTCAGGCGGTCGGCGTCGCCGTGTTCTTCGGCATGCTCGGCGTCACGCTGTTCGGCCTGATCTTCACGCCGATCTTCTACATGGTGGTGCGCAACCTCGCGGAAGGCAAGAACGAGGGCAAGCTGATCCAGACGACGGCGGCCGCAGCGGAATGAGTTGCGATGACGCCGATGCGCGATGAAGCCGCAACACTATCTCCGTCACCCTTCGAGACGCGCTCCGCTCGCACCTCAGGATGACGGGTTTGAATCCTCGGGCCCGGAGAGGCAATACTATTGGCTGGGCGGGCATGGGGATATAAAATGATGACGCGTCGATCTTTCCTGATAGAAATTGTGGGGAGACCACAAAAATGAAATCGGGATTTTTCGCCGCGGTCGCGGCGTGCAGCCTGTTGCTCGCGGCACCGGCGTTGGCGCAGGGTGTCAAGATCGGCGTCCTGAACGACCAGTCTGGCGTGTATGCCGACTATGGCGGCAAATATTCGGTCGAAGCCGCGCGGATGGCCATCGAGGATTTCGGCGGCGAGGTGCTCGGTCACAAGGTCGAGCTGGTCACTGCCGATCACCAGAACGAGCCCGATCTCGCCGTCTCGATCGCGCGGCGCTGGTATGATGCCGACGGCGTCGACATGATCACCGGGCTGACGACGTCGACGGTCGCGCTGGCGGTGCAGGAACTCTCCAACGAGAAGAAGAAGATCGATATCGTGGTCGGCGCCGCGACCTCGCGCATCACCGGCGACGCCTGCACGCCGTACAGCTTCCACTGGGCCTTCGACGATCACGCGCTCGCGGTCGGCACCGGCGGCGCACTGGTGAAGGCGGGCGGTGACACTTGGTTTTTCCTCACCGCCGACTATGCTTTCGGCTACGCGCTGGAAAAGGACACCAGCGAGATCGTCACCCATGCCGGCGGCAAGGTGGTCGGCTCGGTTCGTGTGCCGCTGAACTCGTCGGATTTCTCCTCCTTCCTACTGCAGGCGCAGAGCTCGAAGGCGAAAATCGTCGCCCTCGCCAATGCCGGCCAGGACACTATCAACTCGGTCAAGCAGGCGGCCGAGTTCGGCATCTTCCGGCAGGGCCAGAAGCTTGCCGCCCTCCTGATGACGCTCTCCGAAGTTCACCGCCTCGGTCTCGACGCGGTGCAAGGCCTGGTGCTGACCGAAGGTTTCTACTGGGATCACGACAACCGGAGTCGCGCTTTCTCCGAACGCTTCTTCAAGCGCACCGGATGGATGCCGAGCATGATCCATGCCGGTACCTATTCGGCGACGCTGAGCTATTTAAAGGCGGTGAAGGCCGCCGGCACCAAGGACTCGGAGGCAGTCACCAAGAAGCTGAAAGAGCTGCCGGTCGACGACGCCTTTGCCAAGGGCAAGGTGCTGGCCAACGGCCGCATGGTGCACGACATGTACCTATTCGAGGTCAAGAAGCCCTCGGAGTCGAAGAAGCCGTGGGACTACTACAAGCAGCTCGCGGTGGTGCCGGGCGATCAGGCGTTCTTCACCGCCAAGGAAAGCGGTTGCCCGCTGACGAAGTGACGCGCAGCGTTATTCCGGGGCGATGCGCAGCATCGACCCCGGAATCTCGATATTCCGGATCTCGTCCTTCGGACCATCCCGGAATGACGTAGAGGGAATGTGCATTAGCAAGCTTGGGCTATCAGTCCCCATAACCACTCCCTGTGCTTATGGGTCCAAGGTCAGGCCCGGAATGACAGCGGAGTGTGCGGTGCGGCTATCGCGCCCTCAATGCACGAGCCGCTACAGGGCGCCGCGGAGCGCGCCGATCCACAACACGGTGCAAGGCCGGCGCCTGGATGGCGAAGCCCGGGGGTGCGCTTGGGCACCATCTCGCGATAGCCGAGGAAGTAGACGATGCGGCCGATGACCCAAACCGCGCCTCCGGCGGCGGCCGCGACGTAGCCGATATAGATTGCGAACAGCCAGAGCGACGGCAGGAAGATCGGCGCCCATTTTTGCGTGTTCGTCTGGATGCCGTAGACGCGCTCGAAATCCGGATTGCCCGTGATCGCCGGCAGCTTGACGCCGTAAACGGGCGCGGGCGCGGGCGACCCGGAGTAAGAAGAAGTGAAGCGCGACGGCAAGGCGGCTCGTGGCATCCCTCGCTACCGCATCACGCCGGGCGGCGAGCGGCAATAACGATCGTCTATCGACTCCATGGCGAGAGGTGATTTTCCTTTAGACCGTCATGGATTCAATCTTCGAGCCATCGTCGCCCGCCCTCGTGTACGGACCGAAGTCGGCATTCCGTTGAACGATCGCAGGCCAGGAGGTCCGACATGCAGATCAAAGAGACAATCGGCGTTTCATTCCCCGGCTCTTTCGAAAGCCCGCCGCTGGAGGATGTCGTCGTGCTCGTGGACAGCGCCGGCGTCGCGCTTGGAGTGCGGCCCGCGGTCAGCGCGAGGGTACGGGGCGTCCGCGAGAGCGGTAGCGGCCGGATTGCGTCCAGGTGCGTGGAAATCCCGCTCGTCGGGCGCGATGGCGAGGTCTCCGGGGTTTTGTACCGTGCTGCCCCACGGTGCGACACGCGCGGGGCGGTCGCCACCCCCAGGCGGGAGGGGGCGCGGGCGATCGAGGACGTGGCGCAGTTCGTCGTCCACGACATCAACAACCTTCTCGCCGTGATCGGCAGCGGCGTGCGGCTGCTTGAGTGCCAGAGGGATGCCGCGTACCGAAAGGCGATCATCGGCAAGATGCAGCACGCGACCACACGATGCGCGTTGCTCAGCCGACAGCTCCTCGACGCTGCGCGACCGCGCCCCGAATCGATCGGCGGTTTCGTCGCAGGCACCCGCCTCGCGGCGCTGGCAGGTACGCTGGACCAGGCGTTGCGGCCCGACATCACGGTCCGCACCGAAATCGCCCCTGATTTATGGGCCTTCAATGCCGACGCGGAAGAGCTGTACTTCGCTTTGCTGAACCTCTGCCGAAACGCGGCCGATGCTATGCCGGAAGGTGGAGCGATTATCGTCGCAGCGCGGAACGTGGAATTTTCCGCTGGCGCCGCGCAGGGGTTCGTCGAGATTGTCGTCGCCGACGACGGGGAGGGCATGCCCGAGGAGGTCCTCTCGCAGGCGTTCACCCCTTACTTCACGACAAAGGCCGCTGGCAGCGGCACGGGCCTCGGACTCGCGCTGGTCCAGCGCTTCGTCGAAGGGCGAGGCGGCGCGGTCGGTATCCAGAGCAAACTGGATGCCGGCACACGCGTGCGCCTCTTTCTCCCGCGCGTCGGCGACGCGGCGGTCCCGAGCAGCCTCGCCGGCACGGAGATCGCCTACACGCCATCACCTCGCAGCGACGTATTCCACATCGTCAACGCAGCGGCGGCTGCGCCGACGTCGTAGCCGGCGTGAACACCTGGAGACCGGTTCAGCGATGGAGTTCATGATCCCTTCCGGCCGCCTCGACCGTCCGGTCGACCACGCGACAGACCACGTGCTCGGCCCCACCGATGCCGAGATCACGCTCGTCGAGTACGGCAGCTACGCGTGCCAGCATTGCAGGGCTGCCAACGAGCGCATCGCGCGAGCACGCGACCAACTCGGCGACCGCGTCTGCTACGCCTTCCGGCACAGGCCGCTCACGGACAACAGCCTTGCATTTCGGGCTGCAGAGCTCGCTGAGCTTGCCCAGACGCCCGAGGCGTTCTGGTCCGCGCATATCAAGCTCATGACGAGGTCGATGCAGCTCACAGAGGACGATCTCGTCGCAGTGGCCACCGACCTCGGCGTGAACGCCGACTTCGCACTCGGCGATAGCGACGCCGTGCGGCACGCAAGGGCGAGAGTGGAGGCGGACGTCGCAAGCTCACGCGCAAGCGGCGTGAGGTTCACACCGACCTTCTATATCAACCGCCGGCGCTACGACGGGCCCTGGGACGAGAGCTCTCTGGTCGACGCGATGCTCGGCACGCTCGGACACCGTGTCCGCACGGCGGCCCTGGACTTTGCGAGCTGGGGTCCGTCCGCCGGTATCTTGCTGGTCCTCGCGGCCGTGGCGGCGATCGTCCTGACGAACTCTCCGATCGGGCCGGCGTTCGAAGCGCTCTGGCGCCAGGAGCTCGGCGTGAGCTTGGGCGACGCAGCCTTTCGGACGTCCATCCTCCATTGGATCAACGACGGCCTGCTGACGGTGTTCTTCCTCGTCGTGGGGTTGGAAGTGAAGCGCGAGATGACAGTCGGCCACCTCGCAAGCCGCCGCTCCGCCGCGTTTCCGATCGCGGCCGCGCTCGGCGGCATGGTTGTGCCGGCGCTTCTGTATGCCCTGGTCATCCCTGCGGGGCCGTGGTCGCACGGGTGGGGCGTCCCGATGGCGACCGACACCGCGTTCGCGATTGCCTTGATCGCCGTATTGGGCGCGCGCGTCCCCGTCGAGCTGCGCATCTTCCTCACCGCGGCGGCCATCGTCGACGACATCGGTGCGATCGTTGTCAATGCTGTGTTCTACTCCGGCGAGATCCATCCGGGTTACCTTGCCGCGGCCGCGGCGCTGGTCGTTGCGCTGGCGCTGCTGAGCCGGTCGAGGGTCTACCTTCTCTCGCCTTACATTCTGTTGGGCGTCGCGTTGTGGGCGTTCGTCTACGCGGGCGGCCTCCACGCGACGCTGGCTGGCGTGGTACTGGCGCTGTTCATTCCGACGCGCCCGCCTGCTGACCTGGCTGCCCTGATGACGCAGGCCAGCAGCATCATCGCCTTGGAGGCCCGGCACGAGGGCGAGGTTCTCAGGCACGGCCCCTCCACACCGGCGCTGCACGCGCTTGACGCAATCTACGACAGAGTTGAATCGCCCGCGGACCGGCTGCTGCGGCACGCCGGCGCGCGGTCGAGTTACGTTGTCCTTCCGATCTTCGCACTGGCAAACACGGGTGTGGCGATCAACCCAGGCGTCTTCGCTGGGCATGGTTGGCTCATGGCCGCGATCGTCGCCGGTCTCGCCATTGGAAAGCCGGTCGGCGTGTTCCTCGCCGCCGCCGCGGCCGTACGCGCAGGCGTAGCCGTCAAGCCGACGGAGTACACGTGGCGGCAGTTGGCCGGGGCGGGAGCCCTCGCCGGCATCGGCTTCACGATGTCGCTCTTCACCGCCGGGCAGGCGTTTCCAAGCGCCATCGACTTGTCGGCCGCCAAGATCGCCGTGTTCGCCGCGTCGATTCTTTCGGCCGCCGTCGGGACTGCTCTGCTCTGGGGTGCTTGGCGCCAGGAGCTTTTTGAAGAGGCGCCGCAGAGCGTCGGCATGCCCGCCGGCGCTATGCCGGACCTTGAACAGGAGGTCTTTCGATGATTCTACCTAAAGGTGCGACAGTAGCAGTCGCTGATGGTGAGACGGTCCGCCTGTTCTACAATACGGGCGTGAAATTTGGGGTGCATTTGGTCGAGATCACGGAGGCCCCGCCTGCGCCCGCCCACTCAGGCTCGGGTGCGCGCCACCACACCGGCTCGGCCAACCCCGATGGCAGGCGGCTCGTCGAGGACGACTTCGCGGCAGCCACGGCCGCGTTCCTGAACAAGCTCAGCCTGGACGGGACCATAGAACACCTGGTCGTTGTCTCCGACCCCAGGACCCTGGGGGAGATGCGCAAGCACTTCCACCGCGACCTGAAAGGCAAGATCATACGCGAGTTCGCGAAGGACTTCAGCCGGCGTTCGCCCGAGGACATCGCCTCGCTGATCGCCGAGGCTTGACGCGCGCCTGGAAAGCGGCTGCGGCGCTAGCCCGTCCAGTCATAACCTCGGCGAATAACTCAAAGTTACCGCCGACGATTACTGCTCACGACCAACCTGAACCAAATTTCCCCGGGGTCACTGACCACCGCGGGGTGACGGCAGACCGGACATGAGGAGAACAGCCGCGGTCGAGCCACGCCAGCACCTGAAGAAAGCGGTCGAAGCCAACGAGCTCGCGCGCTTCGTAGAAGCCGATCAGGTTGCGCACCCAGCCGAGCAGCGACGAAATATCGGCGATGCTGTAGTCAGCGCCCATCACCCAGTCGCGGCCGGCGAGCCGTTCGTCGCACCCCACACAGGTTCGCGACGGTCGCCGTGCGTTATGGCCGAGGGGCAACTTTCGACATTTGGTGTCGCAGCTGTCAGGCGACCTCCTCGATCAAGAGCTCCCTTCCGTTGAACGAGATCGCGTCACCGGCGCGCTTACCCGCCAACTCAGCATAGATCGGGGCCTTGGTGGAGATGCCCATGATCTCGTTGCCGCCGCACACAAACTTGCCTGTCGACACGGCAACAACGAAAAACCGTCCGCCTAGCTTCACAACGGCGCCTTCCTCGACCTTGCTCTTCGGCCCGAAGTCCATCGCCGCGAGTTTCTCGATCTTGTCGGAGTGCGAGTGCACGGTGTCGTCGAACGCTTCGGACAGGTCGCTCGCGAGCTCCGCCTGCGCTTGCTCGTCGTCTTCGACCGGCTCGCTT
>DASXOK010000250.1:0-2869 GCA_036494425.1 Pseudolabrys sp.
CCATGTCCTTGCCGACCTGCGCGAAGCCTCCGGTCATCGGCGCGATGAAGCCGATGCGCAATTCCTCCGCCTGCGAAGGCGCGGCGATTGTCATGCCGAGTACGAGCGCGCCGCCCAGCGCGAGCGACATACGAGTCCACAGTTGCTTTAGAAGCATTCTTCATCCTCCCAAAGGGGGCTTTCTGCCGCCCTTCTTGAGAGGACGTGCATGAAAGCCCGGTGCGACGTTTCCCACGGCGCAGACGGTAGCATTGGCGGGGGGATGGGCGGAAGCCCGCGTCACGGTCCGTGACGGCGAGGCGGATGTCATCCGCGAAATACCGCTTCCATGTTGTTACCGTCGGGATCAAGCACGAAGGCGGCGTAATAGCCTGGCGGATATCCATCGGCGGTCGGACGAAGCCCCGGTGCGCCGTTATCGGTACCGCCCGCCGCCAAGGCCGCGGCGTGAAAGGCATCGACGTCTGCCCGGTTCCTAGCGGCGAAGGCGGTATGTTGCTTCATCCCATGCGGATGAAAGCGGTCAATCCAGAACGCCGAGTAGTCGATGCCGTAGCAGACACCGTCGGCCCCGTCATTCTCCGGAATCTGCATGACGCGGTGCAAACCGAGAGCGCCAAGAGCCGCATCGTAGAAGGCGGCGGAACGGCTGATGTCGGCGACGCCGATGCCTGTATGGTCGATCATTACAGTCTCCTCAATCTGCAGTCTGCAAAAGCGAAAGTCCGGACGCCGTCCGATGCGACGCGTGTGTCTTGAACGCTTCGCGACCGCATCAGAGCATATAAGCTCAGGCCCAAGCGGGAGTTGCCGCGAGGACCTCATGGGACCGCAATGATATCCGGGCATTCAAAGCGCAGGACGATACTCGTCGCGCTTGTGCTCGGCCTGTGTTGCTACGGCGTCCTTGCCTATCTCCTGCTGCCGTTCGCCTGGACGCACTACGAGCACCAGAAGGGCTTGGCCGGATTGCCGATGGCGACGCGGACGGCGCAAGGGATCCCCGGCGATCCGATCAATGTCGGGCTTGTGGGATCGAAGGCGGATGTGCTGTGCGCGATGCACGCCGCGGGCTGGTATCCCGCTGATCCGATCACGCTGCGATCGAGTCTGGAGATCGTCGGCAGCGTGGTGCTCGATCGGCCCTATCGAGACGCACCGGTGAGCAGTCTTTTTTACGAGGGGCGTCGGGAAGCGCTGGCGTTTGAAAAGCCGGACGGCAGGAGCGCGGACCGGCGCCAGCACGTCCGGTTCTGGGAGGTGCTCGATCAGGGCGAGGAGGGCAGGCCGGTATGGCTCGGCGCCGCGACGTTCGACCGGCGCGTCGGCTTCAGTCGCTACACCGGACAGGTCACGCATCGCATTGTGCCGGATATCGACGCAGAAAGGGACGCGCTCACCAGCGACCTCAAAGCGGCCAAGGTGGTCGAGGCGATCTACGAGGTGACCGGCGTGGGGCCGACGCTGCTCGGGCGGAATGGCGAAGGCGATCCCTATTACACCGATGGCGAGGTCGAGATTTCCCGGCTGGTCGCAGGCTGCAACGCGAAAGCCGCGGCCGTGGCGGAACTGGATAACCCGCCGATCGTGGACCTGAAGAATGTCGCGTGGAAATCGGTCGCCGGCTTGCTGCGATCCAATGTGATCGCGCCTTCGGAATAATGGATGGCCGCTTCTGAATCGCGCGGCCTCTCCACCCCCTCCACCCACGCGCACTTGCGCGTGGCGGGGAGGGAAATAGAGGCGCTAGTCTCATTCTTAAACGGCCACTCAGCAGCGACCGCCTCAGCTCTTGATGAACGTGCCGTTGCGCAGTTCGCTGACCGCCTGCTGCAACTCGGCCTGCGTATTCATCACGATGGGGCCATGCCAGGCGACCGGCTCCTGGATCGGCTTGCCCGACACCAGCAGGAAGCGGATGCCGTGATCGCCCGCCTGCACGGTGACCTCATCGCCCTGGTCAAACAGCACCAGCGAGCGGTCGCCGACCGGCTCACGCACCAGGATCTCTTCGCCGTTCACCTGCTTTTCGGCGAGCACGCCGAACGGCTTCGAGGCATAAGCGAAGCTGCCGTCGCCTTCGAACACGTAAGCGAAGGCGTGGCGCTCGAGTTCGACCTTGAGCGTCTTGCGCCGGCCAGCGGGCACGAAGACGTCGAGATAGCGCGGGTCGGCGGCGACGCCTTCGACCGGGCCCTTCCGGCCCCAGAACTCGCCGCAGACGATGCGCACATGCGTGCCGTCATCGTCGGTGATCTCGGGAATCTCGGCGCCCTTGATGTCCTGGTAGCGCGGCGCCGTCATCTTCAGCGACGAAGGCAGATTGGCCCAGAGCTGGAAGCCGTGCATGCGCCCTTGCGCGTCGCCCTGCGGCATCTCCTGATGCATGATGCCGCGCCCCGCGGTCATCCATTGCACGTCGCCGGCGCCGAGCGAGCCCTTGTTGCCGAGGCTGTCGCGATGTTCGACGGTGCCTGCCAGCGTATAGGTGATGGTTTCGATGCCGCGGTGGGGATGCCAGGGAAAGCCGGCGAGATAGTCCTGCGGGCGGTCATTGCGGAAGTCATCGAGCAACAGGAACGGATCGGTCTCGGCGGTCTCGCCGAAGCCGAAGGCGCGGCGCAGCTTGACGCCGGCGCCCTCCATGGTCGTCTTGGACTGCACGACGCGCTTCACGGGTCGAATGGACATGGTGTCCCCCTTTTGTGGTGCACGGCCGGACCCCGGCGGTCCGGCTGCGCGTTGGTTCAGTGGCGTTATGCGGCGGCGGCGTGACGCGCAGGCGCGAAACGTCCCACCAAAGTCGCGAACTGATCCATGTAGGCGGCGAGGAAGCCTTCCGTGGTCTGGTCGGTAAACGAGCTGCTCG
>DASXOK010000251.1:0-4170 GCA_036494425.1 Pseudolabrys sp.
CCGAACGTGCGGCGCTCGCGCTCAGTGAGGCAATGACACGTTTGAGCGACTCGTCCGATCCGGTGCCGGACAAGGTCTGGAACGAAGCCGCCAGGCACTACGACGAGAAGGCGCTCGCATCGCTCGTGCTGTGGATCGCCATGACCAACCTTCTATAACCGGGTGAACGTCACCACGCGTCAGCCCGCCGGTGCGAGCTGGAGCTGAGCGGAAGCTCGTGTCCCGGGCGAGCGGTACGCCGTAAGCCCGGGATAGCGGCTATGCAACAGTGAACCGGGTTCGCTGCAAGACGCGCCGCCCCTTTTCGTCGCGGCGGATCTGATGCGTTACGCCCGGCGCAGGGCGGGCTTCGTGTTTCGTCGTCGCCAGGTTCGTTTCGGACTCGTCCGCGACCTGTCCATGATCGCGCAAACTCTGCGCAAATCGCGCCGCCTCTGCGATGCAGTCGTCGGTCGGGACGCCACCGGCAACGACGCGGATGGCGCCTGTCTTGTCGACCGCAACGGTAAGATCGACAGGTACGAAGGCATGGAGCGGGTCTTGTCCGCCGATCGGCAGCGGGTGGAGGACGTTGGCGTGGACCTCCATCGCTCCACCGTGCAGCGTTCGCACAACGGACGCGGACTCGAAGCCTCGACCGGCGAGTTGCTCCTCCAGCGACATTTTCTTTGTTCGAGCCATGGCTCAGCGGCGTCTCGTGACCCAATGCGTGAGACTACAAGCGGACACTCCCGGCCCACAAGCCGCTCAGCAGAAGCAGCAATCAACCCGAACCCGGCGCAGGACCAGCTCTTCGCCTTGCCGGATGAGCTCATGCGTAAAGCTTTCATGCGATCTCGGCGACGTCGCCCGCATGATCTGCGCGCGTTGCGCGAGCGCGTCCTCGAGCTTCAGGCGGCCGCGTCTCAGCAGATTTTCGAAAAACGCCTTTGCGGCGACGTCTTCGGCGGGCGGCGCCGTGGCATCCAATGCCGGCGCAGCGCCGCCAACATCGAATTGCTTCGGCTGGGCCGCGGCATGAACGGCGATCGTCGTCACGCCGAGGCCGTATTCGGCCACTGAGATCTGCTGCAACGGCAGATCGGCCGTCTGTTCCTCGGGAGCGGCTGTGACGGCCATCGCCGCAACGTCGATCGCCATGGCCGGTGGCAGGATGCCATGCCTAACGAACGCGCTGCGAAGCGCCTGCTCATATTTGGTATCGCCGAATTGGCTCTGCGCGACTTCCAGCATATGAGCGGCAACCTGGCTGTAGAAGTCGGGAACGACATTGGTGGCGCGCACGGCCGCGATCAGTATCCGCGCGGCGTCTTCGCTCGCGTGCAGGAGGTTCTGTTCGTCCAGTGCCGGCCGCGTCTGGAACATGTTCGCCAAGCCTTCGAACATTGCAGCGGTGAAGACGCGGGAAAACGAATGCGGCTCGGAGCTCAATGATGTCGCCGGCGCCTGTGGTGGCAGCGACGCCGGATCGCGGTAGAAGAACGAATTGACAGCGTTGCGCAGGCAATCCGGCTCGGCCGCGGCGGGATTCGATTGGCGGATCGCCCAGCCCAGTTGCTCTGCCAATCGCGACAACCGTGACGTCCGGTAAACCGTGTTGGCGGTCTCGGTCAGCACGGCGATCCGCAGGCTTTGCGGGGAGCGCGCAGAGAAGAGCACTGATGTCTCGAAAAGACTCGTGAAACGCCGCGACCTCGGTGCTGGCGGCATTCCATAGTTGCGGCTTGATTCCGTCGAGGATCGCGTGACCCAGTTCATGACAGACTACGTCAGGGCTTTCGCCGGAATAGACCGTGCGTCCGCCCGCGGGCGCATGGAAGAAGCGCAGGCCGACGCGATCGTAGAACGCATTCAAATCGACGCCGCGATCAAGATCGACCGGCAAGACGGCGCCGACTTGCCAGCTCAACCCGGGCGCAATGGCTCCCCAGAAGTCTGATCCGCGCCGCAGCGCCTCGCTTGCGGTCCAATAACGAAAATTCGCGCTGCCGGGCGGAAAGGTTGACGGCGGCGGGCCTGACGCGGGATGCGTGATCTTTGTCGGTAAAGGCTGTGCGTTCAAAGCGGGTGTGGGCCGCTGGATGAGGGGGCCGCCGCTGGCGCTTGCGCCATTGCCGGGGTCGTTTTCCCAGGCATTGACGATATCGCCGGCCGCCGCACGTCTGCGTGTTGTTCGCGCCGTCGTTCTTTTCGACCTGGGTCTTTTCTTCTTTTTCGCCGCTGCCCGTTTCCTCGCCATGAGATGTCCCCGCGCGTTGGCCGCTGGACTTATCCTCCGTCCGCGGATTCAGATCGTTCAAGGGGAAAAAGGTGTTATCGGGACGTGCGTGATCGCAATGACGCCTTGCGCATCGAGAGGTATTACGCGGTTGACATAAACGCGAACGGCTCAGTCGCCCGGCGTCCAGTGCAGATCGGTGATCTGGTTGCCGGAACGGCGATTGAATTCGATGGTGTGCTGCTTATCGGCGACGGCCGAGGCCTCGTCGTTGCTGTGCGGGCACTGCACGTCGTCATGGCGCAGATGCATTCGGACCAACACACCGTCGAACCTTGACTCGAAATCATCGGGTTCGCTGGTCACCGAAAATGGCGCGCTGATGTAAATTTTGTGGTCGGTTTGCGATGTCGCCAGGCAATAGCGCCAATCCCCCGCATTCGCGGTGGACGCGCTCATCATGACCAGAACAAAGCCGAGGGCACCCTTGACCGACATCGTCGTGTAATTTGCTGTGTGCCCTTCGGAAGTCGTGTTGGGCTTTCGGCCCGTACCGACTAATGTGCCGCGTCAATTTCCCGCCGGCACCTAAAAGTGTCATAAAACCGCGCAATCGTTTCGCCGTCACGCGGCGATCTCTCGAGCGCCAATTTACGGATGCGACGTTCATGGCTGATGCTTGTACAGGGGGCGTCGATACGGGCTTTGTGGCGCTCGGATACGCGAAAGTGGCGGTGCTGGGCGTTGTTCAGGGCATCACCGAACTGATGCCGATTTCTTCGACCGCACATATGCGCCTGGTGCCGGCGGTGCTCGGCTGGCCCGATCCCGGTTCGGCCTTTTCGGCAGCGATGCAAATGGCGGCGCTGGCCGCCGTGGTGAGCTACTTCTGGACGGACGTTCGCGGCCTCGTTGTGTATTCGCTCAGCGCCGCCGCGCGTGGTCAGTTCCGCGACCGCCATTTTCAATTCGCACTGTGGATCGTCTTGGCGACGATCCCGATCGGCATCGCCGGGCTGGCGCTGTCGCACGTTCTGAACGCGTGCAATTCCCCGCTGCGCACGCTCAGCGTCATCGGCTGGGCCTGCATGGCGATGGCGCTGCTGCTGGCTCTGGCCGAGATCAGCGCCCGCCATCGGCGGGTGCTCGATCAAGCGACGGTTTGGGACGCGCTGTTGGTCGGGATCGCGCAGGTTGGCGCGCTCATTCCCGGCGTCTCGCGCTCCGGCTCGACGCTGACCGCGGCGCTGGCGCTTGGTTTCAAGCGCGACGAGGCCGCGCGTCTGTCGTTCCTTCTCGGATTGCCGGCCATCGCGCTGGCGGGTCTCAAGGAGATATGGGAACTGCACAAGGTCCACCTCGACGCCCATGGCTGGTCGGTGCTCGCCGTTGGGCTGGTCGTCGCGTCTATTTCGGCCTTCTTTGCGATCTGGGGCCTGATGCGGATCCTCGAGCAGTTCGCCAGTTGGCCCTTCGTGCTCTACCGGTTTGTGCTTGGCGTCGTCCTGCTGGGCGGGGTGTGGCTCGGCTGGCTGGCGTGACGGATGGGTCATGCACTGGACGCATTGCGTCTGGCGCATGCGGCCGTGAGCGGAGCTCCGCAAAAATGGCGGGGCGTCCGGCGGGTGCTCCGCCGGACGCCCCTCACATTATCAGCCGGCCTATAAGCCGGGTTCTGTATGGCCTGCGGCTCGCACCGCAAACGTGACGGCCATTCCTCTAGCGCGCCGGTTGCCCGGCGCATCGTGCAACCTACCCGAACGGCAGATCCGGACTGATCTTGGGCTTTCGCCCCGCGCCGTTCCTATTCGGTCTTGCTCCCGGTGGGGTTTGCCGTGCCGCCGCCGTTGCCGGAAGCGCGGTGCGCTCTTACCGCACCGTTTCACCCTTACCGCGGCCAATACGCTACGCAGCCGCGGCGGTCTGTTCTCTGTGGCACTGTCCCTGAGGCC
>DASXOK010000252.1:0-6457 GCA_036494425.1 Pseudolabrys sp.
GACCGCCGTCGCCGCCATCAAATACGGCGCCTACGACTTCATCGAGAAGCCGTTCAAGGCCGACCGGCTGGTCCTGGTGGCGGAGCGCGCGTTGGAAACCTCGCGGCTCAAGCGCGAGGTGAAGCAGCTCAAGCAGCTCGCTCCGGCGCAATCGACGCTCGTCGGGCGTTCGGCGTCGATGGCGCAGCTACGTCAGGCGATCGAGCGCGTCGCGCCGACCAACAGCCGCGTGCTCATCGTCGGACCTTCCGGCGCGGGGAAGGAATTGGCGGCGCGCACGATCCATACATCATCGGCCCGGGCGAATGGACCCTTCATCGTCATCAATGCGGCGGCGATCACGCCGGAGCGCATGGAGATCGAGCTGTTCGGCGTCGATCATTCCAACGGCACGGAGGGGCGCAAGCCGGGCGCGCTGGAAGAGGCACATAGCGGCACGCTGTTCGTCGACGACGTCGCCGATCTGCCACGCGAGACGCAAAACAAGATCCTGCGCGTGCTTGTGGACCAGACGTTCCAGCGTGTCGGCGGAAGCAACAAGATCGCGGTCGACGTGCGCATCGTTTCGTCGACATCGCGCAACCTCGAAGCGCTGATCTCCGAAGGAAAATTCCGCGAGGACCTCTATCATCGCCTCTCCGTGGTGCCGGTGCGGGTGCCGGCGCTGGCCGAACGGCGCGAGGACATTCCGGAACTGGTCGACTACTTCATGGACCAGATATCGCAGGCGACAGGTCTGCCGAAACGGCGCATCGGCGACGATGCGATGGCGGTACTGCAATCGCACAACTGGCCCGGTAACGTGCGTCAGCTTCGCAACAACATCGAGCGTCTGATGATCCTTGCCGGCGGCGATCCGGACGCCGTGCTCAACGCCAGCATGCTGCCGCCCGATGTCGGCTCGATGGTGCCGACGATGCCGAACGGAAACGGCGGCGAGCATCTGATGGGCTTGCCGCTGCGCGACGCCCGCGAGGTGTTCGAGCGCGAATATCTGGTGGCGCAAATCAGCCGCTTCGGCGGTAACATCTCGCGCACAGCGGAGTTCGTCGGCATGGAGCGCTCGGCGCTGCATCGCAAGCTCAAGGCTTTGGGAATTGGTTGATTTCAAATGTCGCGCATTGCCTATGTGAACGGCCGCTACGTGCCGCGGAGCGAAGCCGGAGTGTCGATCGAGGATCGGGGCTATCAGTTCGCTGACGGCGTCTACGAGGTCTGCGAGGTGAGGGCGGGGCGCCTCATTGACGAGCGCCGGCACATGGCGCGGCTCGATCGTTCCCTGAGCGAACTGCGCATCGCGCGGCCGATGTCGCCGGCGGCGCTCTCCTTCGTGCTGCACGAGACCGTGCGCCGCAACCGCGTGCGCGACGGCATTGTCTATCTGCAGATCACCCGCGGCGCGGCGCCGCGCGATTTTCCCTTTCCGGCGGCGGGGACGCAGCCGTCGGTGGTCGCGACCGCGCGCAGCAACGATCCGGCCAAGCTCACACAATTCGCGGCCGACGGCATCGCCGTAATCACCGTCCCGGATATCCGCTGGCAGCGCGTGGACATCAAGTCGGTGTCGCTTCTGCCGAACGTTCTGGCCAAGCAGGCGGCGCGCGACAAGGGCGCGCGCGAGGCCTGGCTGGTCGACGAGCAGGGGCGCATCACTGAGGGCGCCTCGTCCAATGCCTGGATCGTCGACAAGAACGGCACGCTGGTCACGCATCCGCTCGGGCGCGATATCCTGCCGGGTATCACGCGATCGGTCGTGATCGACGTGGTGAAGGCGCAGGGCATCGCCTTCGAGGAGCGCGCCTTCACGGTAGAGGAGGCCTATGCCGCACGCGAAGCTTTTGTGACATCGGCGAGCCAGATCGTCCAAGCGGTCGTGAGCATCGACGGGCGGCCGGTCGGCAATGGTGCGCCCGGTTTGATCGCATCTGCGCTGCGCCGCGACTACCATCGCTTTGCCGAGATCAGCTAAGCCGGCCCGGCTCATCGGACATGACGGCGGATGAAGTTACCGCGCGAGCCGTGCCCAAAGCTCGCGGATTGGGCGCAAAATATCATTTATTTCAGCAGCTTGATACCAGCCATGCCAACTTGTGCTTGCACCGCGGCGACGCGTGCCTTCTAATAGCGTCCTCCCGGCGCCTCGTACCGCTAGTGCGTGGGGCATAGCGGCACAAGCGAGCCAAGCTCGCATGTGAGGGTGTTGGGCAAAACGAAATGTCCCGCGCGTGAAGACGCGGGCAAAAAAATGGAACAACGGCCATGGCAGCCGAACGTACGCAAAATCTCCAAGACACTTTCCTCAATCATGTCCGCAAGGCGAAAATCCCGCTCACCATCTTCCTGGTGAACGGCGTAAAGCTTCAGGGCGTGGTGACTTGGTTCGATAATTTCTGTGTGCTGCTGCGGCGGGACGGGCATTCGCAGCTCGTCTACAAGCACGCGATCTCGACCATCATGCCCGGTCACCCGATTCAGCTGTTCGAAGGCGGCGAAGAGCCGGCCGGGGAAAAGGCCTGATTGGAACCACGACGTCGTGACAAGCGTGACGGTCTTTTAAGCCCAACGTCACCGGGCGGAGAGACCGGCCGTGCCATCGTCATCGAGCCGTGGATCAAGCAGCCGCCCGCGCGGAGCGATTCCGCGCGAGCGCTGGTTGACGCGCGCACGCCTGAAGCCCGTCTTCAAGAAGCGGTCGGGCTTGCGATGGCCATCGATCTCAATGTCGTGCAAGCGGGGCTCGTCACGCTCAACGAGGTCCGGCCCGCGACCTATATCGGCAAGGGCAAGGTCGAAGAAATCGCCGGGCTGACGAAAAGTCTCGACGCGACCGTCGTGATCATGGACTGCCCGGTGTCGCCGGTGCAGCAGCGCAATCTCGAGAAAGCCTGGGGCGCCAAGGTTATCGACCGCACCGGCCTTATTCTCGAAATCTTCGGCCGCCGCGCGCGCACGCGTGAGGGCGCGTTGCAGGTCGAGCTTGCGCATCTCAGCTATCAGAAGACGCGGCTGGTGCGCGCCTGGACGCATTTGGAACGTCAGCGCGGCGGCTTCGGCTTTCTCGGCGGCCCAGGCGAAACGCAGATCGAGGCGGACCGGCGTGTCATCGAAGAGCGCATTGCGCGCATCGAGGATGAGCTCGAGAAGGTCAAACGCACCCGCAAGCTGCACCGCGACAGCCGCAAACGCGTGCCTTATCCGATCGTGGCGCTCGTCGGCTATACAAACGCCGGCAAGTCGACCTTGTTCAACCGCATGACCGCGGCGACGGTGCTCTCGGCCGACATGCTGTTCGCCACGCTCGATCCGACGCTGCGCGCGGTCGATCTGCCGCGCGGCAGCCGCGTGATCCTCTCCGACACGGTCGGCTTCATCTCCGATCTGCCGACCATGCTGGTCGCGGCCTTCCGTGCCACGCTGGAAGAGGTGATCGAGGCAGATGTCATTTTGCATGTTCGCGACATGTCGCACGAGGACGCCGCCGCGCAATCGCGCGACGTCGAAAAGGTGTTGGGCGAACTCGGTATCGAAGCGACCGACGGCCGCCTGATCGAGGTCTGGAACAAGATCGATCGCCTCGACGCGGAAGGCCGCGCGCGGCTGATGAATCTCGTTGAACGCCAGCCGCCGGACCGCCGGCCGGTGACCGTATCGGCGCTCAGCGGGGAGGGCATCGACACCCTCATTACCGCAATTGAAGCGCGCCTCGGTGAAAGCCGCCTGACTATATCGCTTTCGCTCGATCCCGCCGATGGTGCTGGACTGAGCTGGCTCTATCGCCATTCCGAAGTGCTGGCGAAGCATATGGACGACGACGGCCGGCTTGCCGTGACAGTCCGCGCCGATCCCAAGAATGCCGAGATCGTGCGCCGCAAATACGCGGCGGCGTCTCAAGTCTAGCCGTTAATCTTTGGCGCCGGCCTTCTCGGCCGCCTTGGCTTCATCCCAGAGCGCGTCCATCTCGTCCAAAGTGGCGTCCTTGGGCGACTTGCCGCGCGCGGCCAAGGCGCGCTCGATCGAGGCGAAGCGGCGCTCGAATTTCAGATTGGTCTGGCGCAAGACGCCTTCCGGGTCCGCGTCGAGATGACGTCCAAGATTCACGACCGCGAACAACAGATCGCCGACCTCGGTCGCCGCATGCGCTTTGTCCATGTCGTCGAGGGCGGCTTCGATTTCGTCGGTCTCTTCGCGGATCTTGGCGAGCACGGCGCGCGGATCGTTCCAGTCGAAGCCGACCTGGCCGGCTTTGTTCTGGAGCTTGAGCGCGCGTGTCAACGCGGGCAGGGCGACCGGCACGCCCGCGAGGGCTCCGCTCGGAGGCGCCTCGCGACGGTCGGCCCGCTCCTGCGCCTTGATGGTCTCCCAGAGACCTTTGACGGCGTCGGCGGTCTTGCCCTCGGCGTCAGCAAAGACGTGCGGGTGTCGGCGGATGAGCTTGGTCGTGATGGCCTGAACCACGTCACCAAACTCAAAGATGCCTTGCTCCTGCGCCATGCGGGCGTGGAAGACGACCTGGAGCAGCAGGTCGCCGAGCTCGTCCTTGAGATGGTCGAGATCGGCGCGTTCGATGGCGTCTGCAACCTCGTAGGCTTCCTCCAGCGTATAGGGCGCGATGGTCTGAAAGTTCTGTTCCAGGTCCCACGGGCAGCCGCTGCCGGGCGTGCGCAACGCGGCCATGATCTCGATGAGGCGGGAAATATCGCGGGAGGGTTTCACGGGATGCTGGGCTCGAATGTCGGATCTTGCGAGGGCGACGGTAGCAAAGTCTGCTATGGCATTCATTCGTATCCGAGGCTTGAAATGGGGCTTCTGCACCGGAAAGGCTATCGGCGTGCATCCTAAAAACTCGCCAAAAAGGAGAAGTCCTGTCATGGACGACCAGACCGCCGCCGCGAACGAGAAGTCATCGCGTGCCGAGGCATCGGCAAAGCCGTTCCGTCTCGAGGAAGCGACGATCGACGAGATGCAGCTGGCGATCAAGCGCGGCGAGACGACCTGCGTCCAGATCGTGGAGCACTACATCGACCGCGTGCGGACTTTCAACGGCGTCGCGACCCTGCTGGTCACGGAAGACGGAGCGCCGGTTGCGGAGGCGGAGGGGGCGCTGCGCGGAACGCAGAAGCTGCGCTTTCCGGCCGAGACGGTGAAGGTGACGGATATCCTGCCCGATCTCGACAAGTACAAAGGGCCGCCGATCGAGTACGGCCGCATGGAAGCGACAGCTTCCGATCCATCCGTGCAGCAGCAGTTCGGCATGATCGTCGGCAAGCCGAACGCGGGCCAGGTGAATGCGCTCGCCACGCTCAATATCCGCGGCGAGCGGTCTGTGACCTGCCGCGGCGACTACGATCTGCATCCGTCTGCGGGACCGCTGCCGCCCGGCGCGCCGCCGGTCTGCGAATTCTTCCGCCATATGCCGGATGCGCTCGAACGCGCCGCCGAACTCGATGCCACCTATGGACGCGATCCCGACCTGGACAAGATGCCGATGTACGGCGTCGCATTTTCGTTCAAGGACCCGTTCGACACCAAGGACATGCGCTCGACCGGCGGGGGCGATGCCGCCTATGACATCGACTTTCCCGCGCGCGATCACGTGCTGGTCGAACAATTGCGCAACAAGGGCGCCATCATCTTCGCCAAGGCAGTCAACACCGAATACAACGGGCGCGCCGGCGATCCCGGCGGCCGCCATGTGCCGGACAAGGTGCTGCCGTCGACGCTGGGCTATCAGCGCAGCACCTGGGGTGGCAATCCGGTCAACCCATACGACACGACCCGGTCCGCGTCGCTCGGATCGAGCTCCGGCTCCGCGCTATCCGTGAGCACGAACTTGGTGATGGCAAGTCTCGGCGAGGAGACGCGCGCGTCCTGCCGCGGTCCGTCCAACCACAACGCGGTGGCCCTGATCCTGCCGCACAAGGCGATGCTCGGCTTTGACGGTGGCGCGATCGGCGCCGACATCTATTGCGACCGGACCGGTATCCATGCGCGAACGCTCGGCGACTGCGCCAAAATTCTCGATGCGTTGAAAGACCCGGACAACGGCTATTACGATCCGCGCGACCCGTTCACGACCGTGCCGCGGTCATCGGTGCTCGATACGCCCTATGCGACGCATGTCGCCACCTCGGGCAGCGCCGCCGCGCTCGAAGGCATGCGCATCGGCGTCATTCGCGAATCCATGGTGTATCCGGCCGACTCCAAAACGGAGCAGCCGATCGTCAAGGCCGCGGTCCAGGAGATCAAAGAGGTCCTCGGCGTCAAGCTCGGCGCGACATTGGTGGAATCGTCCGACCCGTTATGGACGCGCGATCCCGACATAGAGCAGATGACCGTGGACTTCCGCAGGGCGCTGGCGCGGATGGTCCCGGTGTTCATGCCCGATCTCCTGTTCAGACTTGGACGCGACGGACAGCCCGTGTTCAAGGAATTCGCGGCGGCGATCGTGCCGACCGAG
>DASXOK010000253.1:0-3758 GCA_036494425.1 Pseudolabrys sp.
TCGGGAGTCCGTTCACACGCCGAGCCTTGCTCGGCGCCATGGCGGCCGCGCCGTTCGCCGGGATAGCGCGGGCTCAGGCAGCGTGGCCAACGCGGCCGGTGCGCGTCGTGATCCCCTATCCGCCGGCCGGCGGCGCCGACACCACGGGGCGCATCCTCTTCGCCAAGGTGAGCGAAGCCTTCGGCCAGTCGTTCGTCATTGAAAATCGCGGCGGCGCCGGCGGCACGATCGGGGAAGCTGTGGTCGCCAAGGCCGGCCTCGACGGATACACGATCCTGCACGACGCGACGGGCTTTTCGGTGAACGGGTCGCTCTATCCGCGCCTGCCGTTCGACTACAACAAGGACTTCGACCCGGTGTTCCTTGCCTCGCTGGTGCCGAACATCCTCGTCGCCACGCCCTCTGTACCGGTGACCACCGTCGCCGACGTCATCGCCTATGCCAAGGCGTCGCCCACAGGCATCGATATCGCCTCGTCCGGCAACGGCACGTTGCAGCATCTCTCGCTCGAATTGTTCCGGCACGTGACCGGTGTCAAAGTCAATCACGTGCCCTATCGCGGCGGCAGCTTCGCGCTCAACGACGTGATGGCCGGGCAGGTGAAGTTCTTCTTCGCCAACGGCTCGTCGGTGGTCGGCCAGATCCAGGGCGGCAAGGTGAAGGCGATCGCGCATACCGGGAAGGGCCGGCTTGACAGCCTTCCCGATATTCCGCCGGTGTCGGATACGTTGCCCGGCTTCGAGGCCTATGAATGGAACGGTGTGTTCGTGCCGCACGGCACGCCGGCGGCGATCGTGCAGAAGCTCAACGCCGGGCTCAACGACGCGCTGCGGTCGCCGGCCGTGTCCGAACGCTTCAAACAACTCAATATCGAATCGCGCGCGAACACGCCGGAGGAGTTCGGCAAGTTCGTGCATGAGCAGATGGACAAATGGAGCCAGGTGGTGAAGGAAGCGAACATCAAGCTGGGGTGACAATCAAGCACGGTCTTCATGCATTCACTTAACGACCCCCCACGTATCGCCGGTCCCGTCCCGCACCCGAAAAAGCCCCGCATCGCGCCGCCGCCCGGCGCGTGGGACGCGCACGCGCATATCTTCGGGCCGTCGGACAGGTTCCCTTACACGCCCGGCCGCGGCTACACGCCGCCCGATGCTCCGGTCGAGAAATACATCGCGCTGCTCGATCATCTCGGCTTTGCGCGCGGGCTCATCGTGCAGGGCAACGCGCACGGCTTCGACAATCGGGTGATATTGGATGCGCTCGCGCGCTATCCGCAACGCTTTCGCGGCGTCGGCATCACCGATACGCGCACCGCGCCCGGCGTGCTGCGCGACTGGCACGCGCTCGGGATGCGCGGCTTGCGTTTCCATCTGTTCACGGACGAAGGCCGGCCCGGCTACGTGCGCGGCGTCGGGCTCGATGTCTTCGACGTGTTTCGCCCACTGATGCGCGAACTCGGCTGGGTCATGCAGGCCTTCTGTGATTGGCGGCTGATGCAGGACATCGCGCCGGTCTTGCGTGTTGTGTCGCGCGAGATGCCGGTGATCGTCGACCACATGCTCAATATCCCGGCCGAGCGTGGTGTCGACGATCAGAACTTCCAAGCGCTAGTGCGCCTCGTCGGCGAGGGGCACGCGCATGTGAAGCTGTCGGCAGCCTACCGTCTGTCTACGCAATTCCCCGATTATCCCGACGCCAAGCCGTTCCATGACGCCCTGCTGCGGGCGAATCCGGAGCGGCTGCTATGGGGGACAGACTGGCCGCACCCGTCCATTCCCGGCGAGATCATGCCCGACGATGGTCACTTGCTCGACCTGTTTCACGATTGGACGCCGGACGAAGAAAAGCGCCGGCGTATCCTCGTCGAGACGCCGGAGCGTCTGTTTGGCGCGTAGCCAATCATCGTCGCGACGGCGAGTTCCGCCGCTAGTTGATTTATCCTGCGAAGCACGGCGGACAGAAAATCACGCAGCGATTTGTTCGTCGCGGCCCTCGCTGTCGCGATGCGCATTCTATTTTGGCGCCAAGAAGACAATCGCGTTTCATTGCATTCGCGCTTGCTCCGCTTAGCCTTCATCGAACCGCGCGCCACGATTTCTTCCCGCAATTGCGCGTCATGGAGACCGAAGCGTCATGGCATCATCCTCGTTCGATATTCGCATCGCACCCAATCCGCCGGTGTTCGATCTTCCCGTGCTCGTTGCGCTGGAAGAGGGCATCTTCGCCAAGCATGGCGTCAATCTCAGCTACGCCGCCGGCTACAGCGACCGCGAGAAGAACCCGCACGAACAGAAGCCGCTGCATCGGCTGAAAGAGTCGCTCTACGAGCAGGGCAAGGCCGACACCTACAATGTGTGCGAATGGGGCGGCATCGACCGCATCGAGCGCGGCAAGGAAGAGCGCGCCAAGATCGCGGCGCTGCGTCCCGCAGTCGCCGCACAGGCGATCATTTCATTCGATGAAACGCTGCAGGTGCCGCGCGATCTCGCAGGTGTCGAGATCGGCATCAACGATTTCACCGGCTCGCATTACACGACGCTGCAACTTCTTGAAGGCGCGATCGGCCGCGATCACGTGAAGACCGTGCACGTCGGCGAGCCGAGCCACCGCTACGATCAGGTGAAGTCCGGCGCGATCCGCGCGGCGACGGTGATGGAACCGTTCATTTCGCTCGCGCTCAAAGATGGCGGCCACATCCTCGCGTTGACCTTCTACCGCGGCGCCGAGGTCATTCATCCGAAGTTCAGCAACGAGCAGCGCGAGGCGTACTTCACCGCACTGAACGAGGCGGTGGACCTGATCAAGGCCGACTTCGGCAAATACGCGCATCACATCGTCAAGATCACCAAAGGTCGTTTGCGCCCGGAAGAGCTCGGCCAGCAGTTCATCCATTACGTCCACGCCGAGAACTACGAAGTGGAGAAGTTCGACAGCGCCTATGAGTGGATGGAATCCTGGAAGCTCACCGCCGGCAAGAACAGCCATGCAACGATCGTCGCGAGCTGAGCCCGGCCGCAACCGGCGCGGCTTCCTCGGCGATGCCGCGCTGGCGCTGGCCGGCGCCCTGACCTCCGCAACTCTTCCCGGCTTGCGGAGCGCAGCGGCGGACCCGGCCCCTATCCGTGTCACGGATGGCGGGCCGGGGACGGCGGGCGCGATCTGGCGCCCGCTCATCGACAGCGGCCAGTTTCCGCTGCCGCCAGGGCTGAAGATCGATTGGGTCAACGGCACGCCGGGCCAGGTTCAGCTTCAGGTCGCGACCCGCGCGGCGAATGTCGCGGTCTACGGCGCCATCGGCGTGGCGGAGATCGCGCCGCGCGGCGGCGACATCGCCATCGTCGGACCCGCGCTGAACAACCACGGGCGCTGGCTCGTGCGCGACAACAGCGGCATCCGCACGCCGAAGGATCTCGTTGGCAAGACCATCGCTGCCTTGAGCGAGGCGAGCGACACGTTCCGGCAGGCACGGCTCGCGGCTTTGTTGAACGGCATTGACCTGAAGAAGGACACGAAGCTTGTCTTCGGCTCGCCGACGGCGAACATCGCGCTGTTCGAGCGCGGCGACGCCGATGCCGTCATGACCATCGAGCCGACGGCGACACGGCTCGTCGCGCGCGGCGCGCGCGAGATCGCCCGTACCGGCGATCTGTGGCACGCGGCGACCAACGATGCCGCACCGCTGTTCCTGGTCGGGCTGGCGGCGCACCGGCCCTGGGCGCAGCAGAATCGGCCGGTGCTCTCGGCGCTGGGCAATG
>DASXOK010000254.1:0-9504 GCA_036494425.1 Pseudolabrys sp.
TGCGCACTGCGACGTAAAGCACCGTCAGCGACGCGCGGGTCGCACGCGCCATGGTGATCGCGACTTCCGCCGCGCGCCGTGACGGCTCGGTACCATTCACCGGCACCAGGATATTGAGCTTGGCGTCGGGCTTCTCCTGCAAATCGCCGCGCATGTCGGCGATCGCCAGCGGCCCCTCGAAGCCGAGCGCGAGGCCGGTCACGGCGTCGCTGAACTCATGGCCGTCCTTGGCCGTCTCCGCCAGCCCGATGATGAGAATATCGTAGCCCTTCTTTGCTTCGGCGGCGATGACGTCCGCGCTCGGCGCTTCGTGCACGATGGTGGTGACGTCGACCGATGTGTCGGCTTTCTCGTCCTTCTTCTGCTTGCTCTTGATCTGCTCGGCCGCCTGCTTGACGGATTCACCGGCCTTTTCCGCCTTGGCTTCGTCCGCCGGTTCAGCCTTTTCGGGCTTCACGGGCTTTTTGCGCTCGGTCCCAGATTTCTTGTCGTCGCCGGTGCCGGGACCGTTCTTGTCCGGGTCCTCCGGCTTCTTGGCTTCGATCTTCTTAGGATCGGTGATGTGCAGCACCGTCGTCGGCACACCGCGCGTGCCGGCGAGCATGCCGGCGAGGCGCGAGGCGAATTTGCCGTTCGGACTGTCATCGCTGGCGATCAGCAGCCGTTCGAGATTGGGCACGAAGCCGCGCGCCTCCATCTCTTCGCGTTCGAGCCGCTGTTTCTCCTCCTTGCGCATGGGAATGCGCGACAGCGCCCAGCGCAAGGTCGGCGGCATCGCTGTGGTGGTGATCACCGCCATGGCGACGATCATCGTGAACAGGTTCTGATTGAGCGCCCCCATCGAGAGGCCGACGGTGGCGATGATGACTTCGGTCGAGCCGCGCGCATTCATGCCGCAGGCGAGCGCGAACCCCTCGCGCCGCGTCAACCCGCCGAGCTCGGCGCCGAGGAAGGCGCCGCCGAACTTGCCGAGGCTGGCGATCACAATCAGGCCAGCGGTGAGCAGCGCGATGTGCGGATCGGCGAGGATCGTCAGATCGGCGCTTAAGCCCGCGATGCCGAAGAACACAGGCGCGAAGAAGGCGGTGATGAGGCCACGCAGCTGCTCGTCGATGTGGCGGGTGAGGATAGGGGACTCGCCAACTAAGATGCCGGCGACGAAGGCGCCCAGCACCGTGTGCACGCCGATCGCGTGGGTGATCAGCGCCATCCCGCCCATGATGACGAGGATCGCGGTGATCACCGCAAATTCGCTCACGAACGTGTCGTTCACCCAGCGGATGATGGTGAACACGATGCGGCGGCCGATGGTAAAGCTCGCCGCCATGAAGGCGAGCGTGCCGGCGATGCTCTGCGCCAGCGACCAGGGATCGACCGAGCCGTGCAGCGCGAGGCTGAAGATGATCGAGACGATGATCCAGCCGACGCTGTCGTCGATGATGGCCGAGGCGAGGATGACTTGGCCGACGACGCGGCGGGTGAATTTCATCTCCGCGACGACAAGCGCGACGATCTTCACGGAGGCGATCGACAGTGCCGTGCCGAGGAAGAGCGAGGTGATAAGCCGCTTGCCCGGATCGGGCAGCATGGAGTCGGGCAGCAGTTCGCCCAGCGCGACGCCGCAGGCGAAGGGCACGATGACGCCCATGAGCGAGGCGAAGATCGACGCGCGCCCGGTCTGCCGCACCAGCTTGAGGTCCGTTTCCATGCCGGTCAGCAGCAGGAGCAGCAGGACGCCGAACTGCGCGATCGCGTCGATCATCGCCTTCTGCTCGGCGTTCTTCGGGAACAGCGCGTGCTGTACGTCAGGCAGCAGCAGGCCGAAGAGGGAAGGCCCGAGGATGAGTCCCGCGATCAGCTGACCCATCACGGCCGGCTGGCGCAGCCGCAGCATGGCCTCGCCGAGCAGACGGCCGACGATCATCAGCGCCAGGATCTCGGCGATGAAGGGGGCTTCCGACGGTCCCTTGTGGGCATCGCCCGGCGCCTGCGCCAAGGCCGGCGCAAGGGCCAACATGAGCAGCGCTGCCAGCATGCACAGCAATGGCAGTCGGCTGCGGATTCCCGTCATTGCCCCGTTCGTCTCATCTCAACCGAGAGGATAACCCGAAGGAAGCGGGGGAAGTTCCCGCGGGCAGGGTGGCGATATCGGCAAGTGAGGGATGCGTCTCGTCAGAACCGCGCGGAGAATCCGACGAAGGGATTGATCGGATCGGCGGCGGCGGTGACGCCGAAGTTTACGCCGGCATCGAACTCCATATTTTTTGCGAACTGATAGGTGAAGCCGGTCGCGAGGATGAGGATGTCACCGCGCGGGTCATGCGTGCCGGTGCGGCCGGCCACCTCGTAATAGGTGCTGAACTGTTCCGTCCAATCGTAGGACAGAGAGGCGCTGGCGAAATATTCGGGATGATAGCCCGAGGTGTCGTCGTTGTGCAGCATGTCGAGGCCGGCGTTGAGCCCGAGATCGAATTTGTCGGTGAGCTTGATCGAGAATGGCAGGATGAAGCCGCCTTCGACCGCATCGTTGCTGATGCCGTTGCCGCGGTCGGTCGGCAGCGTCACGTAGGGGAGAAGGCCGAGTGCCGTGGCGCCGGGCTTCTCGTAGCTGTCGTTGCCCCAGAGGTTGATCTTCGAGCGCACCGTGAGCCCGCTGATGCCGGCGCTGCGCGTTGGATCGATCTGCGGATCGGAGGGCCGCGTCTGCACGATGCCGTAGGGCTGCCAGATGAGATCGAGCTCGGACTGGTTGGTCAGGCCGATGCGGACATTGGTCTCGCCGAAGCCGTAGGTGTCGGTGACTGTGCCGCCGGCATCCGGCCGCGATCGCGTGAAGCCGAAGATGTTGGTCTCGAACTGGATATGCCCGGCATCGACCGTGAAGGCGCTCTCCGTCATATCCGGACGGTCGGTAGTGAATTCGCGCAGCAGCCGCTCCGGCGTTGGGTTGAAGAGGGTGTATTGGCTCTTGTCGGCCGCCCCCTTATCCCCGGCAGCCATATCGGCCGCCTTGGCTGTTTCGCCCGGAGCGAGCGCCAGAAGGCCGAGCGCCGCCATGCCGGCCCACAGGGGCGGCCACCGCCGGCCGGCAGCCTGTGGCGTCGCCGATGTCTCCGAACGGTCCCCACGCGCCCAGTGCGGGGCTCCTGGCGCCCCGATAGCCCGGCTCAACCTAGTCCCACCCAAAAAAGCCCCCAAATCGCCGGTCAGAAAGCGGTTACAGCGAGCCCCCGGCGCGCACGGCTCCCGTGGGGCCCAAAGTTGCAAACCATTCGCAAGTAACTTGACGGTGATCCCATCCTCTGCCAACGTTGTTGCGAATAATTTGCAATTGCATAAGTCTCCTGCCATTGACGCAAGGACATCCCCGCGATGGCGTATCGAAGTGAGACCACGGGCGAAGTGATTCCAGCAATGCACGGCAGCCGCGAGCCGGGCTGGCGCTCGGCACGCCCGCATGATCGCCGCAGCCTGTCCGAGGTCCACGCCTCCATCCCTGTTCCGCACGGCGGTTCCTGGCTGCGCCGTCTGCTCGCCTTCTCCGGGCCGGGTTACATGATTTCGGTCGGCTACATGGACCCGGGCAACTGGGCGACCGATCTCGCCGGCGGCTCCAAGTTCGGCTACACGCTGCTCGCCGTCATCATGATCTCCAACCTGATGGCGATCCTGTTGCAGGCGCTTGCCGCGCGCCTCGGCATCGCCACCGGCCGTGACCTGGCGCAGGCGTGCCGCGATGCCTATCCGCGCCCGGTCGGTCTCGTGCTGTGGATCGCCTGCGAACTCGCCATCGTCGCCTGCGATCTCGCCGAGGTCATCGGCACCGCCATTGCGCTGAAGCTGTTGTTCGGCATCCCGCTGATCGGCGGCGCGCTGATCACGGCGCTCGATGCCTTCCTGGTGCTGATGCTGATGAGCAAAGGCTTCCGTTTCCTGGAAGCCTTCATCATCGCGCTCTTGATCGTGATCGCGACCTGTTTCGTCATCCAGATCGTGCTGGCGGCGCCGCCGGTCGCCGCCGTGCTCGGCGGCTTCGTGCCCTCGCGCGAGATCGTCTCCAATCCGGAGATGCTCTACATCGCCATCGGCATCATCGGCGCCACCGTGATGCCGCATAACCTCTATCTGCATTCGTCGATCGTGCAGACGCGCCAGTTCGAGCGCAACGACAAGGGACGCCGCGCCGCCATCCGCTGGGCCACCGCCGACAGCACCATCGCGCTGATGCTGGCGCTGTTCGTCAACGCCGCGATCCTGATCGTCGCCGCCGCGGTCTTCCACGCCAACGGCAAGACGGACATCGCCGAAATCGAGGATGCCTACGCCCTTCTGTCACCGCTGCTCGGCGTCGGCATCGCCTCGTTGCTGTTCGCGGTGGCGCTGCTTGCCTCCGGCCTCAACTCGACCGTCACGGCGACGCTCGCCGGGCAGATCGTGATGGAAGGCTTCCTCGATCTGCGACTGCCGCATTGGGCGCGGCGGCTGGTCACGCGCGCCATCGCCATCGTGCCGGTGGTTGTCGTGACGGCGCTCTACGGCGAGCGCGGCACCGGGCAGTTGCTGATCCTCAGCCAGGTGATCCTGTCGATGCAGTTGCCCTTCGCGGTGATCCCGCTGGTGCAGTTCGTCTCCGATCGCAAGAAGATGGGCGGCTTCGCCATCTCGCGGCCCGTCGCCGTGTTGGCCTGGGCGGTGGCGGCGATCATCCTGGTGCTGAACGTGAAGCTCTTGCTCGACACCTTCATGGGCGTCTGACGGATTGCGTCAGCGGTCGACGCGCGTCCAGCCCGCGGGCAGCAGCCGTTCCTGCGGCAGGAAGCGGCCCTTGTAGTCCATCTTGCGCGAGCCCGGCACCCAGTAGCCGAGATAGACGTAAGGCAAGCCCATCTTCAGCGCGCGCGCGATATGGTCGAGGATCATGAAGGTGCCGAGCGAGCGGTCGGCTTCTTCCGGATCGAAGAACGAATAGACCATCGACAGCCCATCGCTGAGCACGTCGGTGAGCGCGACCGCGAGCAATTGCCCGGAGCCGCGGCCGTTGATGCCGCTGTCCGGCCCGCGCCGGCGGTACTCGATCAACCGCGTTTCGACATGGCTGTCTTCGATCATCATCGCATAGTCGAGCACGGTCATGTCGGCCATGCCGCCGTCGCGGTGACGCGCGTCGAGATAGGCGCGGAATACGGAATATTGTTCGGAGGTCGGCGTCGCCGTGCGCAGATCGCCGATGATGTCGCCGTTGCGCTCGGCGTTGCGGCGCATGCTGCGGGAGGGCTTGAAGTCCTTCGCCACCACGCGCACGGAGACGCAGGCGCGGCAGGTCTCGCAGGCGGGACGATAAGCGATCGACTGGCTGCGGCGGAAGCCGCCATGGGTCAGCAGGTCGTTGAGTTCGCGCGCGCGTTCGCCAACCAGGTGGGTAAAGACTTTGCGCTCCTCCTGGCCTTCCAGATATGGGCAGGGGGAAGGCGCAGTCAGATAGAATTGCGGCGTATCGCGCGAGTGCTGGGTCATCGGCCCGTCAAATTCATGGCGCCCCGGAGATTAACGTCTAGCATCGCGCGCCCTATGCCTCCCGTCAAAGGCCATTATAGGGCGTCGCGGTAGGGTGCCGCGCCCATCATGCCGCCGCGCAGCATGGCGGCGCGGCGGGCATTGTTGATGACAACCGTGCCGAGCAGGATGTCGTGCAGCAGACGCCGCCGCTCGTTGAAGAAGGCCACGAGCACGATGAAGGGCGTCAGTGCGGTGATCGACACCCAGAACACGACGGCATGCACCGCGCCGAGCACGAAATAGGCGGGCGCGCCGTACCAGGTGCGCATTTCCAGGTCCATCACGCGCATGCCGATCGTGGCCGAACTGGGGCCACCCAGCGTTACCCCGAAATAGACGAGCGCCCAGATCACCGTGCCTGGATAGAGGAGCCCGTAGAGGAAGAATCCCAAGCCGAGCGTCACGATGCCGAAGGCGAAGATGAAGATCGACGCCAGCACCACCGGGATCGCGAGAATCACCAAGTCTATGACGAAGGCCAGGATGCGGCGCGATAGCACGCCCTCGAACAGTTCCGGGTTTGTCACCGGATCGTAAGCATGAGGCTTGATGTCGATCGCCATGGCGGTCTCAACCCCCTCTTGGTGCGGGCCGGATACGCTAAATCGTCCGGCCGCCCATCCCGCAGATGGTGAAGAATAAGCCAAACGCAAGGCGACGCGCCACCCCGCGCCGTGGCCGCTGGAAGCCCGGCCGCGCTTGCGGCATGGTGCATCCAGCCCGCGCCGACTCCGGCGCGAAGAGGACGCTTTTCGTGAAACTTGCCCTTGCCGACATCGAAGCCGCCCGCCGCGTGATCGCAGGCGCGGTGCTGCGCACGCCTATGCTACCGGCGCCGAAGCTGTCCGCGCTCACCGGCGCCGACGTCTTCGTCAAATACGAGAATCTCCAGGTCACCAATTCGTTCAAGGACCGCGGTGCGCTGGTGAAGCTCGCCTCGCTGACCGAGGACGAGCGCAAGCGCGGCGTCGTCGCCATGTCGGCCGGCAACCACGCCCAGGCGGTCGCCTATCACGCCGCGCGGCTCGGCATTCCGGCGACCATCGTCATGCCGGTGACGACGCCTTTCGTCAAGGTGGCGGCGACGCGCGCGCATGGCGCCGACGTCGTGCTCGAGGGCGAGACCGTGGCCGAGGCGCAGTCGCGGTGCGAGCAACTACAGCAGTTGCGCGGCTTTACGCTGGTGCATCCTTACGACGACGCCCATGTCATCGCCGGGCAGGGCACCATCGCGCTGGAGATGCTCGAGGAGGTCGCCGACCTCGACGTGCTGGTGATCCCCATCGGCGGCGGCGGCATGATCGCCGGCAACGCCATCGCCGCGCGCGCCGTCAATCCGCATATCGAGATCGTCGGTGCCGAGGCGGCGCTTTATCCGTCCATGTGGAACGCGCTCAAGGGCGAGAGCCGCCCCATCGGGGGGCCGACTTTGGCCGAAGGCATCGCCGTCAAGAACGTCGGCAAGCTCGCGCTGCCCGTCATCCGCGAGCTGGTGTCCGAGGTGATGCTGGTCGACGAGGCGCGGCTGGAGCGGGCGGTGAACTGCTATCTGACCTTGCAGAAGACGATGGCCGAGGGCGCCGCCGCCGCGGGTCTCGGCGCCATGCTGACGAACCCTGAGCGCTTCCGCGGCAAGCGCGTCGGGCTCATCCTCTCCGGCGGCAACACCGATCCGCGTGTGCTCGCCTCGATCATGGTGCGCGAGCTCGAGCGCGACAGCCGCATTGTCTCGTTCCGCCTCACCATTCCCGACCGGCCCGGCGTGCTCGGCGCCATCGCCACGCGGCTCGGTGAGCTCGGCGCCAACATCCTCGCGGTCAACCACCGCCGCCTGCTGCTCGACGTGCCGGCCAAAGGCGCCCGGCTCGACGTCACCATCGAGACGCGCGACGCCATCCACGCCGAGGAGATCCTCAAGGCGCTCGGCATCGATGGCTATCTCCCTGTCCGCATCGAAATGGGCGCGGCGATGGAGTGAGCATCGTCGAAGAACAGCGTTCTTCGCCAACGGGACAATGCAGAGTGCGGCTGCCGCGCCGCCCGTATCGCGCAGAAAATTAAACTTCCCGAGGAAATATCTTCCTGTACCGCGCGGCGCGGCCATGAGATTCGCCGCGTTTTGCGCTGCTCGGCGATAATGATCTTTCTCGGCGTATCGGCATCGCATTTGGCATGCGCGTGTTCTTGGCATGCGCGTATCTAGAACCGTCGTTGCGCGGCGCCGGGCAGATCGCGGAAATTATTTCGGCTTTGACAACGCCCTTATGCGACACCACGTTGCGGGTCATGTTCGATGAGTCATCACAGCCATCGCCGGAATTGCCCGGCAACGTGGAAGAGCTTTCCCCGACCTCGAAGCCCGGCAAGGCCGCGCTCGCGGCGGAGCTTGGGCGCGTCGGAGCGCGCCTGGACCCGGCCGAACGCATCGCTTTGTTGCGTGAGCGGGTGGACGGCCGCATCGTCTTCGCGCACGGCTTCGGCATCGAGGGCCAGTTGCTCATCCACTGGATCGCCGAGGCCAAGCTCGACATCGACCTCGTGACGCTCGATACCGGGCGGCTGTTTCCCGAGACCTACGATCTATGGGCGCTGACCGAAGCGCGATACGGCCGCCGCATCCGCGCCATCTACCCGGAGCGTCCGGAGCTGGAAAATCTTGTCGCCACGCAAGGCGTGAACGGATTCTACGACTCGAAAGAGGCGCGCGTGGCCTGCTGCACCGTGCGCAAGACGCGGCCGCTCGACCGCGCGCTCTCAGGCGCATCGGCCTGGATGAGCGGCGTGCGCGGCGACCAGACGGCGACGCGCCGCGCGGCCGGGCTCGCCGCTTTTGACGCGAGCCGCGGCCTGATCAAGTTCAACCCGCTGTTCGACTGGACGCGCGAGGCCGTGCTCGACGCGGTGCGCGCCGACGACGTGCCGATCAACGCGCTGCATGCGCGCGGCTTCGCGTCGATCGGCTGCGCCTCCTGCACGCGCGCGCTCAGGCCGGGCGAGCCGGAGCGCAACGGGCGCTGGTGGTGGGAGAACGACGGCAACAGCGAATGCGGCCTGCACCTGCCGCGCGTCGAGGCGGCTTAGTTACTTCAAGCCGCCGCCGTCGATTGCTCCGGTGGCGCATCCTGCGGCGCGAGCTGGGTCAGGATCGCGTCGGTCTTGTGCAGCGCCAGGATATTGAAGCCGGTCTCGATCGCCTGATAGCCGCAATCGTTGAGCCACGCGCGCAACAATTCGCGTCCCGCCTTGATCCGCTCGATCAACAGGATCGGCCGGCACCGCTCCAGCGTCCGCCGCGCACCCGCGAGGGCTTCCATCTGCATGCCTTCGATGTCGAGCTTGATCAGGTCGACACGCGGCAGATCCAATGAATCGAGCGTGATCTTCTGGATCGGAACGAGCTTGTCGTCGGCGCTGTCGACGGCGTGGCCGATGAATTCATCCGGAATGCGGACCTCCATGACGCCCGGTTCGGACGATACCGCCGCGTGCATGGCGATGGCATTGAAGCAGTTGTTGATGGCGATGTTGCCGGCGAGCGCATAATAGATGCGCTCCTGCGCCTCGATGGCGATCACCGAGCCCCAGCCGGTCATGGCCGTCGCCCATTCGACGGCGTGCACGCCGATATTGGCGCCGCAGTCGATCGCGATCGCGCCGTCGCCGTAGATGCGGCGGCGTTGTTCCAAAAGCTGCACCGCCAGTTCGCCTTCGACCGGCTCGAAGCAGGCCTTTTCCAGGAGATGGAAACCGACGCCGCTGCCGGTCTCCGGCCCCGTCATGCGGTAGTCGAGCCGGTTGACGATCATCGTTCCGTGGTTCGACGAAGCGAGCACGAAAGCGAGTTTGCGGCCGACATTGCGCATCGGAGTCTCCATTCCACAGACAAAATGCGAGAACGCCGCAGGACAAGACGCAAGACGACAAAAGCGGCGCGTACCGCGCGCCGCG
>DASXOK010000255.1:0-55630 GCA_036494425.1 Pseudolabrys sp.
TGCGCGACGTCTACCTCGCCTCGGTCAGGGCAACCCTCCAGTACGCCGTCGACCAAGGTCATCTGCCTGAAAACCCGGCCGAACGCGTCAAAGTGCGCGTCAAAAAATCACTGCATGAGCAAGAAAAAGGCTTCGATCATGAAGAGGCGCGGACCATCCTTGCCGCAACGCTGAGGCCCGCGTCCGAAAGAACCAGCGTCGAAATGGCGGCCGCACGCCGGTGGGTGCCATGGCTCTGCGCGTACAGTGGCGCGCGGGTATGCGAGAGTTCTGGGTCGATCTTGATTTCATCCGTTAGGTGCGAGCGAACATCCGTGATTGCTCGATTGATGTCGTCGACGTGCTCATACATCTCATCGTCGGGGGATAGTTTGCTGCGGTCGAACATTTTAAGGAATAAGCCCTTCGAGCGGCAGACACTTGCCGTAGCGGTGCATCATGGCATGGCAATTTGCGCAAACGATCTTCAGCTCGTTCAAAGGGGTATTTCGGCCCGTGTCGGGCGCTTCGGCCAACGGTACAGTGTGGTGGACATGCGCAAAGTCCTGGCCGACTTGCCCGTAGCGCTCAAAGAAATCAAAGCCGCAACGAGGAACTTCGCATATTAGTCGACCGCCATCCTCGTATTTCGCCGCCATTATCTTCTTTGCCCGAAGCCGGTTTTCGCGCCTGCGGTGCTTTACGTATTTGAGCTTCAGGTCGCCCTCGAACCCAGCGTATTCAGGGTCGGACGACTCTACGTCCTGAAACGGCTCCGCCCCGCGTGTGATTACGAACTGACCCGTGCCGAAGTCATATGAGGTTACTACCCAGAACTCGGGATCGAGCAACCGTCGTTTCACCTTAGACGGTTCGGTCTTTCGCGACGCTACCGATGATTGCGGATGGGCAACACTTGCGCCCTCGGCACTTTGAGTCTGCACCGAAAGTGGACACGCCTAGATGCGTTGAAGCGCCGTCTTTTTGATCGGGCCATTACTGTCCGTCGAGTGCGGATCAAGGGCGCTGGTTTCGAGAGCTTCAATCTTCGGGTCGATTTGATCAATCACGAATCGCGAGAACGGACCAAGGTGCAGGTAAAGAGCTGTCAACGTGACGATCCAACGCGCCGATTGCGGATTGCTCGACAAACATCTTTTAAAGGCCGGCCAAAAGATGTCACGTGGTTCCGGCAAGTTGCTAATAATCCGATGAACCATGTCTGGGCCGCTGAATCTGTTCGACCGATCGTAGGGGTTGGTGCGGCGACGTCGCTGAGAGTTGTTCACCACATTCGCTAGGCGTTCCAAACGTCCGGCATAGGCCGCTGGATCATAGACCTTCTCCAGGATGCGCTTGTAGTCGAGCAGGATGTCCTGCCGCGCACGTAAGGTATCGAAATTTAAGCCCTGGGTACACTGATCGCCGGCGCCCGCGAGATGCGGGTCCGGCGTCGGGTGCAAACGGCCTTCCATTTCGAGCCGGCGCGTGAGCTGTGTGTTGGGCAAGGCATAGAGCAGGCCGACCATGCATACTGGGATCGCGGCGTCTTCGATTAACTTGATCATGCCACTCGCGACCGAACCCTTTTCACTATCAAAACCGACGATAAATCCTGCCGTGACGAAGAGGCCCGCCGCATAAATTTTGTGAATGCTCTCGACCAGGCTGCGGCGGGTGTTTTGCTTTTTCTTCATGGCGATCAGCGTGTCGGTATCGGGACTTTCAATTCCCATAAACACCCCGACGAAGTTGGCCTCGCTCATCGCAGCCAGAAAATCGTCGTCATCCGCCAGATTGACCGACGCCTCAGTGGTAAATTCAAATGGGTATTCGTTTCGTTCGAGCCAGGCTTTCAGTTCCGGCATGAATGTTCTGACGGCCTTCTTATTGCCGATGAGGTTGTCGTCGACAAAATCGACATGACCGCGATAACCAAGGCGGTAAAGCTCGTCGAGTTCCCTCAGCATCTGGGCATTGGTCTTGGCGCGGGGAACTCGGCCGTAAAGCTCAATGATGTCGCAGAATTCGCAGGTGAACGGACAGCCGCGCGAGAATTGCACGCCGATATGAAGGTAATAGTCGAAGTTAAGAAGAGCGAAACGGGGGATCGGGCTTTTGGTCACATCGACAGTAAACCTCTCGGCCTCGAACAATCCCTCTGTCGCGCCCGCTTCCCATGCCGTGATGAATTCGTCGATGATACCTTCCGCTTCGCCGAGTACGCGGAAATCAGCAGCCGCGTAGATTTGTGGCGTTGAGGTGACAGCGGGTCCGCCGACGACAACAGGTTTGCCCGCTGCATGGCACAGATCGATGACATCCAGCGTATCGCGCTGTTGAGTCAGCATGCCTCCGGTCATCACGAGGTCTGCCCATTCGAGATGGTCGTCAGTCAGCTCTTCGGCGTTGTGGTCGACCAGTCGCACCGTCCATGCAGATGGCAGCAGCGCTGCTACAGTGATCAGACCGAGCGGGGCGGCAGGGTAGCGCGCGCCAAACAGCTTGCACGTCGCTTCAAAATTCCAAAACGTGCCCGAGGCAAAGCGAGGATAAACCAGCAGGACGTTGCATGAACGAGGTACCAGACCTTCAAGCTGGTACGTGTTGTTCTTGCTTGGCCTCGGGTCCGGCAAGTATTTTCCTTGTTTGTTGTCGACGGGCCTCGTTAACCGCGCCCAGACGTCGATTCTATATAAGAATCTGCGCCCTTTTGGCAGTCGCGGCAAGGCCGATGCGGGAAAGCCGGTCTACGGCGTCCGCCTAGGGGATGGTCGCAGACTTCCGCGAACGTCGAGGCTACCGCGCTTGGAACGGCTGTTCGCCGCGCGCTGCACCGTCAAAGACGATGTGTGTAAGCCCTATCGCTGTGCGGCAATTTGTCATGTACGTCGGGCCGTATGGTGAGGGCGGCGCTTGCTACCAGGAATGCGGAATCACGCGAACGATCCGAAGCATTACGGTTATTATCAATATTCTGTTTCCATCTGCCTCTCTCACTTCGATAGTGACCTCGCCGGAGTTGCCGGCCCTGCCGTAATCACGAGCTATCAGCGCAGCCGCCTCTGCGGCTTCCCGTTCGGCGGCGGCCTGGTATGGGCTGGTCGCACGCGCCAAAACGCCGCAGGTTATCGAGAATAAAATCAACGTCGACGTCAACGAAGCCCTTGCCGATCCCGTGATTCGGCAACGCCTGGAGGGCCTTTCGTCTGAAGCCGTCGGTGGGACGTCGCAAGCAACCGCGGCCTATTTGGGCGAGGAGACCGAGCGCTGGAAGAAAGTGATCAAAACCGGCGGCATCAAGCTCGGTTGAACTGGCGCCGCGGAGCATTGCGATATGCAGCACTTGTCCAGTCCGATCAGAAACGCGACCTCCGAATGGCGTGCATTCATGGCGAATCTTGAGGCCGCCGAAGAGAAATTCGCGCGGGGTATCCTGACGAGTTCATGACATTGTGGTCCCGGTGGCAACGGCTATCCTCGATCGCCTTCTTCACCGCAGCCATGTGATCACGATCCGTGGTGACAGCTATCGATTGAAGGAAAAGCGCCGTAGCGGCCTTCTGCAGAAGGCCACTACGGCCGAAGCGAAGTCCGAGAAAAAAGCGTGAGAGCCACGGGGGTCAGTTCTTCATGTCGCAGAGGGGTCACTTCCGGGTGACGCTTGACACCAACATGAAGAATCATTCCACGAACTGGTCGTGGGCATGAAAGGCAATTCGGCGTGTCGGATATTCGGTCATTTTATCATGATGTTCGCGTCGCGAATCGCGCGACCATATTGGTCATATTGTTCGCGGATAAATTTGGCAAAATCCGCGCCGCATGTTCCGACCGGAAAGAGCCCTTGGGAGTTAAGTTTTGACTTGATCTCAGGTACCTGCAGTGCCGCGCTGAACCAACCGGCGAGTTGGGAGATGGTTTTCTTTGACGTTTTCGCCGGTGCGGCCGTGCCGAACCAAAGGTCAGTCTCGAAGTCCCCAAAACCGGACTCAGCGACGGTTGGCACATTCGGCAGTTGCTCGATCCGCGTCCGTGACGTGGTGGCGAGTGCGCGCAGTTGCCCCGACTTGATCTGCTCCACCACATTTGGATAGCTGGCGAGCACCGATGTCACATGCTCACCCAACAAGGCGGCAACCGCTGGAGCCGCACCCTGATACGGGACGTAGGTGATATCCACGTTCGCCACACGCCGGAGGGTCTCAAAAGCGATCTGAGGGCTGGATTGGGGGCCGGCACTTGCAAGCGTAAGTTCTCCAGGCTTGGAGCGGCCGGCGTCAAGCAGATCGGCGAGGGTACGGTAAGGCGATGAGGAGTTGACGACGAGGAGTTGCGGAGACCGTGCGAGATAGCAAATCGGCTCGAAGCTGGTCAGGGGATCGTAGTTCAGCTTTCGCAGATGTGGATTGATGACAAACTCAGGCGTACTGATCAGGAGAGTGTTACCGTCAGGCGCCGCACGCGATGCTATATCTGTTCCAATCGTGTTACCTCCCCCCGGGCGATTCTCGATAATCATCGTTATCCCTTGCGTGCGGCCAATCTCGTCCGCCAGCAAGCGGGCTATGATGTCGGCGCCGCCGCCTGGCGTCGAGGGAACAATGATTTTGATTGTCCCAGTAGTCTGCGAGCGCGCATCTTGGCCAAACAGCAGCGGGAGGATAGCGGCAATTGCGAGGATCACGGCCGTGAGGCGACCCGATCGGATATCGATCCTTCCGCTGATCAGGGGCCGAGTCATTGAACCGGCGAGCGGCATTGCAATTTTCCTCCCGTTTGACGCCTGAATTAGATCGTCGAATTGATCAGATGGCAGAGCGGAAGACCGAGCTGCTCCGCCAGGTCGAAAATCCGGCAGATTCCGGTGCGCAGGCCGTAGTCCCGCCAAGAGTAATTTCGGGCGGCGCGCCCAATGCCGTCGGCGTATGTGCGAACCCCGCCGAAGCCGAAGTGCCCGATGGTGACTGGTAAATAATCCGCCAAACGCCAGTCGAAAGCCGGTGATCGGTGAGTAATCGTAACGGTCATGATGAGCCAGCGTCATCGTGCCTGCTTTGATGGAATCATGGCACTCTAGTCCTGGGCCATCCCGGCTGCCGACATACAGGTCGCACGGGTCTGTCACGCCCGCTCAGCGAGCGCTTTCTTGAAGCGTTCCGGTGTGAAGGGGAGGCGGCGCAAGCGAACCCCGGTTGCGTCGAAGACAGCGTTAGCGATCCCGGCCCAGACGTTCTTGGTCGAGGCCTCGCCGACACCGGCCGCGGGAAGATCCGGACGATCGAGCAGGACGATATCGATCTCATCGGGCACGTCCAGGAAGGTGATGATCGGGTAGCTGGCCCAGTCGAGGCTCGTCACTCGTGAGCGATCGAACGTGACTTCTTCCATGAGTCCGCGGCTGATCCCCTGGATGACGCCTCCCTCAATCTGGTTTCTGATGCCGTCCGGATTGACGATCAATCCGCACTCGTGAGCGACTGTGACCTTCTTCACGCGAATGCGGCCGCTCTTGCGGTTGACGTCGACCTCGAAAATCGAGGCGATGTGCGTCTCTTTGCCGCCACCGAACAGCGCTATGCCCCGCCCCGTGCTGATGTCGGCGGTCTGCACCCGTGCCGAATACGCCGGACGCGATTGCCAGCCGGCGCGCTCGGTCGCCGCCTTAACGACCGCGATCGTGCGGGGGTCGGACAGGTGCTTCAGCCGAAACTCGACCGGATCGGCACCGGCGGCAGCAGCCAACTCGTCCATGAAAGATTCGACCATGAAGACATTGTCCGGCGAGCCGACCCCGCGCATCGAACCCACGCGAAGGCGAATCGGACCCTGCCGGTGCGACGCCGGGCCGAGATAGTTGAAGGTGACACGTTTACTGCCGACGGCATAATAGGGGGCGCTTTCAAGCGCGATGCCGTTGAAGCCCTCCTCGAGTCCGGGCTCGGCCCAGCCGGCGAGCTGCGCCGCCACAAGGCTGCCCGGTTCCCCACCGTGTTTCGGCTCATGATATTCAGGGCGCGAATAGCCGGAGAAGCCCCAGGCATTGCTTTCCCAGGCAACGATCTTGCCACTGGCGTCGAGCCCGCCGCGCAGATCTGTGACGCGCGCTGTCTTGTAGGTTTCCCAACCGGCCTCGTCCGCTCTCATCCATTGGACGCGAACCGGCTTGCCCACCGCCTGCGACATGACGAGGGCATCGATAACGACATCATCGGCGCCATTCTGCCCGTAGCAGCCGGCGCCTTCGGCGAATATGAGGCGGACCTTATCGTTGGTCAGTCCGAGGAATTTTGCGGCGGCCTCCCGCAGGCCGTAGGGCGTCTGCGTCGCCGACCAGATGGTGACCCGATCCGCCCGAACATCGGCGATGGCACAGGATGGACCAATGGAGCCATGCAGATGGTAGGGGCTTTCGTAAGTTGCCTTGATAGCCTTTGCAGCCTCCGTCAGCGCGCCTTTGACGTCGCCTTCCTTGGCGATCACGCCGTCGGGATATTTCGCCGGAATGCCCGCTACATAAGTCGGGACTTCCCGCAGCTTCTGGTGGACGTACTTCATATCCGGCAGATCCGCCCAGGCCGACCACAAAACCTTGAGCTGTCGGGCGGCTTCAATTGCCTGCTCTTCGCGATGGCAGACGACGCCGATCAGATCCGCCTTGCGAACGACTTTCACCACTCCCGGGAGATGCGCGATCGAGCCCTCATCGATCTTGATCACCGAGGCACCGTGCGCCGGTGGCCTGACTACCCGCCCATGCAACATGCCCCGAATCTTGACGTCCTGTGCAAATGTGAAAGCGCCAGTCACCTTGCTCGGGATATCGATGCGTCTCACTGACGTGCCGACAATCTTGTAGAGGCTCGGGTCCTTCGGCTTTACGGTGCCGGTCACCTTGAGATCGAACTGGCGTCCGCCGATGAGCTGCCCGTAGGAAACATTCTTGTTCGGCGAACCGACGATACTGACGATGCCGTTCCGAACGTCGAGCTGGTCCACCGTAACTTTGAGTTTGCTCGCGGCCATTGCGACCAGGGCGTGCCGGGCCTCCGCTGCAGCCTGCCGGATCGGCACCGCGTGATAGGCGATCGACCGGCTGCCCGACGAGACGAACTGGTCGGGAGTGCTATTCGTGTCGGGCGTCACGAGCTTCGTACGGTCGAACGCGATGTCGAGTTCTTCGGCCATGATCTGGAGCAGCGCCGTATGGCTGCCGGTTCCGATCTCGCAGACACCGGTGCGGAGCGTGGCGAAGCCGGCAGGGTCGATCGCGATCCAGGAATCGAGTTCGTCCTGAGCGGGACCGTAGGGACCGAGCTTGGGCGCCGCCGCCGCAAGGCCGAGGCGCGGCACGCCGCCGCTCAAGCTGAAACTGATGACGAGGAGACCCGCCCCCTTCAGAAAGCGACGCCGTCCCAGTTGGGATTTGTTGAGCAAGCTGTCCATGGTGTCTCTCCCCTCAAGCCATGTGCTTCGCGGCGCTTTTGACCGCGCGCAGAATGCGGAGGTGAGAGCCGCACCGGCAGAGGTTGTAAGCCAGGGCTTCGCGGATATCGCTGTCGGTGGGCCGGGGGTTTTTTGCGAGCAGGACCGCAGCCGTCATAATCATGCCGCTCGTGCAATAGCCGCACTGTGCGGCCTGCTCCTCAATGAAGCTCTGCTGCAGCGGATGCAGTTGCTGTTCTCGCTTCGTCGCTGGACGGGTCTTCGCATATTCGCCACCAAGCCCTTCCAGTGTCGTGACCGATTTGTCCGACGCCGCCGAGACAGGAATGCTGCATGACCGGACCTCCTCGCCGTCGAGGTGGACTGTGCAGGCACCGCACTGTCCGAGACCGCAACCGAATTTCGGTCCATGAAGATCGAGTTCGTTTCGCAACACGTAGAGCAACGGCGTGTTCGATGTCGCAGCAACCTTGTGCTTCTTCCCGTTAACGGTGATCTGAGGCATGACCGTTCTTTCTCCCTCTCTATGCTGGCCAGACTGGCAGGACCGGCGACGGCATGAATGCGGCACTCCCCCCTGTATCCTTCGTCGGCGCGGTCTGTCGGTCCTCGCTGAAAGGCCTGTTCTATTTTTCGCTTGCGGCATGGAGATCAGCGACACGCGAACGGCGTCACCCATTCATCGTGCTGAATGTGCCTTACTCCACTGCAGTCAGTCTTCCATGGCCGTCCGTCATCTCGACATCGGTGAAATCGATCAAGCGACCGCGCCCAACATCTTGGCCGCGGCGCAGAGATCGGTATCGAAGGCATCCAGAGAATCACTAGGCGGCCCGGCTTGGGACATGGCCGTTCTCGTCGGAATATCCGTCGAGGGTGGCGATAGGTGCCCCGTCAGTGAACGGCACCCCCGGACAGAAATCAACATATTTCCCAATTTTTGAAATAGATGCCCGTGTCGTTCCAATAACGGAACCGATGCCATTTTGAATCGGCGCCGCAGGCGGCCGCCCTTTGAAGCCTGAGATGTGCGGTCGCGAATTGGCCCTCAGCGCTCGGCTTCTGCTGCCATATCGTAACAAAAACGAGCCATGTAAAAAAATTAGACAAAAACGGGACAATGTACCATTATTGGCATTATCGTCGCTGATCCACGTTTTTGCCCGTAGCCGGACGGGCCCCTGCTGAAGCGCCTCGATGGCGTTTGGGAGAGGCTGCAAATGACTAAGGGCAACGAATGAAAAGGGTTCTGGGTCTTGCAATACTTGGCGCGTTTGTCCTCGCGTTCGGACTGCATGCCGCCCGGGCTCAAGCAACTGATTCGGCGGCCGGCTATCCCAGCCGGCCTGTAAAGGTCGTCATTCCCTTCGCGCCAGGCGGCGTCGTGGATATCATGGGACGGCTCTTGGCACAGAAGCTGTCCGAGGCTCTGGGGCGAAATTTCTATATCGACAATCTCGGCGGAGCGGGCGGCAGCATCGGTGTCGCGAACGCCGCATCGTCCCGGCCGGACGGCTATACGCTGCTGATGACCAGCTCGAGCTTTGTGGTCAATCCGAGTCTGCACAAAAAAATCCCCTACAACCCTTACAAGGACTTCGCGCCCGTCACGATCGCCGCAGCTTCGCCGAATATTCTCGTCGTCAATCCAAACGTGTCCTCGAAGACCGTCAAGGAACTCATCGAAGCGATCAAACAGAAGCCGGGCACCTTCAGCTTCGGCTCGCCTGGGACCGGGACAACGCCGCATCTGTCGGGAGAACTGTTTCGGCTCTCATTTGGTTTGGACATGGTTCACGTCCCCTTCACCGGCGCCGGACCGGCCCTGGAGGCGACTGTCGGCGGTCACACCCCGATTGCATTCTCGAGCGTGCCTGCGGCCGTGCCGCTCATCAAGGGCGGTGCGCTGCGCGCCTTGGCGACGACCAGTTCTAGCCGCCTGAGCACACTGCCTGACTTACCAACTATGGCGGAGGCGGGAGCTCCGGGTCAGGAGGCGGAAACGCTGCTGTTCGTCATGTTTCCGGTCGGAACTCCCAAGGACATTGTCGATCTCGTTTATCGGACGATTGCTAAGATCGTTCAGACGAAAGAGATTAAAAAGAAATTCGACGCGCTCGGTTTTCGGCCTATGTCCTCGACACCCGAGGAATCAGCAGTTCGCATCAAGGACGAAATCGTCAAATGGGCGAAGGTCATCCACGACGCGCATATCGAAGAGCAATGAAAGCTGCGGAAAGTGCGCAGGTCCTGCTTGCGCAAATGAATAATCGTCCCCGCAGCCGCGGCAGGACGCACTGAGAGTATCGTCGCTGTAGAACGGAATACGCTATGAACAAAGTCTCTCCTCTGGCCATGCCCAACACCGAATTCAGCGCGCCCAAGCAGGACCTGCGCGCTTGGCTCGCAACAATGGAGGCGGCGGGCGAGGTAACTCACATCAGCGGTGCCGAGCGTGAGCGTGAGATTGGGGGCATAGTTGACATTTATCAGCGCAAGATCGGCAATCCGCTGGTGCTGTTCGACGACATCCCTGGATATTCGAAGGGTCATCGCGTCCTCGCCAATCTGCTGACCTCGATCCGCCGCATCAACATGACGATGGGCAATCCGGCCGATGGCACGGAGATCGATCTCGTGCGGCATTGGCGCAGGTACATGAAAGAGGCCAAGACGATCCCGCCGATGGGGGTGACGTCCGGTCCGCTGCTCGAAAACGTCGCGACTGGAGACGATATCGACCTGTTCAAGATCCCGGTGCCGCGCTGGCACGAGCATGACGGCGGCTACTACATCGGCACGGGCGACATGGTGGTCATGCGCGATCCCGACACCGGCTGGATCAACTATGGCGCCTATCGCGTGCAGGCACACGATAGGCGTCTTGCCACCGTGATGTGCTCCAAGGGCAAACACGGGGACATGATTCAGAAGAAGTATCACGAGCGCGGCGAGCCGTGCCCGGTGGTGGTTGTGTGCGGCATGCATCCGGCCCTGTTCATGATCGCGGGTCTCGAGATCCCGCATGGTAAAAACGAGTACGATGCGGCCGGTGGTCTGATCGGCGAGCCCGTGCAGGTCATTCGCGGTCCCAAGACTGGCCTGCCGATTCCGGCTTATGCCGAGATCGCTTTCGAGGGCTTCATCTATCCGAACGACAAAATCGACGAAGGCCCGCTTGGCGAATGGACGGGCTATTATGCCGGCGGTTTGAAAAAGGAGCCTGCAATCCACGTCGAAACGATGATGTATCGCAACGATCCGATCCTGCTTGGCGCAATCCCGGGGATTCCGCCGGATGACGATTCCTTCTACCGCGGTTCGTACCGCTCCGGCGCTGTCTGGAACCAGCTCGAAGCGGCCGGCGTGCCCGAAGTGAAGGGCGTGTGGTCGCACGCGGCCGGCGGCAGCAGGCTTTGGCTGACCGTCGCGATCAAGCAGCAATATGCCGGCCACGCCAAACAGGCCGGGCTGATTGCGTCACAATGTCATGCCGGCGCATATGTCAACCGCTTCGTCGTCGTCGTGGATGACGACATCGATCCGGCGGACATGGACAAGGTTATCTGGGCGATGTGTACGCGCTTCGATCCGCGCGAGGGCATGGAAGTCCTGCGCGGATGCTGGTCGTCGGCGCTCGATCCGATGGCTTATTCAGAGAAGGACCCACGCAACGCCCGCCTCGTGATCGACGCGTGCAAACCCTTCGGCCGCCGCGACACGTTTCCGATCGTCGTGCGCCCGAGTCAGGAGGTCGAAGACCTGGTGCGTAGCAAGTTTGGTGCATTCTTGCCGAAGTGACCGCGATGATCGTTTCGCGATACGTGCGCGCAGCCGACCCGATGCCGGCGCGCAGTGCCGGTGACATCCGATGAAGCTCCCCGCCTTCGACTACCGGAGCCCCGAAAGCATCGCTGACGCGATCCGTATCCTACAGGAGGAGGCGGGCGCGGCAAAAGTGATCGCCGGCGGCCAAAGTCTGATTCCGCTTCTCGCCTTTCGGTTGGCGGCGCCGTCTGTCCTCGTCGATCTAAGAGACATTCCGGGCCTCAACGGCATCGAGATCGGCGAAGATGGGATCTCCATCGGAGCGATGGTGCGCTGGTGCGATATCGAAAGCCACAGCGCCTTGCAGGCCGCGCACCCGCTGCTGACGGCAGCCGTTGCGCATGTCGCGCATTACCAGATTCGAAATCGCGGAACGATCGGCGGCAGTCTGGCGCACGCAGACTCCGCAGCGGAGATGCCCGGCATCGCGATGGCCTGCGATGCTGAGCTGAAAGTCGTCGGCAGCACGGGTCGTCGCCTTGTTCCCGCGCGCAAGTTTTTTGTCGGACCGCTGATGACCACTCTCGAAACCGACGAATTGATCGAATCGGTCCGGCTTCCACCCTGGCGTCCGGACCGGAAATGGGCGTTTGAAGAGTTTGCCATGCGAAGAGGTGATTTTGCCCTCGCTGGCATCGCCCTTTTCTACGACGAGGAGGACGGACGCGTCAGCGACGCGCATGTCGGCGTAATCGGGGCCGGAGACGTGCCGCAGCGGCTGAGCGAAGTTGAAGCAGTCCTGAACGGCGCACGCCTCGACGCAGCGACGATTGCGTTGGCTGCGCGCACGGCCGCTGGGGTGGTCGAGCCCGCCGACGACATTCACGCCAGCGGTGCGTATCGCCGCGCGCTTGTCGAAACGTTGCTGGAACGCGCGCTTCTGCGCGCATCGCGGGCAGGCCATCCATGAAAGTCGAATTTGAGGTCAATGGGCGACCCGTTGAACTCGACGTCATGCCGCGTACGACCTTGGCCGACTGCCTTCGGCAACATCTCAAGCTCACGGGCACGCATCTCGGTTGCGAACATGGAGTTTGCGGCGCGTGCACCGTGATCGTGAATGGCGTGGCGGTGCGCGCGTGCTTAATGCTTGCGGTTCAGGCGCGCGGGGCATCGCTGGTTACGGTCGAAGGATTGTCGGATGGCGACGCACTGTCTCCCCTCCAGGCCGCGTTCCGCCGTCACAATGCCTTGCAATGCGGCTTTTGTACTTCGGGAATGCTCACGACGCTCCATGCGCTTCTCACCGCAGAGCCGTTCGCCGACGAAGAACGCATCCGTGATGTGCTCTCGGGCAACCTTTGCCGCTGCACCGGTTACATTCCGATTGTCGAAGCGGCGTTGGACGCCCGCGCGGCCTACCAGGGCGCGACCGAAAGCAGCCGCACATGACGGTGAAGTCGCTCAACACCTATGTCGGCAGTCCGGTCGAGCGCGTCGAAGACCTCCGTTTTCTTCGCGGGCAGGGCGTCTACATCGGCGATTTCGAGCGTGAGGGGCAATGGCATGCTGCGTTCCTGCGTAGCCCCGTGGCGCACGGCCGCATTCGCCGGCTCGATGTCGCGGCGGCGCAGTCCTTGAAGGGCGTGCGCGCGGTCGTCACAGCCGATGACATCCCCGAACCGATTCCGAATATCCCCTTCCGCCGCCCCAATCCGACGATCGCGCCCTACGCGCAGCCGGTTATCGCCTCGGGCAAAGTCCGTTATGTTGGCGAGCCACTGGCGATGGTCCTCGCGGACAGCGCTGAATTGGCGGAAGACGCCTTGCAGGCGATTGTGCTTGAAATCGACTCATTGCCTGCCGTTGTCGATGGCCATGCCTCGGAAGCCGGTCAGACGCTACTGTTCGATAACACCGATAGCAACTGTGCAGCAACGTTCACGGCGTGCGCTGGCGACGCGGATGCCGCCTTCCGCGGGGCGAGCTATGTCAGGCGCGAACAGTTTCGAGTTCAACGGCACACTGCGCTGCCGATGGAGACGCGCGGACTGCTGGCGGAATGGAACGCGCAGACCGGGCGGCTCAGCATGTTCGGAGCGGCAAAACTTCCGTTCTTCAATCGCCGTGTCCTCGCTAAGATGATGGGTCTGGATGAGACTGCGGTCGACTACATCGAGCTGGATGTCGGCGGTGGATTCGGCGCCAGAGGAGAGTTTTACCCCGAAGATTTCCTTGTGGCTCATGCCGCGCGCGCATTCGGCCATCCGGTCAAATGGATCGAAGATCGGCGCGAGCATTTCACGGCCATCGCGCATGCGCGGGAGATGGACGCCGATATCGAGATCGCGCTCAACGAAACAGGGGACATTCTTGCTCTGCGCGGGACGATCCACGTCGATGTTGGCGCGTATGTCCGCCCCAACGGGATGACGCCGGTCCGCAATGTCGTGCAATTCCTGTGCGGCCCGTATCGTATTCGCAATATCCAATTGGAAGCGCGCGCGCTCGTGAGCAATAAGACGCCGGCCGGCACCTATCGCGGGCCCGGACGGTTCGAGGGCTGCTTCTTCTGCGAACGGATGATCGACATTGCAGCCCGCGAACTCGGGCTGGACCGTATCGAAATCCGGCGGCGGAATCTCCTGATCGCTGAGGATATGCCTTATCCGCTGCCCGCGGTCGGACCGGATGATGGTTTTGGCGAGACTGCCTGCGACAGCGGTGATTATCGCGTCACCTTGGATCGCTGCGCCGAGGAGTTTGGCTGGGAGAAAAAGCGCGCCCTTGACGGCAAGCTGATCGATGGTTGTTACCATGGCGTGGCGATCGGCTGCTTCATCGAGGGTGGGGCGTCCGGCCCGCGCGAAAATGCGCGCATGGAGGTGCATGCGGACGGTTCCGTCAGCGTGTATGTCGGGTCTTCGGCCATTGGTCAGGGCATCGAAACGGTGATGGCGCAGGTTGCCGCGGATGCGCTCGGAATTCCGATGCAGCGGATCAAAGTTATGCACGGATCCACCAGCTACCTGCGGGAAGGTTTCGGCTCCTACGGGTCGCGTGCAACCGTGATGGGCGGATCCGCGATCGTGTTGGCCGCTAAGGAATTGCTGACTTCATTCCGCACGATTGCCGCACGGCGGATGTCGGTCGAACCCGAGCAACTTGGCGTTGCGGATGGCGTAGCGCGGACGCCTGACGGGCGATCCTTGACTTTCGCTCAGGTCGCGGCCGAAGCGGCCGTATGCGCCGAAGGCAGCTTCGCGAACTCGAAACAGACCTACACCTACGGTACGGCTGCGGCACACGTCGCCGTCGATCCGCGGACCGGATCGGTCCAGGTCGTGGATTACGTCGTCGTCGACGATGTCGGCCGCATCATCAATCCGTTGACGCTGCATGGGCAGATTACAGGCGGCGCCGTCCAAGGGCTCGGCAGCGTCTTCAGTGAACATCTGGTGTATGACGCCGACGGGCAGCTTCTTGTCGGTTCTCTTGCCGACTATCAAATCCCGCTGTCGACCGACTATCCGAACATACGTGCTCTTTCGCTTGAGCTTTATCCATCCCCCAACAACCCGCTCGGCGCCAAGGGGGCAGGCGAGGGCGGCGTCATTCCGGTCGGCGGCGTGCTGTCGAACGCCGTCGCTTCTGCTCTTCGAGCGCTCGGCGTTCAGCCGAGGGAGCTGCCGCTGACGCCGCCGCGCCTGTGGGCGCTGATCGATAAAGCGCGTTCCGACAACGGATAAGTTAGGCGCCCACTGTATCGAGCATCGTGGCGAGATCGTTGGGACGCAGCGGGAACTGGCGGATACGGATGCCGAAGGGCGACAGCGCGTCCTCGACCGCGGATGCGATGGCCGCTGGGATCGGTATGACGCCGGACTCGCCGACACCTTTCACACCCAATGGATTGAGCGGTGTCGGTGACTCGCGATGGCCGAGCTCGATCTTCGGCATCTCCGTCGCTGTGATGAGCAAGTAGTCGGCGAGATTGGTCGTCACCGGCTGGCCGTCGTCGCTGTACCCCATCCACTCGTAAAGCGCGTTGCCGATGCCGTGCGCGATGGCGCCGACGATCTGTCCCTCGACGATGGTTGGGTTGATGACCCGACCGGCGTCATGCACGAAGACGACGCGGGTGACCTTCACCTCCGCCGTCTCGATGTCGACTTCGACTTCCGCGATGGCGGTGCCATTGCCATAGGTCATGGCATTGATGATGACGTTCTCAGTCGCTTCAAGGCCGGGAGCTAGGTCACCGGGCAGAACGAAGCCCGCGGTTCCTGCCATGGTCTTGGCAATCTGCCCCAGCGAGATTTTCATGTCGGCGGCGCCTCTGACGACGACATGCTCGCCGTCGATATCGAGGTCGGAGGCATCGACTTCCAGGAGATGGCTCGCGACCAGCAGTGTCTTTTCGCGGACCTTGACGGCGGCAACATGTGCGGAGGAGCCTGCCATCACTGCCTGGCGGCTGTTGAAGCCGCCGAACCCCATCGTGACCTTTCCCGAGTCTCCGGCTGTGACGATGACTCGGTCCATCGCGCCACCGAGCTGTTCGGCGACGATCTGCGCGAGCATCGTCTTGGTGCTTTGCCCCATGGCCGCGGCGCCGGTCGCGACCTCGATCTTGCCGCTGGCCGCGATTTTGACGGCCACCTGCTCGTAGGGGCCGCGGCCGGTCGCTTCGACGTAATTTGCGAGGCCGATACCAAGATAGCGTCCGGCGGCGCGCGCTTCGCTTTGGCGGCGGGGAAAGTCGGACCAGCCCGCGCGCGTCAGCGCATCGGCCTGACACGCCGGATAATCGCCGGAATCAAGAACGATGGGAACACCGCCGCGCGTGACAAAGCCCTTCTTATAGGGCATGGCCTCCGCCGGCACGAGATTGCGTCTTCGGATCTCCGCGCGGTCCAACTTGAGTTCGTGGGCGGCGCGATCGAGCAGCCGCTCCATCACGAAGATGCCTTGCGGCTGTCCCGCGCCGCGTATCGGCGTCACCGGGACCTTGTTGGTCAGCGCGACCTTGACGTTCATGCGGTAGGCCGGAACGACATAGGCGAGAGAAAGCGAAGCGACCGCGCCTTGCGGCACGGTGAGGCCGCGCGCGGTATAGGCGCCGTGGTCGTGCAGGAGCGAACCGCGGATGCCGAGGATCTTGCCGTCGCCGTCAAGTGCAATCTCGGCGTCCCAGTATTGGTCGCGCTCCTGCGTTGTCGCGACGAAATGTTCGCGGCGATCCTCGATCCATTTCACCGGCCGTTTGAGGATCATCGCCGCGATGGCGACCGCGGCCTCTTCCGAATAGAACACCAGCTTCGGCCCGAACCCGCCGCCGACATCCGGCGTCACCACGCGAATGCTGGCCTCTTCGCGGCCGAGCATCTCGGCGAGCAGGCGTGCCGCGACGAGCGGCGTCTGCGTCGAGCTCCACAGCGTAATCTGGTCGTGGACCATATCGTGTGCGGCGAGACAGCCGCGGCACTCGATGGAATGCGCGCAACCTCGATGCAGCCAGTAGGTCTCCTTGAACACATGCGCCGCGGTAGCGAAGGCCGCATCGACGTCGCCATAGCAACTCGCGAACTCAGCGATCAGATTATCGGCGGCCCCGCTATGGACGGGCGGGGCGTCCGCCGCCAGCGAGGCCCTGCAATCCGATGCCGCGGGAAGCGGGTCATAATCGATCTCAACCAGCGGCACCGCATCTTCGGCCACGTAGGGATCGACTGCGATGATCATCGCGATCGGCTCGCCGACATAGACGGTTTCGTCGGCGGCGAGAACGCAGCGGTGGTGCTGTTGTTTGTAGCTGCGATCGGGCAGGGCGACGACGAGGCGGTCGGTCCGAGTGACGGCCCGGATGTCATCACGTGTCAGCACCGCCACGACGCCCGGCATCGCGAGAGCATGGTTCTTGTCGATCGAATTGATCTTTGCATGCGCGTGCGAGCTGCGCACGAAAACGGCATGCAACGTACCGTCGATATGGATGTCGTCGATGAACCGCGCCTTGCCCCGGAGCAGATCGGGGTCTTCGACCCTCGCCGTCCGCTGTCCAATCGTTTTCGTGGTCACGCGCCGTGCCTCAGTCTCATCTGCTTCGCCGCATCAAGCGTGGCGGCCACGATGCTTTGATAGCCGGTGCAGCGGCACAGGTTTCCCGATATCGCGACTTGTACTTCGGCTTCCGTTGGGTTCGGGTTATCGCGCAGGAGCTCGGTCAAGGTCGTGAGCATGCCGGGCGTGCAGAACCCGCATTGGAGCGCATGGTGATCGGCAAAGGCCTGCTGCAAGGGGTGCAGCATGCCGTTCGTGTCGGCGAGGCCTTCGACGGTCGTCACCGCATGCCCGTCCGCTTGCACGGCGAGAAGAAGGCAGGAACGCGTCGAGAGCGCGTCGAACAGTACGGTACAGGCGCCGCAAACGCCGTGCTCGCAACCGAGATGCGTCCCTGTCAGGCGCAGATGATGACGCAGGAAATCCGCGAGCGTGGTGCGTGTGCTGACATTTTCGGTGACCGGCTGGCCGTTGACGGTCAGTGTTATCTTTCGCTGATCCACGCGGTTTCCTTGCTGCTCAGTGCGCCGTGCGGGCGACGAGGGCGCGCTCGCCGGCCGCCTCCAAAGCGCGCCGCGCCATCGCAACCGCGAGACGCCGCCGGTAGACGGACGAGGCATGCACGTCTTCAAGCGCCTCGATGTTGACGCAAGCCTTGGCCGCCTCGGCCCATAGCGCTGGAACCGCCTGACGTCCGACCAGGCCCGTCTCGATCGACGGCATGCGCAGCGGCGCAAATCCGACACCGCCCAAGGCAACGGCGGCGCGCGTGATCGTCGAGGCCGAGTCGATTTCCAAAAGCGCTGCGGCGGAAACGAGCGCGAAGTCGCCATGCCGGCGTGAGAACTCGACGAAGCCATAGCCATGACCCTGCGGCCACAAGGGAATGGTGACAGCGGTGAGGCACTCGTCGGGCGCCAGCGCGGAGGTCATGAAGGCGGTGGGAAATTCCGCGAACGGAATAGCGCGGGCGCCGCCGGGGCTCACCGCGGTGACAGTGGCGTCATGCAATGCGCACATCGTCACCAATTCGGCGGAGGGATCGAGATGGCAGAGCGAGCCGCCGATGGTACCGCGGTTGCGGGTCTGCCGGTGGCCGACATGCCGGATGGCCTCGATGAGGACCGGACAGCGCTTGGCGACATCCGGCGAGAATTCGATATCGCGCTGGCGGGTCATGGCGCCGATGCGCAATTCGGACTCCGTCAGCGAGATGCAGGACAGTTCATTCATGCGATTGAGATCGATGAGGTGATCGGGCATCGCATACCGCATGTTGAGCATCGGCATGAGCGATTGTCCGCCGGCAAGCAGACGGCTGTTTTCGAGCGAAGCGAGAAGCCCGACCGCCTGCTCAATCGTTTCCGGCACATGATACTCGAACGCAGGAGGTTTCATCGGCTCGACGAGCTGGATAAAGCAGCATCTCTTTTTTAGTACGGTAGCCCTACATTTGCAACAGATCGACTGCGGGGATATCCGAGGCGGACCGAATTTATTCGCTAATATCGTGCTTTACGATCAGTTTGAAGTGTGCAAGTCTTTGCTGCCGGGCTGTAGCAATAAGTGTACAAAGCGCCCTTGCGGCCGACCTGCTTGGCGGACAAGAGCTGTTTGGATCGGTCTGCGCCACATCATGAAACCGGCACCCTTCCACTATCACGCTCCGAAGTCCGTCGACGATGTCGTCGCCCTGCTGGCCGCGTTCGGCCCCGACGATGGCCGCATTCTCGCCGGCGGACAGAGCCTGGTGCCGACCATGGCCTTCCGCATGGCGCGGCCCGCGCATCTCATCGACATCAATCGCATCGCGGAATTGGGCGAGCTTGCCGTCGAAGACTCGACCATCAGGATCGGAGCCTGTGTCCGCCATGCAGCCTTTGAGACGCGTGTAATTTCCGGTCCGACCGGCGCCTTGCTGCGCAAGGTCGTGCATCACATCGCGCATCATCCGATCCGGACACGCGGTACGTTTTGCGGCAGCGTGGCCAATGCCGATCCCGCGTCCGAGTGGTGCTGCGTGTTGGCGGCCCTCGACGGGACGGTGATCGCGCGAAGCGTGGGTGGAACCCGCCGGATATCCGCCGTGGACTTCTTCCAGGGCGTAATGACGACGGCTTTGCGGGAAGACGAGTTGCTCATCGCGGTCGAACTGCCAGTGCTCGGAGAGGGTACGCTCAGTGGATTCGCGGAGTTCGGCCGGCGTCCCGGCGATTTCGCCATCGGCATGGTGCTCACGACTTACCGGCTCGAGAACGGCCGGATCGTGAAGCCGCGGCTGGCTGTGGGTGGCGCCGAGACGCATCCACGCCGGATTGCGGAGGCCGAGAATGCTCTGCGCGGCCGGATACCAAGCGCATCAACCTTTGAAGAAGCCGCGACAATCGCGGCCGTGGCGATCGACCCGATGGAAGACAATAACAACACTGCCGAATTCCGGCGCGGCCTGGTGCGCACGCTCGCGCAACGGGCTTTAGAGAGCGCGGCATGACCGAGCGCCAGGATGTCACCCTCACCATCAATGGCACAGCCTATCGGCTGACCGTCGAGCCGCGGCGCACCTTGGTCGATGTCATCAGGGATGACTGCGGGCAGACCGGCACGCATGTCGGCTGTGAACACGGCGTCTGCGGCGCCTGCACCGTGCTGGTCGATGGCGAGCCCGTGCGCTCCTGTCTGATGTTCGCCGTGCAGGCTGATAACTGCACGATCCGCACCGTCGAGGGACTACAGCGCGGTAGTGAACTACATCCGCTTCAGCAGGCCTTCATCCGCCATCACGCCTTGCAGTGTGGCTTCTGCACGTCGGGCTTTCTGATGTTGGCCGCCGGGATCCTGGAGAAAAGACCGGATATCGGCGAGCAAGAACTTGTCGAGGTCTTGTCCTCCAATTTGTGCCGATGCACCGGCTACGAGAACATCGTGAAGGCCGTGAAGGCTGCAGCGTCCGACATGAGAGCGCGCGCATGAGCCATACGCCAAAGTCCTGGATCGGAGCATCGGTCGAGCGGCTCGAGGATTTCCCGCTGGTGACCGGCCGCGGCCGTTTCGCCGGCGACGTGTCCTTTCCCCATCAGCTTCACCTGCGCATCGTGCGTTCGTCTTATGCGCATGGTCGGATCAAAGCGGTCGATGTCTCGGCAGCGCGCGCTGTGCCCGGCGTGGTTGCGATCTGGACGGCGGACGATATCGCAGACCTGTCGCCGATCGACTTTCGCGAAGGCCCTAACGAGAAACTGGCGCCGTTCCGCCAGCCGGTGCTCGCAAAGGAGTGCGCCCGCTATGTCGGCGAGCCGATTGCGGCCGTGTTCGCCGATGACCCCTATGTGGCGGAGGATGCGGCCGAGCTGGTGTCAGTGGATGTGGAGGAGCTTACGCCGGTGCTCGACGCGGCCGCGCCGCCCGGCGAGTTCGCTTCGGGGCTGACGACCGAGCCGACCATCTGCAGCCAGGGCTATGGCGACATTGCCGCCGCTTTCAAGGATGCGCCCGCGATCGTCGAACTGGATGTGTCGATCGGGCGCCATTCGGGCGTGCCTTTGGAAACGCGGGGCGCCATCGGCCGCTATGACGCGGCGCGCGACGTTCTGGAATTGCACGGTGCGGCTAAGGTGCCGCACAGAAATCGCGAGTCGCTTGCGCGCATGCTTGGGCGAAGCACGGCCGGCATCCATCTCTACGAGGGGCACGTCGGCGGCGGTTTTGGTGTGCGCGGCGAAATCTACCCCGAGGATATACTGGTTCTGGTGGCGGCGATGCGGCTTGGCCGTCCGGTGAAATGGCTGGAAGACCGGCGCGAGCACATGATTGCCGCCAATCATTCGCGGCAGCAGCGCCATCGCATCCGCGCGGCCGTCGATGGCAAGGGCCGGTTGCTGGGGATCGACGACGCGTTCTTCCACGACCAGGGCGCCTACATCAGGACCCACGGGACGCGGGTGGCCGACACCGCCTGCGGCATTCTCCCCGGGCCGTACCGTCTCCCGCATTTCCGCGTGAACGCGCATTTCCGCCTGACCAACAAGACGCCGGCGGCGACTTATCGCGCTCCTGGGCGCTACGAGACGAACTTCGTACGCGAGCGTCTGATGGATGCTATCGCCGCGAAGCTCGGCATGTCCCGTATCGAGGTGCGGCGGCGCAATCTGATCAGTCCGGACGAAATGCCCTATGAGCGGCCGCTGGTCGCACTCGGCGATGAGGTGGTTTACGACTCGGGCGACTATGACGGCCTCCTGGACAAGGCGCTGGACCGCTTCGGGTGGGACGCGATTGAGCGGGAGGCGGCGGCACGTCGCAATGCCGGCGAATATGTTGGGGTTGGGCTTGCCATGTATGTCGAGAAAAGCGGCCTCGGCCCGATCGACGGCGCGCGCATCAATGTCCACACCAGCGGCGATGTCGAGGTGATTACCGGCGGCGCATCGGTGGGGCAGGGCTTCGAGACCGTCGTCGCGCAGGTGTGCGCCGAGAAGCTCGGCGTCGATTATCGCCGCGTGCGAGTCGTGCACGGCCGCACCGACCGTACCGAATATGGCATCGGTGCGCATGCCACGCGCGCGACCGTCATGACGGCAAATGCGACCGCAGTGGCTGCGGACAAGGTGCGTGCCAAGGCGCTCGATATGGCCGCTCAACTCTTCCAGGCGGACGCCCGACATCTCGATATCGTCGATGGGAACGTCGTGCGCAGCGACATTGCCGGCGGTTCCAGCATCGGCCTGGGCGAAATCGCTCACCATCTGCGGCCGGCGTCGCCGACGCGCGGCGAGCGCGATCCTGGACTTGGCGCGGAGGGATGGTTCACCACAGAGCACATGACCTACCCCTATGGCGTGCAGCTGGCGATGGTGCGGATCGATCCCGGCACCGGCGGTGTCCGGGTCGAAAAGATGCTGATCGCTTATGACATTGGCCGCGCGATCAATCCCATGCTGGTCCGCGGACAATTGGTCGGCGGATTTGCCCAGGGGCTCGGCGGGGCCCTGTTCGAGGAATTCCAGTACGACGAGCGGGGCCAGCCGCTGTCGGTCACCTTTGCGGACTATCTCATACCGACCCTTCAGGACGTGCCCGAAGTGGACGTCCTGTTGACCGAAGATGCGCCCAGCACGTGCAATCCACTCGCCATCAAAGGTGCAGGCGAGGGAGGCGTCGCCGCCGTGGGGGCCGTGATCGCGTCGGCGGTAGACGATGCGCTGGGCGAGACCGGGACGATTACACAGCTCCCGATCACGCCACAGAAACTAAAAGCGATGATCGATGCGCACCATCCGCGAAATAGCGCGATGCGCGGCGTCAAGAATCCTATTCCACTTTGATATTGCCGTCTGTGATCACCTTTTTCCATTTCTCGAAGTCTGCTTTCACGAACGCGGCGCCTTCCTCCGGCGTCGTTCCGCGCGGCACGGCACCGACTGTCGCGAAGGCCGATTTAAGCTCCGGCTTATCCAGGGCCTCCTTGAGCGCGGCAACCAATTTTGCCTTCACGTCTGGCCGGATTCCAGAAGGTGCGAACACCGCCAGCCAGAGATCGACGCTGAATCCCTTGAGGCCTGCTTCGGCCACCGTCGGCAGCTTGGGATAGACAGGCGTGCGTTCATCGCCGGTGGTCGCGAGGGGAAGCAAACGATTGTCCGACGTGAAGGGCAGCGCGCCGGCAATGCTGCTGAAGGCGAACTGGACCTTGTTCGTCGTCATATCGATGAACGAGGCCCCGATGCCCTTGTATGGAACGTGTATCGCATCGACGCCGGCCTGTTGCTTGAACATCTCCGCGGCGAGATGCGGCGTCGTCCCGACGCCGGCCGAGGCGAAGTTCAGCTTTCCTGGATTGGCCTTCCCGTAGGCGACAAATTCATCGAAGGTCTTCACGTTGAGAGCGGGAGACACGATGAGGACCTCGGGCGAGGAACTGACGACCGAGATCGTTTCGAACTGCTTGAAAAGGTCGTAAGGCACCCGCGCTTGAAGGGTCGGATTGATGACGATGGCGGGATCCATCAGCAGCAAGGTGTAGCCGTCGTTCTGGGATGTCCCCACGAAACTGGTTCCGACAATGCCCCCGGCACCGGGCTTGTTCTCTGCGACGACCGTCTGGCCCAGTGTATCGCTGAGGCTACGCGCCAAGGTGCGTCCGATGAAGTCGACGATGCCGCCCGGGCCGTAGGGAAGAATCAGCCTGACCGGCCTCGTCGGATAAGACTGCCCGAAGCTCGTTGTCGCTATGAGTCCGGCGATGGTCGCGATCGCAATCCTTGTCGCCCGCCATTTCATGGCCATGGTTGGTCCCCCTGGTTGGCTGCGCCATCACAGATGTGCGCGTAGTGCCTTGCCTTGCCTGTTCGCGCGCAAGCGGCGGCACGAAAGCGAGTGTCGCCCGGCCTTTGATCGTCGCGATCGCGCCGCGTGGGCGCCTTCACGCGTCTAGTGCATAGGCGGAATCTGAACGAGATCCGCGAGCTGTTTCTGCGACAGCGGTGCGGCCAGTGTCTTGAATGTAATCGCGTCAGCCATGATGGTTTCGACGCCGGATACTCTGTCCGGCGACAACACCGGCTTCGGCATGAATTTGTCGCGGATCTGGAGCGCGAGGTCCTCAGGCACCTTGCTGTATTCGGAAAAGATGCGGACGCCGCGCGGGTCGGAATAAAGGAACTCGTAGCTCTCGCGATAAGCATCCATGAACCGTTGGATGACCTCGCGCCGCTGGGTCAGCGTGTCCGCGTTGACGATGTGAACGCGAACCGTCTGCTCCCGCATCGAGGGCGCATCATTGCCGCGCGCGATCAGACGAATCTTTCCTTCCTTCAGCTCTCGCAGGCCAAAGGGCGGCGATGCCCAGCCGATATCGATCTGCCCGGTCATGGCCTGGGTGAGCGTGACAGCGCTGGCGCCGGCCGCGACGGGCTTCGTCGTCGTGCCGAAATGCTTGATCAGAGCAAGCAGCGCGATGTGGGTAGACGCGCCGAACGTCGAGAATGCCGCCGTCTTGCCATTGGTGTCTGCGAAGGACTTGATCGGAGAGTTGGCAGGAACGTACCAATACAAGTCGCCGGCGCCGGTCGTTCCAGCGGCGAGGATCCTGACTGGAGCGCCTTTGGCGAAAGCGCCCATCGCGGCCTGCGTTCCGGCGGCGATTCCGATGTCGACGCTTCCGGAGATGACGGCCTGCATCGTCTCGCCGCCGCCTTGCGTGTAGAGAATCTCGAGGTTCAATCCGTGCTTGGCGAAAATCCCAGCGCGTTGCCCGATCTCAGGGATTGAAGTGTCCCAGTTGTTCGGTGCGCCGACCGCAAGCCTGAGCGTGTCGGCGGCGAATGACGCCGATGGACCGGCCGCGAGCAGGAGCAAGACCACGAACCGTCGAACTGCTTGCAACGCTGACATCGGACACAATCCCATGGGACCTGTTGCCGGCACTGAATGTAACAATAATAGTACAATACCCAAAAGAGGCAAGGCGCCTCCTTGCACAGAGTTTCGGCAAATTGCACGCGATACCGCCTAGTATTGGGGTTATGAGAGGCGTCCTGAGGTTCGCGGAATGGCCGGTGGGTCCAGAAGTGTTTTATTTTTTGAACAAGATGCCTATTATATTATGCTTCCGCTCCCAAGACCCCGAGCCCCGCACATGACGTCCAACTCTGAGTCGGTCAGCGCCTCGCTGGCGAAAGCCAATCGTATCCTTGCCCGCGAGGGCGTCTTGGACGCATTCGGGCATGTCAGCATCCGACATCCTGACGATCCGGGACGCTTCTTCCTCGCCCGTTCGCTCGCGCCCGAGCTCGTGACGGCAGACGATATCCTCGAATTTGACCTCAGCTCGCAGCCAGTTCATCCACGCGACGTGGCGCTTTATTCCGAGCGCGTCATTCATGGCGGCATCTACCGGGCTCGTCCGGACGTCAACGCGATTTGCCATCACCACGCGCCGTCAATTCTGCCGTTCTGCCTCGCGACTCTCGAGCTCAAAGTCGTCACCCAGTTGGGCGCCTCGATCGGAACGCATGTGCCGATGTGGGATCAGCGCGACGAGTTCGGCGCCACGAACCACCTTGTCGTACGAGAAGATGAAGCGATGTCGCTCGCCCGCTGTCTGGCCAGCGCTTCAATTGTCTTGATGAAGCGGCACGGAGCGACCGTCGTCGGCTCCAATCTCAGGGACCTGGCCTTTCGGTGCATCTACAGCTGCCGCGATGCCGATTTGCAGTTGCGGGCGCTGGACTACGGGGACATCGACTCTTTCGCCAACGCTGAAATCGAACTGGCGGCCAAGTTCCCAGAGGCGACGTTGACGCGTGCCTGGAATTACTGGTGTTCGCGTTTGCCGCCTGAACCGTGAGTCCGCCGCGGAAGTCGTTGGCACAGAGGTTGCAAGCCGTGAGACGCAACGTATTCCAGCTGCGTGACAAAGCGAGGACGAGGGCATGCGATCGGGAGAGTTCGTGCGCCGTTGCGAGGCAGTTTCCAAGGTGCTTGCGCTCTTGCTGATCGCGCCGGCGCTGCTCGTGTCCTCGGCAAGCGCGGAGGAATTGAAGGTCTGGCGACATGGCGTCGTCGAGCCCAATAGCGATGCCGGATTCGTGTTTATGGCGAGCAAGGGTGGCTTTGCCGAGAAGCAGCGGTCGAATATCGAAATCGTACCGTTCAAGGGCGATCCGATTGCGCTTCGCGCTTTGCTCGCCGGCGATCTCGACAGTTACGAAGGAAGTCCTGGCGCGCCAATCCTTGCCGGTTCGCGCGGTGCCGATGTCAAGTTTGCGGGTTGTTACTGGCCGGTCATGACCTATGAAATCTATTCAAAGATGAGCCTCAACAGTGTGGCCGACCTCAAAGGCAAGACGCTGGCGATCTCCTCGCCCGGTTCTCAGCCCGATGTGATGGTGCGTGCCGTACTCGATAAGTACAACATCCCGACGAACCAAGTGAGCTTCAGCGTCTTGGGAAGCGATAGTGATCGCTTCAAGGCGTTAGCGGCCGGCATTGTCGATGCCGCGGCGGATCCGGTGGATTACATGCCATTGGCCAAAGCAAATGGCATCAAGCGTTTGCTCGACGGAGGCGAAGAACTGCCGAACTATATCAAGCGCTGCATCACCGTCAGCGGCAAGACCTTGCGGGATCGCCGCGGTGATCTTGCCAGGTTTCTGGCGGCGGAGATGAACGCGTTGCGATTCGCGTTGAATCACCGGGACAAGGAAGTCGCCCTGACCAATGAGGTCACGCGCCGCAAGCCGGATGATCCGCGGGCAGGTTTCCTTTTCGACGAGGCCAAGCGCCTCTCGGCCGCCAATCCGGCCATGCCTATCCCGACGGAAAAGTTGGCCTGGATGCGCGACCTACTGCTAAAAACCGGCAATCTCAAATCTTCGGTGGACATCAACGCATTGGTCGATAACGCCCCGCGCGAAGCCGCACTCGAACTCATCGGCAAATAGCGAGCGACTTTGGGCGTCGCCAAGCATTCGGCGTGAGGACTTCGGTGTCGATGATTGCGCGAGCAACAATATCCGGACGACATTGACGCCTCTCAATGGAGGTGTACTGTTTTGAAATTCGGATAAGTAAAGTCGAGGGGCACAGCGTGCGATATTTGGTAGCGTGATGTTCGACGCCGCACTCCAGGCATTGCTCGCTCTATGCGATCCGGTTCGCTTTGTGATCCTGGTGGGGGGTGTTCTTGTCGGACTTGTTCTGGGCGTCATCCCTGGTCTCGGCGGGGTTGTCGGCCTCACGCTGTTGATCCCGTTCACCTACAAGCTCGATACTTATTCGGCCTTCGCCTTGCTGCTCGGTATGGCGGCGGTGACGACGATCTCCGATCTCATTCCAGCGGTGCTGTTCGGGGTGCCAGGCAGCGTTGGTGCCGCGGCGACGGTGATCGACGGTCATGCGCTCGCGAAAAAGGGCCAAGCGGGGCGCGCTCTCGGTGCCGGCTACACCGCGGCGCTCGTCGGTGGCGTGCTCGGCGCGGCATTGCTCGCCGCCGTCATCCCGGTGATCCGGCCTTTTGTTCTTCATATCGGTTCGCCGGAGCTTCTGAGCTTCAGCATTTTCGGATTGTCCATGGTCGCGGTATTGAGCGGGCGCGCACCGCTCAAGGGCTTTGCCGGCGCTGGGCTCGGCATCATGCTGGCGATGATCGGATCCGGCTCTCCGAGCGGAACCGAGCGCTGGACGTTCGGCACGTTCTATTTGTGGGATCATCTGCCGCTGGTGCCATTCACCCTCGGCCTGTTCGCGATGCCGGAGCTCGCCGAGATGGCGATCATGCGCACGAGCATTGCCCGTGATCCCGGCGATCTCGATTTTTCCTTTTCCGCGCAATGGCAGGGCGCGCGCGACGCTCTCAGGCATTGGTGGCTCGTGTTGCGCTGCGGCTGGCTCGGTGCAGTGCTCGGTGCGGTGCCTGGGCTTGGCGCCTCGTCGATCGACTGGATCGCTTACGGCCATGCGGTGCGCACCGAAAAAGCGGCAGCGACGTTCGGCGAAGGCGACATTCGGGGCGTGATTGCGCCCGAGGCTTCAAACAATGCCAAGGAAGGTGGCCATCTGATCACGACGGTCGCGTTTGGCGTTCCGTCCGGCGTATCCATGGCGGTTCTGCTGAGCGCCTTCCTGCTGCATGGGCTCGTGCCGGGCCCGGACATGCTGACGAAGCACCTCGATGTTACGTTCCTGATGGTCTGGAGCTTGACGCTCGCGCATGTGATCGGAGGTCTGATTTGCCTCGGGGCGAGCGGATTGTTTGCGCGACTCGCCAGCGTGCCGGCCGGCAAGCTGGTGCCGATCGTGCTGGCGCTGATGTTTCTCAGCGCGTTCCAGGGCTCGCAAAGCTGGGGCGACCTCTATTCGCTCGTGTTGTTCGGCGCACTCGGCTGGCTCATGAAATTGCTCCGGTGGCCGCGGCCGCCGCTCATGCTCGGCTTCGTGCTCGGCACGGTCTTCGAGCGGAACCTCTTCATCTCGACGCAGATCTATGGCGGGGCTTGGATCTACCGGCCGATCGTGCTCGTGATCCTCGCGGTCACGCTTTGGATCGTGCTGGGACCGCTGAAGGACAATGCGCGGGGTCTGCTCCGCACATTCCGAAGCGGCCGCCATCCGCGGCCGCGGTTCAATTTGGCGGTCGCCTTCAATGCTCTGATACTGGCAGTGGTTGCCGCCGCGTTCTGGCAAACGAGGGGCTGGCCATGGGAAGCAAAGCTCGTGCCTCACACCGCTGCCTATGTGGTCATCGTCTTCGCGACGCTCAACCTGATGACGGAGCTGTTCTTTGTGCCGTCTGCAGAGTCCGGCGGCGCGGCGCATGGCGGCATGGATACAGTGTTGACGGGCCAGATACCCTTAGGCCGAAGCCTGCGCCATTTTGCCTGGATGATCTGCTTCCTGGTGGGCGCCTACGGCGTCGGTCTGCTGCCCGGCCTGTTCTTCCTCATCCTGCTGCATAGCCGCTTCGAATTCGGTGAACGTTGGCGCACCGCAGTCATTTCGGCCGTCGCCGTGACCGCATTGTCTTGGGTGGTTTTCGATCAGATCTTCGCGCTCGTCTGGCCGCAATCCGCCCTGAGCCAAGCGGTACCGGCGCTACGGGCGAGCCTCGACTTCATCTAATCGTTAATCCCCCCTGTCCTTGGAGGCATTAGGATGTTGCGTTGGTTTGGGAGACATGTTGCCGTCGCCGCAGTGTGTGCGTCGACAATTGCCGGCGCGTTCGCCCCGGCTCGCGCGGAGGACGTCGCCTCCTTTTACAAGGGCAAGACCGTCAACGTTGTCATCGCCTTCAGTCCGGGTGGAGGCTACGATCTTTACGCACGCGTGCTGGCCAAGTTTATGGGCCGCCACATCCCTGGAAATCCGACACTCGTGCCACAGAACATGCCGGGCGCCGGCACGCTGCGCGCCGCGATGTATCTCTATTCGGTGGCGCCGAAAGACGGCACGGTCATCGGGACTTTCTCGCGCAGTATGCCGCTCGCGCCGCTGATGGCGCTTCCCGGCGCGAATTTCGATCCGACGAAGTTCACCTGGCTCGGCAGCATTACCAAGGACACTGTCGTCTGCGTGTCGTGGAAGACCTCACCGGTGAAGACCTGGGACGAGATGTTCAAGACCGAGTACAAGGCCGGCGGCGAGGGCAAGGGAGCCGATCCGGATGTCTATGCGACGCTAATCCAGAAATCCTTCGGCGCAAAGGTAAAGCTGGTCACGGGCTATCCGGGCTCGGCTGATATTTCGCTCGCGATGGAGCGCGGCGAGGTCGACGGACTTTGCGGCGTCTCCTACAGCACCATACGCAGCACCCATCCCAACTGGATCACCGACAAGCAGGTCAACTTTCTAGTGCAGGGCGCGCTAGAGCCGGATCCGCTGATGCCGAATGTGCCGTTCATGATCGACCTTGCGAAGACCGAGCAACAGAAAGAGATCCTGCGCCTCTCGCTTTCCCCGCAGTCCTTGGCAAGGCCGTTCGTGGCGCCTCCCGGCGTGCCGGCCGATCGCGCGCAGGCTCTGCAGAAGGCGTTCGATGACACTATGAAAGATCCTGATTTTCTTGCCGAGGCGAAGAAGCTCGGCCTCGACGTCAATCCTATCGCAGGCGAGAAAGTCCGCGCCATGCTGACGCAGATTTACGCGACACCCGCGGATGTCGTGAAGCAGACACGCTCAGTGATGGGATATTGAGCGTGCGGCCGATAAACACAGGGATTGGAATGCGCCGCCAGCCATGAAGCCGCCGCCCTTCGAATATCACCGGCCGACGAGCATTGAGGAGGCTTGCCGGCTGCTTGCAACGCTGGAGAACTCCAAGGTGTTGGCGGGCGGGCAATCGCTTATGGCGATGCTGAATTTGCGTTACCTCTATCCGGACCATCTTGTCGATATTAACAAGGTGCCTGGTCTTGATGGGGTCATTGTCGGTGAGGATAGTCTGTCCATCGGTGCACAGGTGCGGCAACGCCGCATGGAGATCGACCCGGACGTCGCCCGGGTCGCTCCGATCTTCGCCGAGGCGCTGGCGATGGTGGGCCACCGTCAGACGCGCAATCGTGGCACGCTTGGCGGCAGCCTCTGCCATCTTGATCCTGCTGCGGAGTTGCCGCTCGTCGCGCTTTTGTATGACGCCACCGTCCGTACGGCCAAGGCCGGTGGTGCCGGCAGGGCGATACCCATCGGCACTTTCATCGCCGGCTTCATGCAGCCCGCAATCGACCCTGACGAACTCGTGGTTGGGATCGATTTTCCGGTTTGGCCGGCCGGTCATGGCTACGCATTCATCGAAAGAGCGCGGCGGCACGGCGATTTCGCCATCGCATCGACCGCCTGCCTCATGACGACCGATTCCGCGGGGCACATCGAACGTATAGCCGTTGGCGTGGGCGGTGTTGGATCGGTGCCGATCCGTTTGGGCGTGGCGGAGCAGGCGCTTGTCGGTGCGCATGGAGACAATGAGATATTCGCACGCGCGGCGAGCCATTGCGAAGGGATCGAAGCGATTGCCGACTTTCACGGACACGCCGGCTATCGGCGTAGCGTCGCTACAGCTTTGGTCCGTCGCGCATTGGCGACCGCGTATAAGCGCGCTCGCCACATGGAGGTCGCCCAATGACCAAGATCGCGATCGAGATCGCTGTCAATGGCGAACCGCGGCATTGCAGCGTCGAGCCGCGCATGACGCTCGCGGACTGTTTGCGTCACGAGCTTGGTCTGACGGGGACCCATCTCGGTTGCGAGCACGGCGTCTGCGGTGCCTGCACGGTGCTGGTGGACGGCGTGTCCGCGCGGAGCTGCCTGATGCTGGCGGTGCAGGCTGACAAGGCGGACGTGCGGACGATTGAAGGGGTCGCGGACAGAGAGGGTCGTCTGCATCCGCTGCAGGAAGCGTTCCGGCGCAATCACGGCCTGCAGTGCGGCTATTGCACGCCGGGCATGATCATGACCCTTCTTGAGTTTCTGGCCGAGAATTCGGCGCCGACAGAAGCGCAGGTGCGCGATGCGATTTCCGGCAACATCTGCCGATGCACCGGCTATCAAAGGATCGTTGCGGCCGCTCTGGATGCAGCCGAGGAACTGCGTGCGGGCGGTAGAGAGAAGCCCGTCGATACGCATTCGGCAATAAGGATGGGCGCGTCAGCATGAGCCCCGACCGCGTGAACGCCGACGACGTAAGCCACGCGCGTGTGATCGGCGCGGCCATTCCCCGAATCGAGGACGGTGCGCTGCTCGTCGGCAAAGGCCATTACATCGACGACATACCGATGCCCGGTGTCCTGCACGTCGCGGTGGTGCGCAGCACGGTCGCGCATGCGTTGATCCGCAGTATCGATACGGAAGCCGCGCGCCTCGTCGCCGGCGTGCATGCGATTCTGGCGATCGACGAACTGATGCCTGCGCTGACCGACGCCCGGATGCCGTTGGGCGGTGGCACATCGGACAGGCGCGACAGCAATACCCCCTTCGTTCTCGCCAAGGGCGAGGTCGCCTATGTCGGTGAGGCGGTGGCGATTGTCATCGCCGATAGCCGATACATTGCCGAGGATGCCGCAGCGCGCGTGGGGATCGATTACGATCTGCTCGACGTTGTCCATGGTGCGCGCGAAGCGTTGCTGCCCAACGCGCCCAAAGTGCGGCGGGAGCTCGCCTCGAACGTTCTCAACACGTTCAATGTCGGCTACGGTGACGTAGCGGCGGCATTCGCCGCTGCCGCTTACGTTGTGCGTGATGAGCTGTGGCAGCATCGCGGCTGCGGCCAATCCTTGGAAGGCCGCGGCATCCTTGCCGAGCCGCGCCCTGCCGACGGCGGTCTCTGCGTCTGGTCGTCGACGCAAATGCCGAACGCGCTCTTCAATATGCTGGCGCAGATGCTTGGAATGGATGACACGCGCCTGCGGGTCGTCACCCCCGACGTCGGCGGCGGCTTTGGACCCAAATATTGCATCTATCCCGAGGAGATCGCGGTCGCGGCCGCAGCGCGATTGCTCGCTCGTCCGCTGAAATGGATCGAGGACCGGCGCGAGACGTTCATCAGTTCCGTCCAGGAGCGTGACCAATACTGGACGGTCGAAGTTGCGGTCGATGCGGACGCGCGCATCCTCGGCATTCGCGGACAGCTCTTGCACGACCAGGGTGCCTATGCGCCGAAGCCGGTCAATTTGCCTTACAATTCCGCCACCGCCATGACCGGGCCTTACATCGTGCCGGCCTATGCGATGGAGGTGGCGATCGCGCTTACCAACAAGGTGCCCGTCTCCTCCGTGCGCGGCGCGGGCTATCCACAGGCGGCGTTCGCCATGGAGCGCATGATGGACATGGTGGCGAGCCGCCTCGGACTCGATCGTGCCGAGGTTCGCCGTCGCAATCTGATCCCACCCGGCAAGATGCCGTACGCGAAGCCGATGAAGGCCCGGTCAGGCGCCGGCATGGTCTATGACAGCGGCGACTACCCGGCGTCGCAGGCCGAGGTATTGGCGGCCGCTGGCTGGGACGATTTCCCGGCGCGCAAGGCGAAGGCATTGGAGCAGGGCCGCTATATCGGTATCGGCATGGCCAATGCGGTGAAGGGCACCGGACGCGGCCCCTTCGAGAGCGGAACGGTGAATGTTTCTGCGTCGGGGCAGGTGAGCGTCTTCACCGGCGCCGCCGCCATGGGGCAGGGGCTCGCGACTGCGTTGGCGCAGATATGCAGCAGCGAACTCGGCGTTGCGCCCGAGCAGATCAGCGTCATCGCCGGAGATACAGCGACCTCGCCGCTCGGCCTTGGCGGCTTTGCCAGCCGGCAACTTGTGACCGCCGGGTCTTCGGTGCATCTCGCGGCGAAGGCGGTTGCGTCCAAAGCGAAGCGGCTCGCGGGCCATATCATGGAGGTCGACGAAGACCTGCTCGAACTCGCTGATGGGTGCGTGCGCGTACGCGGCGGCAACAACAGCGTCAGCCTTGGCGAGCTTGCGCGGATTCTACGCGGCGCGCCGGGCTATTGTTTTCCGGCCGATATCGAGCCCGGCCTTTCCTCCGCGATGCATTGGCGCACGGATTCTCTCGCGTATGCGAACGCCTGCCATGTCGTGGAAGTGATGGTCGATATCGAGCTTTGCGCCGTCACGATCGAGCGTTACGTAGCAATCCACGATTCCGGCCGCCTTATCAATCCGATGATCGTGGATGGCCAGATCACCGGCGGCATCGCCCACGGCATCGGCAATGCGCTTTACGAGTTGATGGGTTACGACGACAACGCCCAGCCCATCACCACGACACTTGCCGAATATCTGCTGCCGACCTCAACGGAGGTGCCGCATATAGAGACGCTTTACCGCGAGACCGTATCGCCCGCGAATCCGCTGGGAGTGAAAGGTGTCGGCGAAGCGGGAACTATTCCGGCCGCGGCGGCCATCATCTCGGCGGTCGAGGATGCCCTATCGCCGTTTTCGATCCGGATTTCGAATACGCCGCTCACACCGGAGATGCTGTTCGACGCCATCGTCGCGGCCCGTGGCCGCGAATTGTCAGCCTCACCCTAGGAAGCCAACATGAAGAAACTCCAATTGACGCTCGCTTGCGGCGACTACGAAATCGTCCGCCCCCTCAAGGAGGGAGCGGTCGAGCCGGACGGCATCGAGCTCACGATCCTGACCGGGATGGATTCGACGACGCGGCATTGGCGTTTCCTGCGCAAGAACGAATTCGATGTGGCCGAAGTCTCAAGCTCCTCGTACATCATCAGCCGCGACCGCGACATGCCGTTTCGCGCGATCCCTGTCTTCCTGCATCGCCGCTTCCGTCACGGCTTCATTTTCATCAACACGACGAAAGGCATCTCGAAGCCCACCGACTTGATCGGGCGCCGGGTCGGCGTCAAGTCGTATCAGGTGAGCGCGATTCTGTGGCTGCGCGGCATCCTCGAACAGGAATACGGCGTGCCGCATATGTCTATCGAATGGTTCTCCGAGCTTGACGAGGATGTCGCGTTCAATCCGCCGAAGGGACTCAAGCTCACGCGCATTCCCGACGACAAGTCGATCGAGACGATGCTGGCCGAAGGCGAGATCGACGCGCTGATCCATCCCGACATCATCGAGCCGATCCTGGAGAAGGACCCTCGCGTGGGCCTGCTTTTCCCTAACTACAAGAAGGAGGAGATGGCCTATTTCAAAAAGACTGGCATCTTCCCAATCATGCATGTGATGGGGCTGAAGGCGGAATTGGCCGAGCGCTATCCCTGGGTCGCACCGAACCTTTACAAGGCTTTCGACGCCGCCAAGGCGATCGCCATGAAGAAAATGCGCAATCCCCGCATCGTCCCGCTCGCCTGGTATCAGGAGGCCTGGGAGGAGCAGGAGGCGGTGCTCGGGTCCGATCCGTGGGAATACGGCCTCGGCGCCGCCAACACCAAGAATCTCGAGACGCTGGTCGGCTATTCGCACACGCAGGGGCTCATCAGCCGCGCGATTCCGCTGGACGAGTTGTTTCTGGACATATCGGAAGGCCGCAAGCGCGGCTCTTTCCGAACCTGAGGGGGGGAGCTCCCATGGAGATCAAGAATACTTTCGACGTTCCTCTTCCGCCTGGCGACGCATGGAAGGTGTTGCTCGACATCGAACGCATCATGCCGTGCGTGCCGGGCGCCGAACTGCTCGAAGTGCTGGGCGATGGTGCCTACAAAGGCAAAGTGTCCGTCAAGCTAGGCCCGGTCGCCCTCAGCTTCGTCGGGACGGCGAAGTTCGAGAAGCTGGATGAAAGCGCCAAATGCGCGACAGTGTCGGCCAAGGGATCCGACGCCAAAGGACGCGGCGGCGCCAATGCGGCCGTGAATTTCCAATTGAGTCCCGTTGATGCCGGGACGCGCGTCGAGGTGCTGACGAATGTCAACTTGTCGGGTGCCGTTGCTCAATACGGCCGCGGCACGGGTGTGATCCAGGGCGTGGCCTCACAGCTCACCCAGCAGTTCGCCGATAACCTGAAGGTCATGCTGGACTATGAGCAGGCGAAGACAGCGGCTTCAGCATCTTCGGCAATGGCGGCAACGTCCACGGAGCCGGTCAATGCGGGGACGCAGCCGGCGTCCCCGCCGATTCCCGCAGCAAAGCCGATTTCAGGCTTCTCGCTGATGATGAAGGTGCTACGGGGGATGATCGCTGGCCTGTTTTCCGGCAGCGGCAGGGCGTCATGACAAGGCGGCTGCCGCCGTACACTACTTGCCGCCGCTGGCGGCCTCACGCCGTTCGCGGGACAGCTTCTCCTTCAACTCGGGACGGAACCTGACCGGCACAGGCGTAAACTCCCCGCGCCGGATGGCATCGACCAACTCTCGTTTGAGGACTTTTCCATTCGGCGTGAGGGGAAGCTTTTCGAGACGCAGGAAATACTCCGGCATGTCGAAGCGTGACAGACCCGACTCGTCGAGATGCAGCAGCAACTCGTCGGGGCTGATATCGTGGCCCTGGCGCACGACGATAGCCAGGCATGCCTTCTCACCCAGACGTTCATCGGCGACTGAGACAACCGCGGCCCCTGCGATGGCCTCGTGCCGCATGGCCGGCGACTCGATGCGGGCCGGGTAGATGTTGTGGCCGCCGCGGATGATGACGTCCTTCTTGCGTCCGGTGATCTGCAAGTATCCGTGTTCGTCGAGCCGACCGAGGTCACCGGTCATGAACCAGCCGAGCCGGTTGAACGATGTCTCAGTCGCCTCCTGGTCATCGAAGTAGCCAAGCATGAGGCTTGCACCGCGGCCACCGATCTCGCCAACCTGGCCGCAAGGCAGCTCGACATTCACGTTCTCCGAGGACCAGATCTTGACCTCATAGCCCGCGCAGGCGCGCCCCGATGTCTCGATCATCCGGGAAGGCTCGTCGTTGGGCCGCGTGTAATGATGCGAGCCGGCCTCCGTCATTCCGTAGCCACTCTGCGGGATTACACCATGCTCAAGCAGGCCCGCGGCGACGACGGGCGGCACGGCGGCGCCTGATATCCGAAAGCCTTTCACTGAGCCTAGACGCTTCAGCTTGCGTGCGCGCAATTCGTTCAGCAGATCGATCGCGTGCGTGGGGACGCCGATGATGAACGTCGCATTGATCTCCAGAATGCGATCGATGAGGCTGGCATTGCGCGAGATATCGTGGACGACAAATTCTCCGCCCGCAGAGAGGGTCATGACCAAAGCGCCGAGACCGAGATTGTGGCTGAGCGGGCTCAGTGAATAAAGAACAGCGCTTTCTTTCAGGTCCCAGTCGTCCGACATCGCGCGGGCATTGGCGAGCAGCGTATTGTCGCTGTGCATCACGCCCTTGGGGACGCCGGTCGTTCCCGATGTAAAGGCGAGATAGACGATCATATTCGGGTCGGTCCGTTTGGCTGCTTCATTGGCGCCGGCCGGCTGGCCGACCCCCGCAAAAAACGCGCCCTTGCTGTTGGCGTCCGTAAGCGGTTCAAGCCTGTAGACGTGGCGTAACGATTCGAGCCCTCCGGTCCGCTCGAACAGCGAGTAACGGTGAGCGTCGGCGCCATAGCCGACCTCGGCGATGAGCGCGGAGGCGCGCATCCGTTTGAGCAACTGCTCGATGTCGCCGGAGGTGTGGTCGCGATGTAGCGATGGACAGCAGACATAGCCATTGCGGGAACAGGCCAGCAGCACGATCGCCGTTTCGATGCGGCTCGGTAGCCAGACCGCGACCCGGTCGCCGGGTTCGACGCCTTTCGCATGCAGGTCGGCGGCAAGTCGGTCCGCGGCATTGACGAGCTCGCGGTAGCTGATGCGGCGGAAACGGTCGCGCATGGCCGTTTTGTCGGGCGCACGCTGGGCCTGTTTGCCGACCTCACCGTAAATCGGTTCGTCGCGCCAAAATCCCGCCGCGTAGAACTCGGAGATCTGCGCGTAGCTCAGCAGCGTTAGTACGGAATTGAACATTGAAGGGTCTCTGGTGTCACCGCTGCCGTATATTTTTTGGTATTTACACCGAAAAAGGAACAGTATCAAGCTGCCCGCCGTTCACGGAGGGGCAACTTGATGGCGCTTACTGGGGGTGCGTCATCGCCATCTTTGCCGCGAACTCGAAAACCCGGACGCCATTCTGGTTTGTTCCGCCGTTGCGGCTCGTCACAATCGGCCCCGCCGCGTCATCCGATGAGACGCCGACCGGCGTGAAGTCCCAGGCGACCGTGTCGCCGGCGTAAGCCGGACGCAGCCAGCGCAAATCCGTGATGGAAACGAGCCGCCCCGGAACGGCGCCGCTGCGATGACAGGCCTGGACGTAGCCATTCATCCACGCCGCAGCGGTATGCCAGCCCGACGCGGCGAGAGCGCCGAAGGGTCCAGTTTTGGCTGCGGCTTCGTCAACGTGGAACGGCTGCGGATCGTAGGCGCGTGCGAATGTCACGATGCTCTCGGAGCTGAATTCAGTTGCTCCCACACCGATGTGCTCGCCAAGAACCTTTTCGGTCCAGATCGTCGGCATCGCGGTCGAAGCTGCTGACGTGCTTGCGGCCCACTCAGTCTTTTTCTGGGTGGCGCGATCCGGACCACGATCGACATGGCCGCGGCGGGCAAACATTACGGAGTTGGTTTGCGTCATCACTGACTTTCCGAGATCGTCGATCAGTTCGTGACGAAACTGGACGAACCCAAGCTCCGGCTTCGACCGTGAAATACGCGCCGTGAGTACACTCACGCAGCAGCGCAAGACTTGACCGGCGCGCACTGGCCGAAGCCAAAGCACTTCGTCCACGCCGGGAGCGCCCCGCGCTGCTGTGCCGGACATCCACCCATCGAAATTCATCCACATGAGGATGGCGCAGAGTTGCAATGGAGAGGCCGTCGGCCAGACAGCCGATCCTCCGCTGGCGCCGCGCGCCAACTCGGGATCGAACTGTGCCGCATAAGAGTCGATCTGCGCCGCTGAGATCTCGTAGCGTCCGAATTCGAAGCTTTTCCCGACCGGGAAATCTTCGAAAGTTAGGATGTCACTCACAGGCTTGTCAGCGCCTCAGGTCGCTCGTGGCCCGTTCGCGCGTGGGCTTGCCAGTGGGCTCTTGATTGTTGCTGATGAGATTGCGCAGATAGGTTGCGGCATCGCGGCCCTTGATGGCGGTGCGCCATACTTCCTTCACCACATTCTCGTGCAGGGCCAGCGCTTCCGGCGCCGATGTCGCCATCGCAACACCGACGCGGATGTTCGGCTGTTCGCCGAGACGGAAGGGGCTGATCATCAGGGTGTCGCCGGCTCGCCGGCGGAATATCTGAAAGCCGGTGTGCGGCAGGCTGTCCGTCACCAGCCCGATCTGAACGCCGATCGATTCCTCCTCGATCACGGACGCGAAATGCTCGATCTCCGCGCGCGCCATTTCTCGGCGCATTGCCTTTTTGCTCTCCGTGAGGCTCACGCGCCCGACCATACCGTTGTTGAGGAACGGCTCGATCTGCATCGCGGAGATAAGGTTCACAATCGGCGGCCTGCGCAGCCGATAGGCCCGTTTGCGCTCGTGCAGGATTTCCATGATCTTGTCGACGTCGTCGAGCACCTTGGCCCGGTTAGGCAGGTCGTCGGGGATGCTCTCGCGGAGAACCTGCTCGAGGGCCATTTCGAAACTGTCGGATCCCAACAGGAACGAGATAGGCCCCGAGAGCACGACAATATGCTCCGCGGTTTCCTCGAGCTGGCGGACGCGTTCGAAGTAACTGACGGCCGAGGATAAATACTCGATGCCGACGCCCAGAAGTGTCGGGAGAGACACCTGAAGCAGTTCGGACAATCGCTCCAGCGTCTCGATCTTGGCGAGCTCGCCTTTTTCGAACCGGTAGAGCGCGGTCCGGGAAATACCTAGACGATCGGCGACTTCGTCCGCGCTCAATCCCGAGCCGAGGCGAAACGCTCTCAGTCGCTGCCCGATCTCGTCATATTGCAAAGGCATCGTGTCTCCAAAACTCGCGCGGCGTGCGAACCGATCTTACTCTCGAATAGCGTATACGACGGGATTTGCACCATTTTTTGCGGGAATCAAGATAGCACGGCCGAGCGTCTGACGATCGCGCAGGGATATTAACGCCGCCTGCGCTTCGTCCAGCCCGAAGGTCGTGGTCGGCGGTGCGCTGAGCTTTCCGGCCTCGTAGAGCTTGAAGATCTCGGAATAACACTGGCGCATCAGGTCGGGCATGCGTTTGCGGTAGTCGCTCACCTGTAAGCCGCTGACCTCGATATTCTTCAACAGGACGTAGTTGATTTTGAGGGTCGGAATGCGGCCGGCCGCAAAGCCGATGACCACGAGGCGGCCCCGCCAGGCGACCGCGCGAATCGCAGCGTCGAAAAAATCGTCGCCGAGGGTATCGAGCACCACGTCTGCGCCGCGGCCGCCGGTCTCCGCGTGGACCTGCCGCCGCAGGCTGTCGCGCAGCTCCGGCGCGGCCAGATCGATGATTGCGTCCGCGCCCGCATCGCGTACCAAGTCCCGTTTTGCCGGGTTGGCGATGCCGGCGAGCACGCGCATGCCATAGGCCTTGCCGAGTTGGATCGCGGCGAGGCCGACCCCGCCGCTGGCGCCTAGCACGAGGAGCGACTCGCCGGATTTGGCGCGCGCCCGCTCGCAGAGCGCGAACCACGCCGTGTCGTAGGCAAGCGCCATGGCGGCCGCTTCGACAAAGGTCATCTTGTCGGGCAGGCCGATGCATTCTTTGGCCGGTACGCTGACCTTGGTTGCGTATCCGCCTTGCTCGGCAAGTGTGAGAACCCGATCGCCGCTCTTCAAGTCGCTGACATTGGCGCCGACGCTCGCAACGGTGCCGGTTGGCAGTTTGCCAGGAACGAAGGGAAGCGGCGGCAGGAATTGATATTTCCCGCCGATCACCAGCAGATCGACGAAGTTTGCCGCGGTGGCTTGGACATCGACGACGACGTCGTCCGGTCCGGCCATTGGATCCGGAGCATTCTCCAGCGAAAGTGTCTCCGGGCCGCCAAACTCCCGGACGAAAACAGCGCGCATTGCATGTGTTCCTTCAAAGAAGCGAGACGGCTCGTCGAAAGCGCTTTCAATTGTCAGTGAGTTCGGCATCGGGAATGTCCGCGATGCCTTTCTGACCGTCGATTCCGGCGTTGAGCACCAACCACCGGGCCACATCGAGCAATGCGCGATCGGAATAGCGTTTGGCGATCACCTGAACGCCCACCGGCATGCCATGCGGGCCGCGAATAGCGGGAACGCTCATGGTCGGAACTTGGAGGAGAGTCCAAAGGCCCTGGAAGCTCGGGTCGCCGGCGTAAGCGAGGCCTGAGGGCGCTTCGCCATTCACACACGGGGCGAGCAGAATATCGAAGCGATCGAAAGTCTGGTCGAGCGCCCGTCGGCATTGGTCCGCGAAGTGCAGCGCGGCGTCATACTCCTTGCCCGAGATCGCATGACCGAGTTCAATGGTGTGTGTCATTTGTGGGCTGAGCTGCGCACGATGACAGGCATAGTCCCAGGCAAGCGAACGCGCGCGCTCGACATTGTTGATCGTTTCCCGCGTTTCCGTCAGGCGCGCGAAATGCGGCGGCAGGTCGAAGTGCTCGACTGTCGCGCCTGCGGCCGACGCCAGCCGCGTGGCGTGAGCAAGGGCGGCTCTTGTTTCCAGCTGAGCTTTATCCCACAGATAAGTGTGACACACCCCGATGCGCGGCGCGCGAAGTTCGGCGCGCAGCGGAAGAACCTGATTGGTAAGAACACCGAAGCACAACGCGATGTCGTCCAACTCGCGGGCCAGCAATCCGATCGTGTCGAGATTTTCCGCAGCAAACTTCAGGCCCGCGCGGTTCACGATGTTATAGGTCGGTTTAAAGCCGAACACGCCGCAAAACGACGCCGGCCGGAGCACCGAACCGCCGGTCTGCGTACCGAGCGCGAGCGGCACCATGCGGTCGGCGACCGCCGCGCCGGAACCGCTCGAAGATCCGCCCGGCGTGCGCTCGAGATCTTGCGGATTGCGCGTCGCGCCCGGCGCCACGCCCGCGAGTTCGCATGTCACAGTCTTGCCCAGGATGACGGCGCCGGCCGCGCGCAGCATTGCGACACAGGAGGCGTCCAACCCGCTCTGATGTCCGGCATAGATCGGCGAGCCCATCTGCGTCGGAAGGTCCGCCGTATCGAGCACGTCCTTGATGCCGACGGGGACACCGTGCAGCGGCCCGCGCGCAGGACCGCGGTCGCATTCGAGCGCCTGCGCCAGGGCGTAATCGGCGTTCAACGCCGCCCAGGCGCGGACAGCGTCCTCACGCACAGCGATGCGATCGAGGCAGGCTCGCACCAAGCTTTCCGAGGTGATGCGGCCAGAGGCGATCATGGCCGCCGCTTTCGCCATGCCCAATTCGTTGAGCATTGCGCCGGAAGCCGGACTCTCCGCGATGCGGTTCATTGCGACACCATGTGCGGGACCGCGCGCGTGTGAAACATTTTTGGGACAATAACTCAACCGCTGCCGGAGCCGCAAGGCCCTCCGGTCGCGTCTCCCGGCGCTTCCGGCGGCTTGCCAATGACCGCCTTATACGAATAACCGTTTCATATCAGAGCCTATCACGGCTCCGCGGAATTGGGCGTCCGCCGATCTCGGGCGCCGCTGACCGCAAGCTGCGTCACTTTCGAGGTGTTCAAAAATAAGGACGGACGGCCAAATCTCAGGATCAACCATGCGCCGCTTCCTGGCGCCGCTCCCGCGCATAGCGGACCAGGGCCACGAACCGATAGATGCCATGCACAAACTTGCCGTAAGGCATCGTCACGAACAGCGCAAACACCACACCGAGATGAATCGCGAGCAACAGGTTCATCGCCGCTGTTTCACGCAGCACCAGCAGGAGAATGCCGGTGACGCTCGTCAGCAACAGCATCACAATAAAGGCAAAATCCATTCCGAACCGCGGTTCATCTTGCAGTTCGCGCCGCCGGCGGAATTTGGCGGCGAGCAGGCCGGCTGGCCCGACGGCGAGTCCGATGCCGCCCAGACTTCCCAGCAAGACCGGCAAGTCGTACCACGCATAGGGTGCCTCCCGGCCGAAGGCGTATTGATAGAGTGTCCCGACGCAGGTGGCGGCGAAGCACAGGAGGAAGCCATAAAAGGTCGCATGGTGATAGTGCTTGCGAAGGTCCTTCGCCTGCCCGTCATCGTTCACGCAGCTGGCGCCGCCGCCGTCGAGATAGCGCAATTTCCCGGCATCCTTGATCGCCTGCCAGAGCGAGGACGGCTCCAGCAGCGTGCCTGACGGCGCGCCGATATCACGCCAGAACTTGCGCACGCCCATCACGAGCGCAGTGATCGCGTAGAGGAAGGCGAAGCCGAACAGCAGCGCCATGACCTGGTGCGGCATGATCCGGTAGAACGAGCCCGTCCCGGACTGCGCCCTGAAGAAGGAAGGACCGGACGCTGTGCCGAAACTCAGGATGAAAATGGCTGCGCTGACCGCCAGTGCAATACTGATCGTGAGGCCATTGCGTTTGAACAAGCCAGAAAAACTGGCCGGCCAGGTGTAGGCCGCATAAGAGTCGGCTCGGGCCTTTGCCAAGACCACAGGAACATTGATATTGAATTCGTGCGGCGGCGAGAATTGGCAGGCGTCATAACAGGCGCCGCACGAATGGCATAGGTTGGCAAGGTAGTTGAGATCGCCGTCCGCGAAATCACGGCGCATCTCCATCGCAGGAAACACGGCGCACAGGCCCTCGCAGTAACGGCACGAGTTGCAGAGCGTCATCAGCCGGTCTGCTTCGGCGAGTGCTTCAGTTGCGTGCATTGATCGCAGCCTCTCGTCCCGCAATGCGTCCGAACACGCTTCCAATCGTCATGCCGATGCCGGCCGCATAGCCGCGCCCGAGCACGTTGCCTGACATGATTTCTCCAGCTGCAAACATGTTGGCGCTCGGAATACCGCCGCGCATGAGCATGCGTGCTTGCTTGTTCACGCGTGTCCCGAGATAGGTGAAGGTGATGCCGGGCCGCACCGGATAAGCATAAAATGGCGCTGTTTCGATGCGGCGCGCCCAGTGGCTTTTCGGCGGTGTCAGGCCCTCGGTGCGGCAGTCGTCGAGATTAGTGTGATCGAAGGTGCCGGGCCGGACGGCCGCGTTGAAACTGCGGATGGTCTCGCCAAGGACCGCCGGGTCAAGCGTCAACTTCTGCGCCAGCTCCGCGATCGTTGGCGCAGAGATGGGTGGGAAGCAGGACGGCATGAACAGTTTGAGCGACGACGCGTCGAAGACGATGTAGGCGATCTGATCGGGCTGGCCGGCGACCAGGCGGCCCCAGATGGCGTAGCGCTTCGGCCAGACATCCTCCCCTTCGTCGTAGAACCGCTGGGCCTGTTTGTTCACGACGATGCCGAACACGACGCAGTCGAGGCGGGTGATGATGCCGCCATCATATTTCGGAGCCCGTGCATCGATGGCCACCGCATGGCATTGCGTGGGGTCGCCGATTTGCTCGACGCCGTTATCGATTAGCATTTTCAGCACGGAACCGCGGTTAAACCGGGTCCCGCGGATCAGGAAATTCTCCGCCCGGGCGCCCCAATACCGCTTCAGCCACTCGATGTTCGCCTCGAAGCCGCCGCATGCGGCGACGAGAGCTGCGGCGCGTACCGACGGTCGCTCTGCGCCAAGTTGCACGGAGGCGGACATGAACATGCCGTCGTCGATCTCAAGATCGACGACTTCCGCGTCATAGAGGATCTCGACGCCGAGCCGCTCCGCAGTGTGATAGAGGGTATTCAACATGGCCCGGCCGCCGCCGAGGAAGAATGAGTTCGTGCGTCCCAGGCTAAGCGTGCCGCCGAGCGAAGGTTGAAACCGGACTCCCTGTTCGGCGATCCAAGTCAGCATCTCCTTCGACTCGTGGATCATATGGCGGGCGAGGGCCTCATCCGTGTTGCCCTCGGTCACGCGCAGCAGATCGTCAAAGAACTCGTCTTCGTAATATGGACCTGTCAATGTGTCGGTGGCGGCGTCGTGTGCACAGCGCATGTTCCGCGTATGCCGGGTATTTCCGCCGCGGTAGAACTTCGGCGCCGCTTCCAGCACCAGCACCTTGGCGCCGGAGCGCTGCGCGCTGATCGCGGCGCAAAGAGCGGCATTGCCGCCGCCGGCGACCAAGACGTCGAACTTCTGCGTGAGATCGACCATGCAGCGATTATTCCTTATCGTGCGAACTTGAAGGGCGTCGGCGCTCCGTCATGCGCGCGAGTATGGGAGGTGACGCTGGCTTACGCATTGGTGGACGATTCTCGGAGCGGACACTGTCGTGCAATTGGCGCGCTTGGGGACGCCGTTTCCAGATAAACGGGTTCTTGGCGTCGAACAACGAAAATGTGCAAAAAAAACGACAAGTGGGCGAGCGGTGGGGCTGCTCGGTGGCCGGAGCTGAGGGAGTTTGCACTGCAGCCCAGCGGTTAGCGCCACACCGACGCGGCTTGTGGAGGCCGTACCAAAAAGTTGACGACGGGATTGTTTTGGTGCAATTTGATGCCGGACGCTCGATCCGGTGCAGAAGGCCTTCATCGTGGCCGCAGGTTTCGACGCGGCCTCTCGCGGCAATCTGCGCGGCCGAAACGGTTGCCGTCTCGATTCACCAAGGCGAGTAACCGATGACCGACAGCATCACGATCACGAAGCCCGACGATTGGCATCTGCATGTCCGTGACGAGGACATGATGCGTGCGTCCTTGCCCTATACCGCGGAAAAATTCGGGCGGGCGATCATGATGCCAAACCTCGTGCCGCCGGTGCTCACGACAGCAGATGCGGCAGCATACCGTGAACGGCTGCTGTCGGCGCTTCCGTCGGGAAACAAGTTCACGCCGCTGATGACTTGCTATCTCACCGACGACACCGATCCGGACGACGTGGAACGCGGCTTCGCCGAGAAGGTCTTCACCGGCGTCAAGCTCTACCCCGCCAACGCGACGACGAACTCGGCGGCCGGTGTCACGGACTTCAAGAAGATCCGTCGCGTATTGGAACGCATGCAGCTCATTGGCATGCCGCTCTTGATTCATGCCGAAAGTGTCGATCCGACGGTTGATGTTTTCGATCGCGAGGCCGTGTTCATCGATCGGACCTTTGAACCGTGGACTCGCGAATTTCCCGAACTGCGTTTCATCCATGAACATTTGTCGAGCAAGGTCGGCTGCGATTTCGTCCGTTCGAAATCAGGGCAGGTGGGCGGAACGATCACGCCCTATCATCTTGAACTCAATCGCACCGACTGGCTGGGCTGGGGCAATCGGCCCTATATGTACTGTATGCCTGTCATCAAAACCGAAGTGGATCGGCAGGCGCTACGAAAGGCCGCGACCGGCGGAGAGAAGTGCTTCTTCCTCGGCACCGACTCGGCGCCACACTCCATCCACAAAAAACTAGCGGTGGTCGGCGCGGCGGGACTGTTCAATGCGCCCATTGCGATCGAAACCTATACGAAAGTCTTCGATGAAGAAGGGGCCCTCGACCGGTTGGAGGCCTTTGCGTCCTTGAACGGGCCGGCGCACTATCGGCTGCCGCCAAACAAAGGCACGATCACCCTCGAACGGCAGTCTTGGATGGCGCCGGAGGAAATCACGGTGCGCGGTCCAGAAGAAAAGGCTCTCGTTTATCGCGGCGGTGAAATGATCGGTTGGAAGGTCAAAAAGGTCTCGTGATCTCGTCCCGCGTCTGTCTTAGGATTTCGTCCAGGGCAGCAAACGGCGTTCCAGCCATCGGGGGAATTCGGTCAACGGCCCGCAAGCACCAGAATGGGAACGCCAGGCGGCGGGGAGTCCCTCCCTCGCGACGGAGCAAATACTCCCAATACTGGGTATCGTTGTGATCTGTCAGGGGTGTGATAGCGCAGAGCGCCCATTTAGGCTTGCGAGTTCGTCCAGAACTGCCAGATCTGTGGGAAGGTCGACGTCCTTCGCGATGCGAGTGTTGTAGTGCAGTAGCGGCGCTACGCCCAAGCGCCGCGCCTCCGCCTCGTGTTGGCGGTAACTGTCGTCGCCGAACTTGAATTGCAGCGGGAATTCTTTCGCTAGATAGAGCGCATTGGTCCCAAAGGCGTTCCTGTCTGGGCAGATCACGATCGGATGTCGCTCGCCGAAGGCTCCGATCTCGCGAAGGTCGCTGCTTTGAACGAGCGGGAGGTCGACCGGCAGAATCATGATCTGCCGAGCCCCGCGCCGGTATAACTCGGCACAGCCGTCAGCGAGTGCACCGTTCAGATCCTGCCGCTCGGTGCGTATGGCGGGCGCGCCGAGTTCTTCGGCGAGGCGCAGGCTATCGGTAGCATCGCTGACGATGACGGTTCGCTCCGGGCCTGGGAATTCTGCAGCCACGGCGATCATGCGGCGGAGGAAAAACTCGTTCAGGCGGAGCCGATCCGCATTACTTAAGGCCGGCTCCAGCCGGCGTTTCCCGCACCGCAGGGACTTCACCGGTAACAGCAGCCACGGTGTCTCACGCATGTGCCGCTTCCGAGAGTTGCGCGGCGAACGCGAGCACGTCGGCTGCGAGCTTCGTCTGGTCGTCCAGGCTCTTCATCACCGAGTTGGTGACGGCGGTGCGCATGCCCAGAGCCTCGATCGCGGGCTTGGCAGCACTGTCGATCGTGTCGATAACGAGCCCATCGATGAACCCGCGATAATGTTCAGCAACGCCGATAACGGAAACATCGCGTCCGAGTTCGCTGAAGATCTTCGCGGCGGGCCCCTTGATGGCCTGTCCGCCGACAATCGGCGACACCGCCACCACAGGCACTCGCGTCTGTCGGAGCCATTCGTGAACCCCTGGCATCGACAAAATGGGATCGACGCTCAGCACCGGGTTGGATGGGCAAATGACAATGGCGCGCAGCGCAGGATTGGCCATCGCGGCAGAGAAGGACGGCGACGGCACGGCATCTCCGGCGCCGTCGAAGGTAATGTCGGCGACCACCGGCTCGCACTGCAGACGGACGAAATAGTCCTGGAACGCGAGGGCCGCGTCTGCGGTGTGAACGATGGTTCGCACGCTTCCGTCGGTCATAGGTGCAATATGATGCGCGATGCCCAGTTGCGCGCAAAGATGGCGCGTCACCTGCGATAGCGTCTCGCCTTGGGCGAGCCTTTGCGTGCGCTCGACATGCGTCGCGAGATCGCCGTCGCCGAGATTGAACCAGGTGGGCCCGCCCAGACGGTCGAGCGCGGCCATGAAATTCCAGCTTTCGCCGGCGAGCCCCCAGCCGCGCTCCCGATCATTGAGGCCCGACAGCCAGTACATGACTGTGTCGATGTCCGGTGAGATGTGCATGCCGAGATGGGTGAAGTCGTCACCGGTATTGACCACGATCAGAAGCTCGTCCTGCGGAAGCCGCAGCGTCAGACCTTGCGCGAGCTTGGCGCCGCCGACACCGCCGGCTAATGCAAGGATCATGGTCAACCTTCCACCACGCGCACGACCTCGCTCAAGGCGCGTCGGCGGTATGTCTTGCCCGCATTGGTGGGGACGCCCATCGTGATCAGGGCCTGCGCCTCCCATTGCGCGGGCAAGGCGAGCGACGCGCGGACGACGTCCGGGCAAAACAGCGGCGCACACATAATGCTTGCGCCCAGGCCGGCCGCGTGCGCCGCGAGCAACAGGTTCTGCATCGCCATGGCCGTGCCCTGCACTGCCATCTGGTGTTCGGCGGCGGCGCGGCGCGCATCGCGATAGACGTCCATATCCTCCATCGTCAGCGAGACCACGATGGCAACTGGAGCAGCGGTAATCCGTGCGAACGACCGCGCCACATCTTGCTCGATCAACTCGGAAGCATCGCCATCGCGGCTCCGGTCTTCACGCAGCCGATTGCCCATCGCGCGCGCGAGCCGCTCCTTGGCGGCGGCATCCTTGAGCACGGCGAAGCGCCAGGGCTGCCGGTTATGCGCGGACGGCGCATTGATGGCCGCGTCCAGCACCTGCTTGATGACGTCGTCGGAAACTGGCGCCTGCGTGTAGCGCCGGATCGAGCGCCGGCGCGCAATAAGCTCGGACGCGCTTGGCCCGGGCGCCGCCCGGAACAGATCGATTTTCTTAGGCCGCACGAGATCGGCGGCCGCGCCTTCCGCCCGCCCATGAAGGACGCCCCGCGCGAGCACGATCGGTCGTCCCTCGCTTGCCTGGCCCATCAGCAAGGAAGCAGCAGATGCGATTTCGTCCGCCAGCGCCACTTCCGTGCTCTGGAGACGTCGGCCATAGAGATCGGGCGCGCCGCGCAGATCGACCAGAGCGGGCAACCCGCTAGCGCCTATTGCGACACCGACCGTCCCGTTGCGGAAGGCGCGGCCGTGGCTGTCATTGATGATGATGGCCAACTCGGCGCCCGTGCGTGCGCGGAGCGCGTCGCGAAGCTCGGCGCAGGTCGCGTCGGGATTTTCGGGCAGCAATAGCGCCGTATCGTCGTCGACGCCCTGGTCCACGTTCGATTGATCGATCCCCGCATTGGCCATGACTAGGCCGAGTCTGTGCGCCACGATCAACACATCGCGGCGATGCCGCACGACCTCCGTCGACTCGCGGAGGATCAACTCGACCAGCCGTGCATCTTTGTTGACCTCGCGCGCCAGACGTTCGGCTTCCTCGGACGGCGTCACCGTGCCGAGCCGCACGAAGCGATCCTGCGCCTTCGAGACGATCTTCTGGGCGATGACGAGAACATCGCCATCGCGCGGTGTCTCGTTCGACGCCGTGAGCGCGGCAAGGATGACGCCGGCGAGATCATCGCCCGGCTTGACCATGGGGACGCCGATCAGCGCCGTGAAACGTGCAACCGCCGGCGCCGCCGAAACAATGCGTGCGGGAGGTTCGTGCACGTTCATGAGGTCACCGCGGTTGTTCCGCCGGAAGGCCCGTGATGCGGATGCCGGTCCCGGGCACTTTATAGCGCATGTTCATCGCGATCAGGATCGAGGTCAGCGCCTCCGCCGCCGCCGAGTTCACGATCGGCCCCGCGTGAACGCCGCGCAAGCCGATGTCAGCCGCGAGGCCGACGACGATCTCGCGCGCGGCCGGATCGTCGCCGCAGATCAGGACATCGCAGTCCACGTCATGCGAAAGATCCTTCAGGTGATGCGCCGAGATATTCTGAAATGCCGAGACCACGCGCACGCTTTCGCCCAACGCCTTCTGAATGGCGGCGACCGCCGATCCCTCGGAGGGCAACTGCACGCGAGCGACTTTCGGGGGCACCAGCGGCACCGTGGCGTCGACGAGGATCTTGCCGTTGAGCGAGTCGCGAACCTCTTCGACGGTGCTACGCTGCGCGGCAAACGGCACAGTCAAAACGACGATGTCGGCGGCCGTAGCCGCGTCTTTGTTGGAAGTTCCACTCACACCGGCCGCGCCGAGTGCGGCTTTCATCTCCGCAGCCGCCGAGGCGGCCTTCGTCGCATCGCGTGAGCCGAGAATGACGCGATGGCCCGCCTTCGCCCAGCGCAGCGCCAGTCCGCCGCCCTCCTTACCGGTGCCACCGAGAATTGCAATCGTATAGGTCTGAGACATCAAGAAACTCCGATTAAAAATGTTCTGGAGCGGCGCTGCGTGCGCCGGACAGGCGCGCGTGGCGCATCGCGGGCGTTTGGATCACAGGTGACAACGGCGCGCAGCCGTATGACGCGCGTTGCTGGACTGTGGGCGCCGGCCTGTACAGCGTCGTGCGCTGTTCGGCGCGGCGGCCGAGCGAAGATGCAATCTCGTCCATTACTTCCGGCGGCAGCTCTTCTCCGTGGGAGGCGCCTGCGGCGCGCGAGATGCTTTCATTCATCAGCGTGCCGCCGAGATCGTTCGCGCCGGCGCGCAGACACGCTTTCGCACCTTCGATGCCCATCTTCACCCAGGACACCTGGATGTTCGGCACAAGCGGATGAAGCGCGAGCCGCGCTACGGCGTGCATGAGCACCGCTTCGCGCCAGGTCGGTCCGCGCCGCGCGCGGCCTTTGAAATAGATCGGCGCTTCCATATGCACGAAAGGCAGCGGCACGAATTCAGTGAAGCCGCCGGTCTTGCTTTGAAGATTTCTGATCGCGAGCAAATGCCGAGCCCAATGCTCAGGCTGTTCGACATGGCCATACATGATCGTGGCAGTGGTTTTCAGGCCGATGCGGTGCGCGGCCTCGATGACATCCAGCCATTCCTGCGTTCGCAGCTTATCGGGGCAGATGATGGCGCGCACGTCGTCGTCCAGGATTTCGGCTGCCGTTCCCGGCAACGATCCAAGTCCGGCATCGCGCAGCCGCTTGAGAAAATCCGTTACCGATAGGCCGAGCGTGTACGCGCCTTGCCGCACTTCCAAGGGCGAGAAGGCGTGCACATGCATGTCCAGCACGGCGCCCTTCACGGCGCGAAGAACCGCGAGATAGGTTTCACCGGTGTAATCCGGATGAATCCCGCCTTGCATACACACTTCCGTGGCGCCGCGCGCCCATGCCTCGTGCACGCGCCGGGCAATCTCGTCGGCGCCGAGATCGTAGGCCGGACCGCGCAGTTGCGCAGCCGCTTTGCCCTTGGAAAAGGCGCAGAAGGCGCAGCGATAGGAACACACGTTCGTGTAGTTGATGTTCCGGTTGACGACGTATCGCACCGTCTCGCCGGAGACGCGGGCGCGCAGTTCATCGGCCGCCTGGCAGACGTCGCGGAAATCGAGATCGCGCGCGCCGAACAGTTGGACGATCTCGGTCTCCGAAAGACACGTTCCCTCGGATGCCGCCGTGAGAAGGCGATCGAGACTTGGACGGCGGCGCACGGCCGGAAGGGCAATGGCGTGGCCGGCGGGCGGTGTTGCATCGCCCGACGCCCAGGACGAATCGCGCGCCATGAATTCGCTGTCGCTGGCCGAAAGTATCTTCGCGTGCAGGCTCGCGTCGGCCCATCGATGGCGCTCGTAGACGTAACTCTTGTACAGTGGCAGACGCTGAACGAGCACACGGCCGCGCTCGCGCATGCGTTCGGCGAGATTGGCGATGTGCGGCCAGGGCGCTTCCGGATTGACGTAATCGACCGTGACCGGAGAAATGCCGCCCCAATCATTGATTCCGGCATCGATAACGTTCGCGATCAGATCGGGAGAAAGATTAGGCGGCGTCTGGATGCTCATGCCCGGTCCGAAGATCAGGCGCGCGACGGAAATCGTCCACAACAACTCGTCCGGCGAAGCGTCCAGGCTCGTGGCCATGCGGGTTCCGGGCTTGGCTCGGAAGGGCTGTATGATGATCTCTTGCACATGCCCATGAGCCTCATGCAGATCGCGCAGCGCGAGAAGCGCTTTGACGCGCTCGCTCCGTGTTTCGCCGATGCCGATCAACAGTCCGCTAGTGAAGGGAATGTTCAACTCGCCGGCAGATTGAACCGTTGCGAGACGAACGGAGGGCGATTTGTCGGGTGAGCCGAAGTGGACCCCGCCGCGGCCACTCAATCGATCGGATACCTCTTCCAGCATCAAGCCCATCGAGGCCGCGACAGGACGCAGCATCGCCATGCTGGGCGCCGTCATGACCCCAGGATTGAGGTGCGGCAACAGGCTCGACTCGCTGAGCACGAGCGCCGCCATGGCATGCAGGTAATCGAGAGTCGTGTCGTAGCCGAGAGCGCGCAGCGCACTCTGCGCCTGCCGGTAGCGCAATTCCGGCTTGTCGCCGAGCGTAAACAGCGCCTCGGTGCAGCCGGCGGCTTCACCCTTGCGCACGACCGCAAGGACGTCGTCGGGAGACATGTAAATCTGTTCACCTTGCCGCGGCGGCCGCGCGAAGGTGCAGTAGTGGCAACTGTCTCGGCACAGATGCGTCAGCGGGATGAAGACTTTTCGGGAGTAGGTGATCGTGCTGCCGAAACCGTGGTCGCGAAGCTCCGCGGCGCGTTGCATCAACGTGCGGGTATCCGAGACCCCACTCAGCGCGATGGCTTCCGAATGCGAAAGCAACGAAGCCTTTGAAAGCGAACTCATTCCATGCACCTGATGGATTGACGCGCTCCACCACTCCTCAACGTCGTTATCTCTAAGCCAAAACCGGCCCGCTCCAAACAAAAATGTGCATGCACGATGCTAATCGTCGAAGACGCCGATCTGCATCAACATTTCGGCCACGTCCTCGATGTCGCCTTGGATCGCGTCAATGACCTTTTCTCGGTTTCGCCGGCGCAGCGCCGCGAGCAGGGCCGCATGGCGATGTCCTTTCCAGAGCGGCTTCTGCCGCGACAGGGACAGGGCTTGAAACGGCCCGGTTTGCATCCAGAGCCCTTCGATCATGGGTAGGAGTACTTCCGATTGTGCCGTATCATATAGCGAAAAATGGAAGTCTTTGTTGCGCCGCAGAATTTCCGCGACCGGTGCGGTGAGCAAAGCGGCAAGCATGTCCGCGTTAGCGGATTCGAGCTTGCTCAGCAGTGCGTCGGTCATGTTGTCGCAAGCGCTGCCTGCGGCCATGCCTTCTAAAAGTTGCCGGACGCGGGTGAGCTCGAAAAACTTTCGCCGCGTCATGCGTGGAACGATCACCTGACGGTTCGGCAACATCTGCAGTGCCTGCTCGGCGATTAGCCGGTTCACGGCCTCGCGGACGGGCATGGCGCTCGTCCCCAATCTCTTCGCCAGCGTGCGCAAGCTGACGCTTTCGCCGGGCCGGAAGCCGCCGGTGATTAAGAGCTGTCGCAATGTGTGGTAGACGTGTTGAGACACCGGACCTGTTGGCGCCGAGGTGGGTCCGGGCCTCCGGCGCTTGATCGAGGCAAGTTGTCGTTTCGCCATCGTATAGACCGCCCCGATCGGACTTTCGCATCGCGCGACCGCCACCATTGCTTCAATAAAGGGCAATCGGCGCCCTTTTAGTCACGCCACAACAGACTTGCGCGTGCGTAAGTGTAGTCGCTTGACTCCCGATCCGTCTACAGGTGTGATCACAGCTGTGATCACAGTTGGCAACATGGCCCCGCCGAGCGTCATCACAGGGTCGGGGGATCGGAAAGTGCGGAATGCGCAGTGAGATCATCGTTCGACAAGTGCAAGCCATCGCGGACAAGGGCCTCGATGCGATGGTATCCTGCTCGCCGGAAAATTTCGCCTATCTGACCGGCTTCGTCGTTCCGTCGCAGGCGTTGCTGCGCCACCGTCACAACATGACGGTCGTCACCGCCGACGGCAAAGTCGCGCTGTTTGGCGTCGACATGGAGGAATCGACGATCCGGACCAGGGAGCCGGACGCGAAGCTCGCGGTCTGGGCCGAGTTCAGCGACGACCCCATGCAGGTGTTGGCGGCCCTCCTTGAAGAGCTTGGGCTTCGTCAGGGGCGCATCGGGATCGAGCTCGGCTATCTGCCGGCGGCCGATTTCGTCCGCCTGCAAAAGGCCTTGCCGAACGCGACATTCATCTCATGCGATGCCGCGCTTGCGCGGATGCGGCAGATCAAGACGCCGCAGGAGGTCGCGCTCGTCAGGAAGCTCTCGCGCATCGCCGATCAGGCGATCACCGACGCGATTGCGGCGGTCGCGCCGGGCGACACCGAGTTGGATATCGCCGCGCATCTGACGCGCAAGATCTACGAGCTCGGAGCGCAGCAGTTCAAGTTGATGATCGTGGCGACTGGCGAGCGCAGCCAGCTCCCCAATGTCGGGCCGACCGATCGCGCGTTGAAGCGCGGCGACGTCTGCCGCATCGAAATCTTTTCCATCATCGACGGCTATCATGCGGGTGTGTGCCGCACGGCAGTCGTGCAAGAAGCGCCGCCGCATGCCGAGGATGTTTGGCGGGTGCTGACAGAGTGCAAGCACCTGCTTCTCGATCGCATCAAGCCGGGGGCGAGCTGCCGCGCCATCTATGATGCCTTCATCGCAAAACTCACGGCGAAGAGTCTGCCGCCGATTTCGTTCGTGGGGCACGGCATCGGGCTGTTCCTGCACGAGGATCCTTATCTCGGCCGCACGCCGATCATCGGATCGACGGAGGACGCCGCGTTGGAGGCCGGAATGGTGCTCGGATTCGAGCCACTCTGCTACCGGACCGGCCATGGGTTTGGCATGCAAAACAAAGACATGGTGGCTGTGACGGGCAGCGGCTGCGAATTGCTGTCCGACTACGCCGACACCGAACGTCTGCTGAAGATCGGATGACGGCAATGGCAGCAACGAAGATCAAGACGATCGCAGTGCTCGGTGCGGGTCATGGCGGCTGCGCCGCGGCGGCCGACCTCACCGCCCGCGGCTTTACGGTGCATTTGCACGCGCGCCGGGACGCCACGTTGGAACCGCTGCGCCAGGCCGGCGGCATCCATGCGCGCGGCATTCAGCAGGGGTTGTTTCCAATTGCCAAGATGACGACCAGCGTAGCGGAGGCGATCGGTGGCGTTGACCTGATCATGCTGGTGGTGCCTTCGGTAGCGCACAGCTATTACGCCGAGGCTCTCGCCGGTCTGATCGACGGCAGCGTGCCGATCTTCCTCAATCCGGGTCACACCGGCGGCGGCCTGCATTTCCTGAAAGAGTTGCGGGATGCCGGCTACCGCGGTCCGGTGAAGACCGGCGAGACCGTGTCTCTCACCTACGTCACGCGCATGGAGGGGCCGGCGACGGTCGGTATCTACTCTTACATGCGCAAGCAGCGCTTCGCGGCGCTGCCCGGCCGGTACGCAGACGAGATGTTCGCGCTCGTCAACACGATCTATCCCGAGACGATCAAGGCGTCGAGTGTGATCGAAACCGCCCTCACCAATATGAATGCGGTCTTCCATCCGCCCGGCATGATCCTCAACGCCGGGTGGATCCAGCGCACCAACGGCAATTTCCTCTTTTACAAAGAGGGCGTCACCGATGCCGTCGGCCGTGTTTCGCAGGCGGTCGACGACGAGCGGCTGGCGGTGGCCAAGGCACTCGACGTGCCGGTGCGGTCCTTCCTCGACAATTTCTATGCCGCCGGGCTGACGACCAAGGAGGCGCACGACAGCGGCTCGATCGCCCGCGCGTGCGAGGAGAGCGAACCGAACAAGACGATCAAATCGCCCCCATCGCTCGATCATCGCTACGTGCACGAGGATGTCGGCTACGGCCTGGTCCCCTTCGCCGCCTTCGGGCAGCTCGCGAAGGTGCCGACGCCGACCATCGACGGCCTGATTTGGCTGAGCTCGGTGGCCACAGGCATCGACTATAGCAAGCACGGCCTCACGCTCGGCAAAATGGGCCTCGAAGCCATGAGTATTACGCAGCTCAAGCGCTACATCGACACCGGCGAACGGACGTAGACGACGTCATGGACGATGCGACAATTCAAAAACTGCGCGCGGAAATGAAGGCGGACGGGCTGGATGCGCTGGTCGCGCATTCGCTCGACAACGCCACCTATACCGCCGGCTTCCAGGTGCCAAGCCACGCGCAGAACCGATTCCGCCGCACCATTACGGTG
>DASXOK010000256.1:0-3309 GCA_036494425.1 Pseudolabrys sp.
CGGTCGAGCGCCAGCTCGGCATGCTGAAGGCGGCCTTCGGGGCGGAAAGCGTTTAATTTTTCGTCATTCCGGGGCGCGCCAAAGGCGCGAACCCGGAATCCCAGCAATAAGCGCGGCTCCCAATTTTTTCTCGACTCCGGATTCGCCGCTGCGCGGCGCCCCGCAATGACCAATAAAAACAAAAACCCCCGCGGTGAGCGCGGGGGGTCGCATTCGCACGGTGCGAAAAGCTTACTTCTTGTCTTCCTTGAGGAAGCCCGAGAACTTCTTCTGGAAGCGCGAGACGCGGCCGCCGCGATCCATGATCTGCTGCTGGCCGCCGGTCCAGGCCGGGTGCGACTTGGGATCGATGTCCAAGTGCAGCGTGTCGCCTTCCTTGCCCCAGGTGGTGCGGGTGGTGAACTCGGACCCGTCGGTCATCACCACCTTAATGGTGTGATATTCGGGATGAATCTCGGCTTTCATGGCTTCTCGTTCCAATCTCTAAGTTCCGCCGGGCGCGCACAAGCGGCGCCAAAATGCGCTGAATTTTGCGGGTCTATACAGGAGCCGGACGCGGGCGGCAAGCCGTCGCAATTGACCCGGGTCAAGGCCGCGGGGCATTGTCCGGCCTAACCGATGAGTATGGGTCCCACTCCAAAGTCTAACCCCAGCACGCTACATCGGGCTCGGGCCTCGACCGGAGTTTTCCCATCCGGGCCAAAGCGGGATGCAATCCCGTCAACGCCAAGGGCGAGGCGTTTTTTTAAGATAAGGCGTCTGGTCGCATGGACATTGCCAGTGATGGACGGGGCCTCGGCACGGCCAGTGCTCCGGTTCCTTCCGGGACTTCCGAGAAACGCCGCGTGAGGCTTCGGCCGCTCGCAAGGCTGATGCCTTACATCGGCCGCTACAAGGGCCGCGCGGTCGCCGCGCTCATCTCGCTGATCGTCGCCGCGCTGACCACGCTGATCGTGCCGGTCGCAGTGCGGCGCATGATCGACTTCGGCTTCTCAGAGAAAGCGGCGCAACTCATCGACAGTTACTTTGCGGTGATGATCGGCGTCGTCGCCGTGCTCGCGCTCTCCAGCGCCATGCGCTACTACCTCGTCACCACGCTGGGCGAACGCATTGTCGCCGACCTGCGCAGCGACGTTTTCGCTCATCTCACCAAGCTCTCCTCCGTCTTCTTCGACACCGCCAAGACCGGCGAGATGGTGTCGCGGCTGACCGCCGACACCACGCAGATCAAGTCGGCGGTCGGCGCGTCGGTGTCGCTCGCGCTGCGCAATCTCGTGCTGTTCCTCGGCGGCGCCGGGATGATGGTGGTGACGAGCCCGCGGCTGTCGCTGTTCGTGCTGGCGGCTATTCCCGTGATCGTCCTGCCGCTGGTCGGCTTCGGCCGCGCCGTGCGCCGCAAGGGGCGGCAGGCGCAGGACACGCTCGCCGAGGCCACGAACTATGCGAGCGAATTGATCGGCGCGGTGCGCATCCTGCAGGCTTTCACCAACGAGATGCTGGCGGCGCGGCGTTTCAAGTCGGCTGTCGAGCAGGCCTACAATGCTGCGCGTGGCGCGACGCTCGCGCGCGGTGTGCTCACCGCGATCACCATCTTCCTCGTCTTCGCCAGCGTCGTCCTGGTGCTGTGGATCGGTGCGCAGGACGTGATGGCGGAACGCATCACCGCCGGACGGCTCGGGCAGTTCGTGCTCTATGCGGTGTTCGCCGCCGGCGGGCTCGGCGAGTTGAGCCAAGTGTGGGGCGAACTTGCGCAGGCGTCGGGCGCGGCCGAGCGGCTGTTCGAGATCCTCGCAATCAAGCCGCAGATCGAGGCGCCGCCGCATCCGGTCGCTCTGCCGAAGCCGGCGCGCGGCGCCATCATGTTCGATGACGTGCGCTTCGTTTATCCCGGGCGGCCGACCGCGCCGGTGCTGGAAGGCATCTCGTTCCAGGTGAAGCCAGGCGAGAAGCTCGCTCTCGTCGGACCGTCGGGTGCCGGCAAGAGCACGGTCTTCCATCTCATATTGCGCTTCTACGATCCGCTCTCGGGCACGGTGAACTTCGACGGCGTGCGCTTGAGCGATGCCGATCCAGCGCAAGTACGCGCCAACATCGCGCTGGTGCCGCAGGATCCCGTGGTGTTTGCGGCGAGCGTGCGCGAGAATATCCGCTTCGGCCGTCCCGACGCCAGCGACGAGGAGATCGCGCAGGCAGCACAAGCGGCCTATGCCGCGGACTTCATCGCGCGGCTGCCGCAAGGCTACGACACGCAAGTGGGCGAGCGCGGCATTACGCTCTCCGGCGGCCAGCGCCAGCGTATCGCCATTGCGCGTGCGATTTTGCGCGAGGCGCCGTTGTTGCTGCTCGACGAGGCGACGTCGTCGCTCGATGCCGAGAGCGAGACATTGGTGCAGCAGGCGCTGACGCGGCTGATGCAGCAGCGCACCTCGATCGTCATCGCGCATCGGCTGGCGACGGTGCAGTCCTGCGATCGCATCCTCGTGCTCGATCATGGCCGCATCGTCGAGGAGGGCACGCATGCCACGCTCTCCTGCAACGGCGGCCTCTACGCGCGGCTGGCGAAATTGCAGTTCGAAGCGGCGTAGGGATCCATATTCCGCTCATGCCTGCGGACGCGGGCATCCAGACCTTGCCGCGCGCTCGTGAAGAGCTGGATTCCCGCTTTCGCGCGAATGAGCGGAGCGCGTGGTCGGCTCCGGATTCAATTTTCAAATAGCCAATGCTTCGCCGCCCCTGTTCTTTGTCGCGGCCCGGGTAGGCCTGTCTTCCTTTCCCTCGCGAACAGGGGGTGCGGGGGAGTCGACCCCCGCAAAAAATGCGAGGGGATGGCGCGCCGAGAAAGCGCGTCAGAGTTTAAGTAGCGCATCTTCCTTTTGGGAAGATGCGGCGCCTTTCGGCGCGCCATGGCGGCGTCTTACGATGCAACGGGCCGCGCTTTCCGCCACCATCCGCCGACCGCCGCGCGGCGACCCCACCCTCGGCGCGGAGCCTGTCATCGGGCTGCGCTTCGCGCGGAGCCGTTGGCGCCGGACCCTCCCCTTTCAGGGGGGAAAAGCGAGGCTGTTAAGGCCGCCACGCCATCCGGTTCACGGCCATGCCGGAGATCGAGTTCTTGCCTTCGCCCGCATAGACGAAGCCGTGCTTCTCGTAGAAGCGGATGGCGCGGCCGTTGTCCTTGTTGACGAGCAGATCGAGGCCGAGCGGCGAAAGGCGCTTGGCTTCGTTGACGAGCGCGCGCGCGATGTTCGAGCCCCAATGCTCGGGCGCGACGACGAGCTGGTCGAGATACATCGTCTTTGGATCGACGGT
>DASXOK010000257.1:0-4450 GCA_036494425.1 Pseudolabrys sp.
AGGCAAATTTTAAGTCGCGGCTTGTAGTGTTCGCGGAGTAATTGTCAGTCGAGTAGTTGTGAGTATTCCTATGACCGAACCCCACCGCCCGAGGGTCAAGTACGTCATCGGGCCAGATGGCAGTCCGCTTACGATCGCGGACCTTCCTCCGCCGACGACGAAGCGTTGGGTCATCCGGCGCAAGGCTGAGGTCGTCGCAGCCGTCCGCGGCGGTTTGCTATCCCTCGAAGAGGCCTGCGCCCGTTATACCTTGACCGTCGAAGAATTCCTCTCCTGGCAATACTCGATCGACCAGCACGGCCTCGCCGGCCTGCGCACCACGCGCATTCAGCAATACCGGCAGTAGCGCCGTCCACACCCCGAGCTTCGATGATCGCCGGTCCTTTGGGCCGGCGATTTGCTTTGATTTTTACGGAAAAGTTGCGTCGATAGCGGCGCGGGCTATTAAGCCATTGCCAAGCACGCCGCACAATCCTTTACCGGCATTAACCAGACGCTAACCATAAACTGGGCAAATCTTGCCGGGTGGAGCGCGCGATCGGCGCTCATGCGGGTGGGACGAAGCCGGTGCAAGGTTTCTTGGATTTTGTGAAGTCGCTCGGTGCGGCGCGTATGGCCGCGATGGCTGCGGTCACGCTCGCCCTGATCGGGTTTTTCTCGTTCCTCATAATCCGGATGACGGCGCCGCAGATGGTGCCGCTGTTCACCGACCTGTCGCTCGAGGATTCCTCGGCCATTGTCAAAGAGCTCGACCGGCAGGCGATCAATTACCAGATCAAGAATGACGGCGCGATCCTGCTGGTCCCCAAGGACAACGTCGCACGCCTGCGCATGAAGCTCGCCGAGGGCGGCCTGCCCAAAGGCGGCGGCGTCGGCTACGAGATCTTCGACAAGTCGGACGCCCTCGGCGCCACCAGTTTCATCCAGAACATCAATCACTTGCGTGCGCTGGAGGGCGAGTTGGCCCGCACCATCACCAGCCTCGACCGCGTCCGCGCGGCGCGCGTCCACCTGGTGCTGCCGGACCGGCCGCTGTTCTCCCGCGACAAGATCGATCCCTCCGCCTCCATCGTCCTCAAGGTCGCCGGCAGCCTCGAGCCGCAGCAGGTGCGTGCCATTCGCCACCTGGTCGCGTCCGCCGTGAACGGCCTCAAGCCCGAGCGCATCTCCATCGTCGACGAGACCGGCAAGCTGCTCGCCGACGGCGCCGGACCGAACGATCCGCTGGAGGGTGCCGGCGCCGACGAGCGCAAGGTCGCTTACGAGAAGCGCCTGCGCGGTGAGGTCGAGAACATCGTCTCTTCCGTCGTCGGCCCCGGCCGCGCGCGGGTCCAGGTGGCGGTCGATTTCGATCTCAATCGCATCACCCAGACGTCCGACAAATACGATCCCGATGGCCGCGTGGTGCGGTCGAGCCAGACGCGCGAGGAGCAGTCCGCTACCGGCAGCCGTGAAGGCGGTCCGGTGTCCGTGAGCAACGAATTGCCCGGCGCCAACCAGCAGAATGGGCAAGGCGGCGGCGACCAGAACCGCAAGAGCGAGGAAATCGTCAACTATGAGATTTCGCGCACCACCAAAACCGAGGTGATCGAGGCCGGCCGCGTCAATCGCATCTCCGCCGCGGTGCTGGTGGACGGCATCTACACCAAGAACGACAAGGGCGAGACGGTCTACCAACCGCGCTCCAAGGACGAGATCGATCGCATCGCCGCGCTGGTCCGCTCGGCGGTCGGTTTCGACGCCAAGCGCGGCGACCAGGTTGAGGTGGTCAACCTCCGCTTCGCCGACCCGACGCCGCAGCCCATCGACGAGCCGACCGGCTGGATGAACTATCTCCAGTTCACGAAGGACGACATCATGCGCGGCGCCGAGTTGGGCGTGATGGCGCTGCTCGGACTGGTCGTGCTGGTGATGGTGGTTCGGCCGCTAGTCCGCCGCATCGTTACGCCGGAACGCGCCCACTCGGCTGCCGCCGCCGGCATGGCCGGTGTCGCCGGCGCCATCGGCGCGCCCGCCGGCATCACAAATACCGGCGGGCCCAATGTCGCCATCGTCGGCGCCGAGGAAGCTGTCGCCATCTCCAACCGCACCTCGACCATGATCGATGTCGCCAAGGTGCAGGGACAGGTTCACGCCCAGTCGGTGCAGAAGGTCGGCGAAATCGCCGAAAAGAACCCGCACGAGGCGGTCTCCATCATCCGTACTTGGCTCCACGAGGACGCAGCCTAAGCCATGGCGTCGGCATATTCGGAAAAAAAGAAAGAGCAAAGCAGCGTGAATCGGGACGACATCGGCGGCCTGATGGCGGAGCTTGCCGGGCGCCAGAAGCCGTCGGATACGCCGCGCCGCAAGCTCACCGGACCCGAACGCGCGGCTGTGCTCATGCTGGCGCTCGGCGACCACGGCGCCAAGATCTTCGGTCTGCTCGACGACGACGAACTGCGCGAAATCTCAATCGTGATGTCGCAACTCGGCGCTATCGACGCGGAATCGGTCGAGCAACTGCTCCTGGAATTCGTCGGCCGCATGTCGGCGTCCGGCGCGCTGCTCGGCAACTACGACGCCACCGAACGGCTGCTGCAACAGTACCTGCCGGCGGATCGCGTGCATGGGATCATGGACGAGATCCGCGGCCCCGCCGGCCGCAACATGTGGGAGAAGCTCGCCAACGTCCAGGAAGAGGTGCTGGCGAACTATCTCAAGAACGAATATCCGCAGACGATCGCCGTCGTGCTCTCGAAGCTGCGACCCGAACACGCCGCGCGCGTCCTCGCCATCCTGCCCGAGGACCTGTCGCTCGACGTAGTCAACCGCATGCTGAGGATGGAAGCGGTGCAGAAGGAAGTGATCGAGCGTGTCGAGCAGACGCTGCGCACCGAATTCATGTCCAACCTGTCGCAGACGCGCCGGCGCGATGCGCACGAGGTTATGGCCGAGATCTTCAACAACTTCGATCGGCAGACGGAAACGCGCTTCTTGACCGCGCTGGAAGAGGAAAACCGCGACGCTGCCGAGCGCATCAAGGCGCTGATGTTCACCTTCGACGATCTGACCAAGCTCGATGCCGGCTCGGCGCAGACGCTGATGCGCAACATCGACAAGGACAAGCTGGCGATCGCGCTCAAGGGCGCGAACGAAACCGTGCGCCAGTTCTTCTTCTCCAACATGTCGACGCGCGCCGCCAAGATGCTGACCGACGACATGGGCGCGCTCGGCCCCGTGCGCCTGCGCGACGTCGACGAGGCGCAAGGGCTGCTGGTCAATCTCGCCAAGGACATGGCCGCCAAGGGCGAGATCCTCATCTCGAAGAGCCGCGGCGACGACGAGCTGATTTATTGAGCGTTTCATGAAAACCACGGCGAAATATCTGTTCGACGAAGACTTTGCCACCGGCGGCAAGCCGACCATCACCGTGGTCGAGGCGGAACGCCGGCGCGCGGATGCGGAATCGCAAGCGCATCGCAAAGGCTTCGCGGCGGGACAGGCGCAGGCGCAAGGCGAGATCAACCAGCGCATCGCCGCCGCGCTCGCGGTGATCGCCGACGGCATCGACAAGCTCAATCGCGGTCTCGAAGGCATCGAGACGCGGCTGGAGACGGAAGCCGTGCAAGTGTCGGTGGCCGTCGCCAGCAAGCTCGCGCCTACGCTGATAGCGCGCGAGCCCTTCGCCGAGATTTCCGCGCTCGCCACCGAGTGCTTCCGCCATCTGGTGACGACGCCGCACATCGTCGTGCGCATCAGCGCCGCCATCTACGAGACCGCGCACGTCAAGCTCGAGGAGATCGCGAAATCGCGCGGTTTCGAGGGCCGCCTGATGGTGCTGTCCGACGAGACCATGGAGCCGGGCGACTGCAAGATCGAATGGGCCGACGGCGGTATGAACCGCGACGAGGCTGCAACTAAGACCGCCATCGATGACGTGGTCGCGCGTTATGTCGCGGCCCGCATCGCCGAGTCCTGAATGCTTTTGGAATTTTGAAAGAGGGCGACAATGAGTGACAACGACCAGGTACCGCTTCCCGACTTGGAGAAAGCGGCCGGCATGCAGGCGGTGGACGACGCCGCCTCAATTGCGCCTTCCGACTCGGACCCGATGACGCGCGGCGCCGCCGACCTGGAGGCGGTGTTCGACGTCCCCGTGCAGGTCTCGGCGGTACTCGGCCGCGCCCGCATGGATGTCGGCGATCTCCTGAAGATGGGCCCGGGCGCGGTGCTCGAGCTCGACCGCAAGGTCGGCGAGGCGATCGACATCTACGTCAATAACCGTCTCGTCGCGCGCGGCGAAGTGGTGCTGGTCGAGGACAAGCTCGGCGTGACCATGACGGAAATCATCAAGTCAGACCGTAACTGAGAACTAGAGGATTACGCCCATGCGACTTCTGATCGTCGGCACGCTGGGGGGCCAGCTCACCACCGCGACCAAGCTCGCCATGGACAAGGGCGCCAGCGT
>DASXOK010000258.1:0-3635 GCA_036494425.1 Pseudolabrys sp.
TCATCTCATGGATGGGCTCAATCACGGCACCATCCTGACTGATCCGAGCGACGAGATTGTCGATCTCGTACAAAAGGCGCTCGATGTCGATGATGCGAAATCCTTCAACGCGTGGCTGAAGGAGGCCGATGCGCGCGGCCGGATCGCGCGCAGCACGAAAGGGCATTGGCAGCAATTTGTCGTTCGCGCCTGCGACGAACGGGGCGATCCGATCACCGATTACAATTTGCAGCTCTATATCGACAAGGATGATCCCAGCACACGCGTCGAAGAGTTCGACAAGAACGTCGAGGTCTACAGCAAGGACGGAAGCTTCCGCTGTTTCCTGATCGATCTCGACAAGGTCACGCTGAGCAAGAGCCTGTGGCTGAGCGTGCTGGCGTCATCGGGGACGGAATATGTCTTCTATGAAAGCTTCCAGATGGAGCCGGATGCGCGGCGCGGGCCGGTCACGTCACGCCGGCGGCCGGACGCCTGGCTCGATCTCTCGGGGCTGATGAAGCCGAGCGAAGGGTTCGTGTCCCCGTTCACCACGACGCTGGCCGAGATCTATCTCGACCGCGAACCGAACGAGAAGCTGGTGACCGTGAGCAAGTAAGGGGCGCGTTATGCGCCGTGGTGTGCGGCCACAAAAATAGCGTGCGCCGAACATCACTGGCTCGGACCATCAACGCGACGTGCCGTTTCACGCGACGATCGGCCCATTCAACTGATCGACGATACGAAGACGCGTCCCGCCGGCTTTCGGCGCCTAGTAGCCAAGCCGGTAAGCCCTGCCACCATACGCTGGGTAATACCGGCTGACGCGGGTCGTGTAGCGCCAAGGCACGCCGTAAGCGCGTTCGTCGCTCTGATAGTACGCCTCCGGCGCGTAGCCGTATGCCAACAGTCGATAAGGATACGGCTTGATGTTCCCGCTTCCAACTTCAGGATCATAGGATTGTGCGATCGCTGCTGATCCTGTGCTCGCCATGACGGCGAGGGCCGCGATAAGCGTTTTCATGACTGTCCCTTTCCGAGTGAGTATCCGTGGTTACCACTCCGGGCCAATCAACTGACAGAATACTCACTCATTTACTGGAGTCACCGCGCAACCATAGTTAGTGACCATGGCGGGAGGAAGGCTGCGGCGATCCGGCACCTAAGGATCGTCTGCGATGCCGGCGGATTACCGCACCCGGCGTTTGCGCGCGTTGATCCGGGGCCAGTGGCCGTCGCGGCGAGGTGTGTTGATCTTTGAATAGAAGATGGAGGTAAGCGGGCGCGCGATTTGATCGCGTGACTCTTCATTCAAACGCACATCAATCGCATTCGGTCATGTGTCGACGCGTGGCGGTCTAACCCCAGCTCTTCACCTTGACGTAAGACCCCGGCGCGTCTTCAAGCGCCGTCAGCTTGCCGCCGCCGATCTGCCGCGCAGGCACGGTCTTGGCGTTCTGCGACTTCAGCCAGTCGAGCCAGTCCGGCCACCAGGAGCCGGGATGCTCGGTCGCGGTCTTGAGCCAGGCATCGACGTCGGAGCCTTCCGGCTTGCCGCCGGTCCAATACTGGTACTTCGGCTTGGCCGGCGGATTGATCACGCCGGCGATGTGGCCGGAGCCGGCGAGGACGAACTTCACCGGACCGCCAAAAAAAGCCGAGCCGGTGAGCACGGATTTGGCCGGTGCGATGTGGTCCTCACGCGTGGCGAGATTGTAGACCGGCAGCTTCACCTTCTTGAGATCGAGCGTGACGCCGGCAATCTCCATCTTGCCCTTGGTGAGCCGGTTATCGAGATAGCAGTTGCGCAGATAGAACGAATGGTTCGCCGCCGGCATGCGCGTGGCGTCGGAATTCCAATAGAGGATGTCGAAGGGGTAGGGCTTCTTGCCGCGCAGGTAGTTGTTGACGACGTAGGGCCAGACCAGATCGTTGGAGCGCAGCAAGTTGAAGGCATTCGCCATGCGCGAGGCTTCCAGGTAGCCCTTCTCCTTCATGTGCGTTTCGAGCGACTGGATGCTCTCCTCGTCGACGAAGACCATGAGGTCGCCGGCATTGCTGAAATCCACCTGAGCGGCGAAGAAGGTCGCCGACTGCACGCGGCTCTTCCGCTTCGCCGCCAGATAGGCGAGCGTGATCGAGAGCAGGGTGCCGCCAACGCAATAGCCGATGGCATTGACCTTCTTCTCGCCGGTCGCCTGTTCGATCGCGTCCATCGCCGCGATCACCCCTTCGCGCATGTACTGCTCGAAGCTCTTCTCGGCGAGATGCGTATCCGGGTTGACCCAGGAGATCACGAAGACGGTGATGCCCTGCTCGACGCACCATTTGATGAAGGATTTCTCCGGCGTCAGATCGAGGATGTAATACTTGTTGATCCAGGGCGGGACGATGAGCAGCGGGATCTTGAGGACATCCGTCGTCGTCGCTTCGTATTGGATCAGCTGCATCAGGTCGTTCTGGAACACGACCTTGCCCGGCGTCAGCGCCAGCGTGCGGCCGACCTCGAAGAGGGCGGGGTCCGACTGGCGGATCTTGAGATGGCCCTGGCCGGCCTCGATGTCCTCCGACAGCATGTGCATGCCGCGCACGAGATTTTCGGCATTGGAGGATAAAGTCTCGCGCAGCAGTTCGGGATTGGTGAGCACGAAGTTCGACGGCGAGATCGCGTTGGCGATCTGTTTCACATAGAACTCGGCCTTCTTGCGCGTGTGCTCTTCGACCTCGGCGTCCTTGACCAGATGGTCGGCCCATTGCGTGGTGAGCAGGTAAGCCTGCTTGAGGAAGTCGAAGAATTGGTTCTGCGACCATTCCGGATCGGCGAAGCGTTTGTCCCTCGGGTCCGGCATCACTGGAGGCGGGGCGTCGTCGCCGGCCATGCGTTTCACCGCGCTGGCCCAGAGCTCGAGATAGGCGCGGCCGAGGCTCGCTTGCAGTTCGACGGCGCGCTGCGGGTCGGACAGCCAATATTCCATGACCTGGCCGACAGTCCGGACCACGTCGGAGATGTCCTCGGCCAGTTCCGGTTTGATTTTCCCTTCCTCGCGCGGCTTCAGATAGGCGGCCAGCGCCTTCCCGCCTTCCTCGACCAGCCGCGCCAGATTGTGCGAGAAAGCCTCGACATCGACCGAACTGATCCGCGGACCGCCTTCCGCTTTCGCGGCCGCGCTCTGAGCCGCCGCCTTGGCAGGGGCAGACTCGGCCGCGCCGTTCGCCCCGCTGGTCTTGCTGGCGCCACCGGTCGCGTCGCCGTTGGTTTTGGTCAGTTCGGCTGTGGGCTTATTCATAGCGCGGTCCGTCGCTCCCCCCTTGTGACGTGGCCTGACCGGAGGCCCTTCGCAAGGTGCGTTTCACCGCAGGGTCGCTAGAATTGCGTCCGGCCCGACGTCGGAGCGCGTCTCGCGACCTTGCTGCGGCCATATTAGCTCGTTAGCCGATTTATGCTATAATTCATTGAGTCTGCATCGATTTTACGTCACTCGGCGGGCTCGCCTGTGGATTTGCCTGGGGTTCTCACAAGGATGCTGCGCGCGTCGCGACGATCGGTCATCGGGGCCGCTGGGCTCGCTTTTCTTCTGGCGGGCTGTTCGACGGCGCCGCTGATGGAGAAGCTTCCGGCGAGCATGGGCGGCTTGCCATCCGATGCCCCGGCGCGG
>DASXOK010000259.1:0-2842 GCA_036494425.1 Pseudolabrys sp.
CAGAAACTAGGCCCCGGGCGAGGCAAAAACAAGGACCCTCGGTTCCTCCCTGGAGCCGATGATGTCGCACTAAGTCCTGGATTTGCCTTTATTTCGGCCGTGTCACGTCTCGTTGACCGGTGCCGGAGCGAGCCCCAGATCGAGATCGCCGGGCTCGAGCGGGTCTTCGTCCTCACGCAATGTCGAGTCGTCGGACGGCACCGGGACGGCAAAGCCTGCCGGCAGGCCGCCCTCGATGAGGCCGGCGCCCTTGAGTTCGTCGAGGCCAGGCAGGTCGCCGACCTCCTCCAGCCCGAAATGCGACAGGAAGGCTTCAGTGGTGCCGTAGGTGATCGGCCGGCCCGGCGCCTTGCGGCGTCCGCGCGGGCGAATCCAGGCGGTCTTGAGCAGCACGTCGAGCGTGCCGGCGGCGGTCTGCACGCCACGGATTTCCTCGATCTCGGCGCGCGTCACCGGCTGGTGATAGGCGATGATGGCCAAGGTCTCGATAGCTGCGCGCGACAGCTTGCGCGATTCGACGGTTTCCTTGGTCAAGAGCCAGGACAGATCGCCGGCGGTGCGGAAGGTCCACTTCTTGCCGATGCGCACGACATTGACGCCGCGCGTCGCATATTCCGCCTGCAACTGCTCAAGCGATTCTTTAACGTTAACGCCCTCGGGCAGACCCTTGGCCAGCGTCGCTTCGTCGAGCGGCTCGCCGGCGGCGAACAGCAGCGCTTCGAGGAGACGCAGCGCCTCCGCGCGCGGAACGGGCTCGATAGTCGCTTCGCTCATTGCTTCACTCACCGCTTCACCCGCCGGCGCCGGCTCGTCGTTGTGAATGACTTCGAATTTCTGGGCCACGCTCGCCATCAACACGGTTCTCCTTATGCGAAGTTTCGATGCGGTCGTCTGACGCGACCGCTCTATGCGCCTTCTTGCGCGTCATGGACCGCCGCGACGCCATTGGCGCTGACGCGCTTGCGCATGTAGATCGGCGCGAACGAATCCTTCTGGTGAATCTCGGCGACACCTTCGCGCACCAGCTCGAGAGCCGACGCGAACGAGGACGCAAACACGGTTGGCGCGAGCGCCGGCTCGACCACATAGCTGATGAGGAACTGGTCGATGCGCGACCAGTCCGAGGACTGGCCGATCAGGCGCTCAAGCGTCTGGCGCGCCTCGGCCAGCGACCAGACGGTGCGCTTCTTGAAACGCACGCGCGAGAGCACGGTGCGCTGGCGCTGCGAGGCATAAGCCGTGAGCAGATCGTAGAGCGTCGCCGACCATTCCGGCCGCTTGATCTCGGCGATCGGCTCGGGAAGACCGCGCCCGAATACATCGCGGTTGAGCTGCGGCCGGTCCATGAGCTGATTGGCGACTTCGCGGATCGCCTCCAGGCGGCGCAGACGATTCGCCAGCGCCAAGGCCATGTCCTCGGCGCTCGGCCCTTCGCCCGGCGCCGCTTCCGGCAGCAGCAGGCGCGATTTGAGATAAGCGAGCCAGGCCGCCATCACGAGATAGTCGGCGGCAAGCTCGAGGCGCAGCTTGCGCGCCTCTTCGATGAAGGAAAGATACTGGTCGGCCAGCGCCAGGATGGAAATCTTGGCGAGATCGACCTTCTGCTGGCGCGCGAGCACGAGCAGCAGATCGAGCGGACCTTCGTAGCCTTCCACGTCGACGATCATCGCCGGTTCGCTCGATGCGCGATCCGCCTCGGCCGTCGTGTCGAATTCCTCGGCGCTCATCAACCCGTCACCTGTTGCGCGGCCGGCGCGGAGCCGACCATCTCGTTGAAAACTCTGTGCGCGGCCGCGACATCGAACTCCTCCGGGGCCGTGCGCGCAGCCAGCGCCGCTTCGGCGCGGCGGGCCGCCTCCCCGCTCAGTTCGGGGGCGACTGTGGCGACCGCAACCATCTCCTCGAAGTTGCCGTTGCAATGGAGGACGACGTCGCAACCAGCCGCCACCGCAGCACGGCTGCGCTCGGCGATCGTGCCCGACAGGGCGTTCATCGAAACGTCATCACTCATCAGCAGGCCCCGGAACCCGATGAAGCCGCGAATCACTTCTTGCACCATTGTGACGGAAGTTGTGGCCGGCGCGATGGCGTCGATGGCGCTAAACACAACATGTGCGGTCATCCCGAGGGGAAGCCCGGCCAGCGGCCGGAAAGCAGCGAAATCGGTCGCTTCCAGCGTCTCGCGAGGGGTATCGATGACCGGAAGCCGGTGATGGCTGTCGGCGGTGGCCCGTCCATGCCCGGGAAGGTGCTTCAGCACCGGCAAAACGCCACCGGCCTGGAGGCCTTGGGCGATGGCCGCGGCAATGGCCGCCACCTTCCCCGGTTCGGTTCCGTAGGCACGGTTGCCGATCACGGCATCGGCGCCCGGGACGGGCACGTCGGCGATGGGGAGGCAGTCGACGTCGATTCCCAGCGCCGCCAGATCGGCAGCGATCAGATGTCCGGCGAGGCGCGCCGCCGCCAGACCCGAGGCCGGATCGCGGTCGTAGAGTTCGCTGTAGCGGGCGCCGGGCGGATAGACCGGCCAATGCGGCGGCCCGAGGCGCTGCACGCGACCGCCCTCCTGGTCGACAAGGACGGGGGCCCGCCGGCCGACTATATCGCGAAATGAGTCAATAAGTTCGGCAGCTTGACGAGGATCACTGATGTTCCTCTTGAAGAGGATCATCCCCCATGGCTGCGTCTCGCGCAGAAAAGACCGCTCGTTGGCGGTGAGAGTGAGCCCCGCCAGGCCGGAGATGAATGCGCGCGCCGCCATCGGCGCGGATTAGCCCGCGCCTCCAGCGAGGGTCAAGGCTCGCGCCGTTAATTCCTCTGGACGAAACACTGTCCGCCGGCG
>DASXOK010000260.1:0-9473 GCA_036494425.1 Pseudolabrys sp.
GATCGGCGTCCTCGGCGGCTACGAGACCTTCGACTACACGTCGGACGACCTTGACGGCAGACTAAAGGGCGGCGGCTGGACCATCGGCTCTTATTTGGGCTGGAAGTTCATGCCGTCGGTCCGCTTCGATCTGGCGCTCGCCTATTCCGGCATCGGATACGACGGCAGCGCCGGCACCGCGCAGGGCAGCTTCGACGGCAATCGCTGGATGCTGTCGAGCGGCTTCACCGGCGCCTACAAAGCCTGTGGGTTCATCGTCGAGCCGTCTGCAAAAGTCTATGCGTTGTGGGAACACGAGAACGCCTACACGGACTCGCTCGGCACGCATCAGGACGATCGCGATTTCGCCACCGGCCGCGCCTCCGGCGGTGCGAAGCTGGCCTATCCTTTTGCCTGGAGCAGCGACCTCACGCTCGCGCCTTACGTCGGCCTCTACGGCGACTACTATTTCACGCGCGACGACAGCGGCGACCCGGATTTCGCAACCACCTCCGCGCTCGCTTCAACGCCCTTGCTCGATGGCTGGTCAATGCGCACGACAGGCGGGCTGACCGCAAAGCTGGCGGGCGGCGCGGCCGTCGGGCTCGGCGCTGAGCTCGGCGGCATCGGCAGCGATGTCGAGATTTGGACGTTCCGCGCCCGCGGCAGCGTGCCGTTCTGAGCGCCTAACCGTTGCACCATCAGCGCTTCGGCTCGATCTGCACCGTGGCCGTCTGGCCGGCGACAAGTCGCGTGCCTGGCGGCAGGTGATCGATCGCGATGCGCACGGGCACGCGCTGCGCGAGGCGCACCCAGGTGAAGATCGGGTTCACGGTGGCAAGGCCAGCACGGTTTGACTCTGCGTTCGGCACGTTGATGCCGCGGGCGAAGCCCTGGACGTGGCCTTGGATGATCTCGCGCGAGCCCATGAGCTTGATGCGCGCCGGATCACCCTCGTGGATCGACCACAGGGCGCTCTCCTCGAAATAGCCATCGACCCAGAAGGAGTCGGCATTGACGACGGAGATCGAGATCTGCCCGACGTTGACATAGTCGCCGAGCTGCGCCTGCAAATTGGTGACGTAGCCGTTGACCGGCGACACGATGCGCGTCCGATCGAGGTTGACGCGCGCTTGGTCGAGACGAGCCTGGGCCTGCCGATAGGCGGCCTCAGCGCTCGCCGCGGTGCTGCTGAACGTTTGCTTCTCCTCCGCCGATGACCAAACGCCCAGTTCTTCCCGACGCTTCGCCTCCGCCTGTGCGTTCTGCGCAACCGCTTTTGTCTGGGCCACGACAGCCTCCGCTTGCTGGACGGCAAACGCATAATCTGTGGGGTCGACCAGCATCAGCAGGTCGCCTTTGTGGACGAATTGGTTGTCCACGACCGGCAAATCCACGATCTTGCCCGCGACCTCAGGCGCCATAGTCACGACATAGACGCGCACCGTGCCATCGCGTGTCCAAGGCGCGCCCAAATAGGTATTCCACATGATCCAGGACAGCGCTGCGGCGATCGCGACAGCACCGAACGTCAGCAGCACCGGTACTCCGCGGAGGCGCGATTTGGTGCGTACAGGCGCGCTCTTCGGCAAGCGCGTCACAATGCTGCTTTCGCCTGCCGCTATCGCGGCCTCCCCTCTGTTCTTGAGGTCGGACATGGCGTCTCTCTCACCCTCCGACGATGATGACAATAGACGACAGCACGATCATGTAGACCGCGAACACGAACAGCGATGGATGCCAGACGTGGCGCAACAAGCCGTAACGATCCGCCACACGGCGTACCAAGACCACGACGACCCACGCCGCCAACATCATCGCCGAAATGGGAGCGACGTAGACGCCGAACAGATTGAGCTCGGTGAAATTCATATCGTCGTGCCTTCTGGCGACGCGATTGCGCTAAAATAGGCTTCGTGCTGCGCAAGCGCTTCCGACAAGGCGAGAACCCTGCCGCGGGCGCGGAACCTGATGCGCTTGCCCGGCATGGTGTCGGGCAATGCGTTCAGCGTCCGATCGAAGCCGGCCAGGCCTTCCGTCGCCGCCAAACAGTCGCCGCGCGCGACGGCGGCGAGCGCCGGCTCTAGATCGCCGTCCAGGCCGAACCGATGTGCGACATGGGTCAGCCGGACGATGTCGGTCCCGACCGACAGCGCGGCCAGCACCTGCGCGCGCTGCAGCGGCGTCGCCTGCTCCGGCAACTGCGAGAGGCGGCTGAAGTTACGGGCTTCCCAACGCGTCGTCGATTGCGGCATCGGACGCGCCGCCAGGCGCCGGAGATCGCGCAATGTCAGCGCCAAAAGCCGGCGCGTACGAAATGCGGGTGACAATGGCGGCAGCAGACGGAACGCCAACACACCGATACCCACGCCGGCGGTAACGCCCAAGCTCATGTTATAGAATTGCAGAAGATTGAAAACCATCGGGTTCGCCGGCGCGAGCAGCGGCACAAAGTTGAACGTCATCGCCACGAACACGGCCGTTTGCCAGGACTGCGTCATGAGGGCGCCGGCCGGCACCAGCATCAGTCCGATCGCCAGGCTGAATGCAAAAAATGTTTCGACGCCGGGAAGGACCGCAAAGGCAATGATCCCCGCGGCAACCGCGGTCAGCGCCGTGCCGATCAGGAAGCCCATCGCCATGCCGTAAGCTCGATCGGCTTGCGGCGAAAATAGGATGACAGCGACGGCGGCAAAGGCGATCGCCGACGCACCGGACGGCCATGCGGTCGCGAGCCAGAACAACTCCGCCGCAACGATTGTGACGAGAATGCGTGCGGCATTCACCAGGGCCGGCAGCCAGTCTGGCATCAAAAATCCCGCGGAACGCGAGCGGCGCGCAGCGCGCGCCGGATTGTTGATCAACAGCAGCCCGTTCGCCGCGCGCTGAAGGCCCATCATCGCCTCGGCGGTCCGGTCAGCGAGTAACCGCAGGGACGGCGTGCGGTCCTGCAACGCGGTCAATGCCCGCATGGCGGTACCGCAGGCGCGGTGCACCCGCGACGGATCCTCAATCCAGTTCGCCGCTCCACCCTCGATCGGCGCTGTCCGCAACTCCTGTGGCAGATGGTCGCGAATGACCGCCTCTTCGTGCCGCTCGCGATCGTTGGGCATCTGCTCGAGGTGAACCGCGATCACCCGCCATGCCGCCAATGCAGAGAACAGCCCGCCGACCGCCGCATGCAGGGTTGGACTGTGATAGCGCAAGTCGGAGGCCTCGCCGATCGCCTCATCGATGATGGGATCGAGCCCGATCACGCGCCGGAGCAGATCGCGCCGGATCAAACGCGTGTCCGTCACCTCGGACTTCGACAGCACAAATGTGCGGCTGATTCGTCCGGCGATCTCGCTCGCCAACGCTGCGACGTGCGCGCCGAGCTTGCGCCGCGCCCCGCCGAAATCGGTCGCCGCGAGGACGACACCCGCGCACACGATACCGATCGATATCTCGCTGGCGCGGGACACCGCGAGCATGAACGCGTCGCCGTTCGCGCCGCCGGTCGCGCCGAGCTCGTCGGCCGCGATGATGGCAGCAGTGTAGCCCGCGAGCGCCGCCGCATAGGCCGCGAAGTTGCGCAGCAGCGTCGCGACAAACCCGCACGCCGCGCCCCACACCGCCAAGCCGAACAGAAAGCCGAAGCGATCTTGCACGGTTAATGCCGTCAAAACCACGATCGCCACCGCCCCGATTATCGTCCCGATGACGCGATACCAGCCCTTGCGCAGCGAGGCGCCGAGGGTCGGCTGGCACATGATCGCTGCCGACGTGCCGGCCCAGTATGCATTATCGAGTTCCAGCCAGAATGCGACGTAGAGGGCGAGACACACCGCAAGCCACAGGCGTACGCCGAAGATCAACGCCGGAAAAATCGGGCGCAACTTGTCCAGTACGCGCCTCGGATCGGCCCAATGAATCTGCAGCGCCTCGGCGGCCCAAAGTATGGCGCGGGTCATGGGCGCCGGTCCTCTTCACTCACAATTTGAAAGGAGCGCCGGCGTCTGCGGCCGGCGCAACGTGACATCCTTTGGCGGGGAAACGATTGAACGCGATGTCTGCCGGTGAGAGACGTCCGCCCTAAGCGCCTCGCACGACCGCTATGTAATTCGTGAACGCACGCTCGCTTGCTGGCGATTGCGGCGCATTACTGCCGCTTGCCGCAAAGCACAAATCTCGACAAGCCGGCGGTAAAAACACGCCCGGCAGGCATGCCGCGTGACCGCGCATCTCCGGGTGGCTACCGCGCAATAGCCCCTCCGAAGCGGCGTCCGCTAGCCTAACCTGTCACGCTTTTCCCGTTCGAATTGTCAGAAGGAACGCCGCATGCGCAGCACATTATTGACGGCATTTGGATCCGCCCTGCTCGTCTCGTCCGCCTTGCTCAGCGCGCCGGCGACCGCCGGCGACTATTATCACGGCGGCGGTGGCTATTACGCTGGCGGCTCCTACGGCGGCGGCTCGTATTACCGTCACGAGCAGCGCTACGAGAGTACCGAGCGCTACGACAGCGGCTACGGCCGCGGGCCCTACGCCGTTGGCGGCTACGGCTATCGAGCCTACCCGTCTTACTACGGCGCGTCCGTCGGCTGCGAACTCGTGCCGCTTGCCGATGGCCGCGGCGGCTGGGTGTGGAGCGTGCGCGCCGGCTGCCGCTGAGCGAAAGCGCAATTGACGCTATTGGCGGGCGGCGCGACCGGCGCCTCCCGCACTTCAGGCATTGAAGACAAAGCGCGTCCCTGTGTACGAGCGCAGGAGCTTGTTCGGCATCTCGGCCTTGGCCGCCTCATAGAACGGCTCGCCGGTACAATGCAGCGGAATGACGTAGTCGACATCCATGGTCTTGAGCGCCGCGATCGTGTCGCGCACATAGTCCTCTTTGTAAGGCGCGAGATGGAAGCCGCCGATAACGGCATGAACTTTGTCGATACCCGCTGCCGCTTGAGCCTGCTTGACCGCGTTGACCACTCCGCGATGGCTGCAAGAGGTCAGTATGATCAGCCCGCGTCCCTTCAGATTGAACGCAGTCGCGATCTCATGCCGGAACTGGTCCGGAATGATGGTTTTCGTCCGCTCGTCCTCGGGTAGGTTCTCGGCATGGCAGCCGAAGCCGCTCCGCACGCCGATCTTCATGGCGCTGGGCGACAGCAGCTTCTCAAAACTCGCTTGGCTGATGTGGCCCGTGGTGAAGCCGTGATCGCCGAGAAGCGCCGGTCCTTCGGCATAGGTGACCGTGAGATTGGCGTCCTCCATCGCTTTGCGATCCAAGGCGCCGAAGTCGCCGCGCACCGGCGGACCGGTCCATTCGCGCGAGCAGAATGCCTCCTCGCCGCCGATATAGATCGGCAGTTTGGCTTTCAGCTTTCCGTTGTTTTGTCGCAAGAAGCTGGCGAGGCCACCGAAGTGATCGTAGTGGCCGTGGCTCAGGACAAGGGCGTCCAGCCGGGCCGGATCGATCCCCACGAGATTGGCGTTATTGGCCAAAGCATCCGGCGAGAAACCGAAATCGATAAGGACATGCCGCGTCTCGTCACCACGCCGCGACTCGGCGTGCATCGAGAGCCCGAATTCGCTGATCAGCGTCTTGCCAGGCGGCTTGTTTGGGCTGATGCCCCAGCCAAAGTTTTCGATGTCGACATTGGCGACCTTGCGGCTGGGCGCGACCGCGAACTGGTAGCTGTCGACGAGCACGCGAACGGCCACGCGATCGACCTCTGGAACGGAGCCGGAAATCGTCGCCGCGCGGACGGGCTTCGCGCCACCCATCAGGGTCGCCACAATGGTGCTGAACATCGCAGCGCCGCCGCCGCACAGGACATCGCGCCGATGCATTGCATTGCACTGGCTGAATAGCATCGCGAATCCTCCCTTGAGCGATCGTTGCTGGCGCAAGCCATCACGCGCAGCGCACTCGCGGGATGCAAAGGCGATGTGGTGCAGACGCACCACCACTGCAGCCCGCATATCGAGGATTGCAGGCAGCTTATCGCGACCTAATTACTCTGGCTAATCACGTTATGGACGCGCGAGACCAGCCCGATAGTAACGCGGGCCGTCGCGCGACCGTCGCAGGCCCGGCTTAAGATTTCGCCCGCGACGACGGCATCAATGTGCAGGCGATCGCACCGATCACGATCGAGGCCCCGACCGTGGTGAAGATCACGTGCACGGACCAATGGGCCGCCAGCAAAGAGCCGACGACCAGTGGCCCGACGAACGACCCGAAGCGTCCCATCGCCGTCGCCCAGCCGACGCCGGTCGAGCGGATGGCGCTCGGATAATAGATCGCGGCCAGCGCAATGAGGCCGGAGCTGGCGCACCCGACGAGGAAACCGAACGCGGTTTCCGCGATCGTGACCAGCGTGACGGACGGCGCGGACCAGCCGATCGCCGCAAAGGCCACGCCACCGCCGAGCATCGTCAGCGAGAGAATGAACACGGGACCGAATGTCTCGACAAGGAGACCGGCGGCACCCGAGCCGAACAGCGAGCCGAAATTGTACATCGCCAGCGCCACCGCCGAACTCTCGACCGCCACGCCGAGCGGGCGCAAGAGCGTCGGCACCCAGGACGAGTTCGTCACCAGGATCATGAAGGCAAAGAAGTAAGCAACCCACAGCAGCAACGTGCCGGCTGCGCGGCCACCCACGAACAACTCACGCACGTCGGCCTTGGCCTTCGCCTCGCGTGCAAATACGAAAGTCGCGCCCTGCGGAGCGTCGGCGCGCGGAAAGACGCGCCGGAAGGTGCGCGCGATGCGCTCGGCCGGCTTGCCGCGATTGATCAGGAAGGCGAGCGACTCCGGCAAGGCGAAGAGCAGCACCAACGCGATGACGAGCGGCAGCGCGCCGCCGACGATGAAGATCGATGGCCATCCATAGGCGGGGATCAGGCGCGAGGCGATGAGCCCTCCTACCGTACCGCCCAGGGGGAACGCCGCCCAGAGGAGGCTTACGATCGCCGCGCGACGCTTCGCCGGCACATATTCACTGGCAAGACTGATGAAGCTCGGCATCGCGCCGCCCAGTCCCACCCCGGCGAAAAAGCGGTATGCGAGGAGCGTATGAAAGCTTTCGGCGTGCGCCGTCGCCAAGGTGAATACGCCGAAGACGAGGGTTGCCGCCACCAGCACGCCCTTGCGGCCGACGCGGTCGGCGGTCGGCCCCAGAATAAAGGCGCCGATGGTCAATCCGGCAAGCGCCGCGCTGAACACGGCGCCGAGCGACTGTGGCGGGATGTGGAGTTGTTGCGCGATCGCTGGCGCGGCCAGGCCGATCGCCTGCAAATCCAACCCGTCCAGGAGCGCGACCAGGCCGCAGAGGATGATGAGGACCCACTGTGCACTTCCGATACCTTGCGCATCGATGACCGCGCCGACATCGACGGTCCGCTCTGTTGCACGCATGCCTTATTCTCTCCGTTTTGCGGGTTCCTCCTAACTGCTCGGGAGGGCTGCATCCAGCAGAATGAACACGGAAGATACGTTCACGATTTGCGCAACTTTAATGCGAAGTTAAAAGCTCAGTGTACCGCCTAATTTTTGTTGCGAACCGGGGGACTATAGCGCAGTACCTCCATCGAATGTTTGGCTTTTTGCTGAATGTGGCGCACGCAGATCCGATCAGGCGCCGGAGATCACCACGTGCTCAAACGGCCTTCCGAGCAAATCCTCAAGTGCCACATGCGTGCCGCTGAGTGCAGCGACAAGGCAGACGCAGCCGGCACGGCCGAGATTCGGACATTCTGGCTCGACCAGGAAACCAAATGGGTCGAGTTCGCGCGGCAGGTCGACTTTGCCGGGCCGCTCGCCGATTTCACAGAATCCCGCGGGCATAGACAGAGGCCCCTTCCGTGCGACGTCGAGCGGGACGGCCTCGACGCCCTCCTCGCGATCTATAATCGCGTTTGCGGCGCGCTGAACCTCCATCTGGAAGACGAGTCTATGGCGCGGACAATCGCGCGGGACATCATTGAAGATGTTCTCGATGGCGAAGACGACCCCGACATGATTTACGATCGCGTCATGAAGGCCGTCTCTAGGTCGTGAGACGGCGATGACGCTTCGGCGGCTTATCCAGCCGTCGCAATCAGCCCGCCTCAGTCAGACGCGCTTCCCACACCCTCGGCAACCGACGGCACGATCGCTCGCCGCAAGTGGGCAAATCACATGCGCACGGCGGGCGAAGGCGGGACCCGTCCACACGCATCTTTGCGCGCAGCCCACGGCTGGACATCCGCGCCGACACCTGATCATGCTGATGCAAACGTGTAAGTTTCAACCATTCGATACAATGAAAATCCGGGAAACGCTCAATGACGACACAATCGCCGCCGTTCAAAGCCGACACCGTTGGCAGCCTGCTCAGGCCCAAGCGCTTGCTGGAGGCGCGGGCCGCGAAACAAGCCGGCGCGCTTTCCGGTGACGACCTGCGGCAGATCGAAAGCGATGAGATCGAACGCGCCGTTGGTCTGCAAAAAGAGGCCGGCCTCAAGTGCTGCACCGACGGCGACTTCCGCCGGCGCCATTGGTTCATGGATTTCATCGAACGGATCGACGGGCTTCGCTTCGGGGAGCCGATGCCCGTCCGCTTTCGCAGCACCGACGGCAGCGTCGAGTTCTCGCCGCCGCAGATGGAGCTCCATAGCCGCCTCAAGCGGACCGCCAGCCTGACGGGGACCGACTTCGCCTCGTTGAAGCCGGTGGCGGACGCGGCCGGGCTCATGCCCAAGCAGACGATCCCCTCCCCCACGCTGCTGCATTTCCGCAGCACGCGCTCGCGCTCGCACAGCACGGTCTATCCAGACGTCGAGCATCTCTACGAGGACATCGCGCAGGTCTATCGCGAGGAGATCGCCGCGCTTTATGCCGCCGGCTGCCGCTACCTTCAGATCGACGAGACGAACCTTCCGGGCCATCTGTCCGACCCCGCGTTGCGCGCGCAGGCCAAGGTGGAGGGCGAAGATCCTGACGCGCTGGTGCAGCGTTACGCCAAGCTCATCAACGACTCGATCCGCGATGCGCCGCAGGACATGACGATCTGTATGCACATGTGCCGGGGCAACCATGCCGGCGGCTGGTTCGCCGAAGGCGGCTACGATCCGGTCGCGCAGGTCTCGTTCAGCCAGATCGACGTCGACGGCTTCTTCCTCGAATACGACACGCCACGGGCGGGCTCGTTCACGCCGTTGCAGCATCTATCCGACGGCAAGGTTGCCGTGCTCGGGCTCGTGACCAGCAAGTCGCCGAAGCTGGAAAGCAAAGACGATCTCAAGCGGCGGATCGACGAGGCGGCGAAATATGTTCCGCTGGACCGCCTCGCGCTAAGCCCGCAATGCGGCTTCGCCAGCACCATCGAAGGCAATCCGCTCACCGAAGACGACGAAAAGCGAAAGCTGGCGCTCATCGTCGAAACGGCCGCGGAAGTCTGGGGTTGAAGACGCCTTAGCAAGTGGTTTTGCGGTACCCCGCTCGGCTCATCCGATCAAGTTGACGTTATGTC
>DASXOK010000261.1:0-5535 GCA_036494425.1 Pseudolabrys sp.
GCCCTTGGCGCACATGTCGGTGAAAGCTTTTGCCAGCTCTTGCGTATTCATGACGTCAAATCCTTTTTTGCGCCCCGCCCCCGGAATTATACCGATCCCATTGCGAGGTTCCCAAGGCGAGGGCCGATAATGGCCTCCGACGCGGCCGACGCATTGGCGAAGACGTATGCCCGGAATAAGAAATTGCTTTCGCTTCGTTCCATCACAAGCGGTTTACAGCAGACCGGATTGCTGGTCGCCTGCACATACTCTAGATCCGCCGCTGAGCGAGCAGCGGTCGGCTTGGCATCGCCGATGATATCTGGATCAAGCCGGAGGCCGCGCCGACCGCCGTGAGGATCAAAAACACATGTCTGCCTCTGTGCTATGGCACATCGCGTGATTTCGGTGCGGTGCGGAATTTGGTCACTATCGGAGCACAGCAGACTTGAGCGAGCGGTCCGCCCGGCGGATTTATGGGTTCACGCCCTAGTTAAGCCGCCGAACGCCTTGCGGCGAGATTCGGCTGGGCGGAGGCGCCCTCGAACAGCAGCTTGGCTGCGCCTGCGTAGTGACGCTGTTGAACCATGGCGTGTTGTGCCGCCGCCTGGAGATCGCGCAATCGCCGCTGCAGCGTGGAGCTCTCATAAAGCGCGCTGCTTCCACCGAGGGCAAAGCAGGTCTCGACCGCGCGAAGACAGGTCGCCGTAATCCATACGGCCGTTTGCGCGGCTTGTGTCGTGAGAGCGGCGTCCCTCAACGTGCCGGCTAACGCATGCCGCCAGTGCATTTCGGCTTGATCCCGCAGCAGTGCTCGGGCGGCCCTGATATCGGCGCCGATGCGGCCAAGTTCTACCTGGAATAACTCTGAATCTCTGGCGGGAACGACGGCGCGCTGTTGCTGCCAGCCGGTGCCGGCCTTCGCGACGAGATCATTCATTGCGCCTTCGGCGAGACCGATGGCAATGGGGCCGTGGGCCAGCGGAATGAGCTGTTGCACGCCGTCATAAAGCGGCCCTCGTACGCACGGCACGCCGGCCGCGAGATCAACGAAGTGATCAGCCGGAACGATCCTATCCTTGATAACGATGTGATGGCTGCCGGTGCCTTTGAGCCCCGCAACATGCCACGTGTCCTCGATCTGCCATTCACTCGCCGGCAATAGAACGCCTCGCACCATCGTTTGGCCACTTTCGCTGGCCGGCTCCGGTAACGGCGTTCCGTTTTCGGTCATAACGCAGAGCCCAATCAGGAAATCGGCGTGCTGGCACCCACTGGCGAATGGCCAGCGTCCATTCACGCGCCAGCCGCCGTCCGCTGCCTCGGCTGTTCCGCCAGGTATGGTGGAGCCGGCGATGATCAGGTCCGGCCCGTCGCGGTAAATGCGGTCGTAGAGTGCGCGCGGCAGCAGCGGCAAGAAGAAACCGCTGGCGGAGCCGATCATCGTGATCCAGCCGATGGAACCGTCGATTCTGGCGAGCGCGGTAAGGACATCCAGCGCATCAGAGAGCTCGAGTTCCAGTCCGTCGTGGCTGCGCGGCGCGAACATTCGAAAGACTCCAGTCGCGCGCAGCGCGTCGACGATGTCGATCGGTATCCGACGCGCGGCTTCGATCTCCGCCGCGCGGGCGAAGATCATGGGTTCCAGGTTTTGGATATCGGCGAGTAGCCGTTTGGCTGTCGGTTTCATTGATCCTGCCTCCGGAAGGTGGATGAAGATTGCCCATCCGGCCCGGATGCAGCCTTCCCAAAGCTGCTTTCAGGATCATTTCAGGCGCGCGCCATTTCATTACAGATGAAACGCGACCGACTATTCGTCGTCGATCGCCAGTCCCCTCACCACCGCATCGCGGCCGAACTTCGAGCGCAGGCGATCAACCGCGTGCTCGGCCTTGGCGGTGCGATGGTCGAGGAGATCGGCCATTTCATCGCCGACGGCATCCTCGAGATTGCTGACGCCGATGCCGATCAGCCGATAGCGCGTCGAGCCGACCTCATTCTTCAACAGGTCGCGCCCGGCGGCAAAGATGCGCGCGGCCAGTTGCGTCGGTGAGCCGAGCGCGCGCGCCCGCGTACGCAGCTTGAAGTCGGCCGTCTTGAGCTTGAGCGTCACCGTCGAGCCGGCGAGGGCCTTCGCCTTGAGGCGGTCCGACACGCGCCCGGTCAGTTCCCAAAGTTGTTGCTCGAGCGGGCGGAAGTCGCTGATGTCGCTGTTGAAGGTGGTCTCGGCGGAGATGCTCTTGGTCTCGTGGTCGGGCTCGACCTTGCGCGTATCGATGCCGCGCGCGAGCCGCCAGAGGCGGCCACCTTCCTCGCCGTAGCGGCGCATCAGGTCGCGCTCGTCGGCGCGCTGGAGGTCGGCGATGAGGCGGAAACCGTCATTGGCGAGCTTGCCCGCGCTCACTGCACCGACGCCGTAGATGAAACCGACGGGCTTGGGCGCGAGGAATTCGGCGGCCTCGGCCTGGCCAATGACGGCGAAGCCGCGCGGCTTGTCGAGATCGGACGCGATCTTTGCCAGGAACTTGTTGGCCGACAGGCCGATCGAGATGGTGATGCCGAGTGTCCGCTCAACCTGCGCCGCGAAGCGCGCCAGAACCTTGGCGGCGCTCATGCCGTGCAGGCGGGCGGTCCCGGTGAGATCGAGGAAGGCTTCGTCGATCGACAGCGGCTCGACCTGCGGCGTCAGCGCCAGCATGATCTGCCGCACCTCGCGCCCGACGCCGGCATATTTGGACATGTTCGGCTTGATGACGGTCGCGTGCGGACATTTGCGCAGCGCCTCGAACATCGGCATGGCTGAGCGCACGCCGTAGGTGCGGGCGACGTAGCAGCAGGTGGCGACCACGCCGCGCTTGCCGCCGCCGACGATCACCGGCTTGTCGACGAGGGACGGATCGTCGCGTTTCTCGATCGTGGCGTAGAAAGCGTCGCAATCGACATGACCGATGGTCAGGTGTTCGAGCTCGCGGTGACGCGCCAGCCGCGGCGACCCGCAGGCCGGGCAGCGCGTGGCTTTCTCCGGCGCATCGGCAAGGCAATCGCGGCAAAAGGCGCTCACGGCACCTCGCGCTCCCAGGGCTGGCCGCCCAGCGCCATGTGCGCCATGGCGATGTCGGTGGGCGCTACGCCCGCCTCGGTGGCGAAGCCCGATAGCAGCGGTTCGTCGCTCGCGAGATATTCCAGGACGCCCACGAGGAAGCCCGGCTCGCCGGCGGCGGAACGAATCTCGTCCGGCCCGATGCCGGTGACGGCGAGAAATCGCCCGAGCCGTTCGCCGTCGCCCGCCAGGTAGGTAAGCGCCTGAATCGCCAGCGCTTCTGCCAGTTCTTTGGTCATCCGGCGGCCTGCTTTCATCGGTATGATTTGCCTTTCGTCAAGATTTCGGCGCTACCGTGGCCCTTGATCATGCCCGACCGCGCGCGGCCTGGCGACGCCGGACGCGCGGCGGCAGGAGCCTTGGGGACAAAATGGGGCGGGAAGAATGGCGAAAACCGTCCTGATCGTGGAGGACAACGAGCTCAACATGAAGCTCTTCCACGATCTTCTCGAGGCACATGGCTATCAGACCGTCGGCACCCGCAACGGCATCGACGCGCTTGGGCTCGCGCGCCAGTATCGGCCCGACCTAATTCTGATGGATATTCAATTGCCGGAAGTCTCCGGTCTGGAAGTGACGAAATGGCTCAAGGACGATCCCGAACTCAAGGCCATTCCGGTGGTCGCGGTGACGGCCTTTGCCATGAAGGGCGACGAGGAGCGTATCCGCGAGGGCGGCTGCGAGGCCTACATGTCCAAACCGATCTCGGTGGGAAAGTTCATCGAGACGATCCGTCATTTCTTGGGGCCGGCGTGAGGGTTTTGCAATGAGCGCGCGTATCCTGGTCGTCGACGACATCCCCGCCAATGTGAAGCTCCTGGAAGCGCGGCTGTCGGCGGAATATTTCGACGTCGCCACTGCCTACAACGGAGTCGAGGCGCTGGCGCTGTGCGAGCGCGCCGAATGCGACATCGTGCTGCTCGACGTTATGATGCCGGACATGGACGGCTTCGAGGTCTGCCGGCGGCTCAAGTCCAACCCGACGACGCATCACATTCCGGTGGTGATGGTCACCGCGCTCGATCAACCGTCCGATCGCGTGCGCGGTCTGGAAGCTGGTGCCGACGATTTCCTCACCAAGCCGGTGACCGATGTGGCGCTGGTCTCGCGCGTACGCTCGCTGTCGCGGCTGAAGATGGTGACCGATGAGCTGCGCATGCGCGCGCTTACTACCAAGGAAATCGGTATTCAGAGCCCCGAGCGCGAGGCGGTCGCAGAAACCGGCAAGAACGGCCGCATTCTCATCGTCGATGACCGGCCGTCATCCTACGACCGGCTGGTAGCGACGCTCGTCACCGAGCATGCGGTCGACGTCGAGACCGATCCGAACGAGGCGCTGTTCCACGCCGCCGAAGGCAATTACGACGTGCTGCTCGTCTCGCTCGGCCTGCAGAATTTCGACGGCCTGCGCCTGTGCAGCCAGGTGCGCTCTTTGGAGCGCACGCGCAATACGCCGATACTGGCGGTGGCCGAGCCCGACAACAATGCGCGCCTGGTGCGCGGCCTCGAGATCGGCGTCAACGACTACCTCATCCGTCCGATCGACAAGAACGAGATGCTGGCGCGCGTGCGCACGCAGATCAAGAAGAAACGCTACACCGAGCGGCTGCGCGACAATGTGCAGGCCTCGATCGAGATGGCGATCACCGACGCGCTCACCGGCCTGTTCAACCGGCGCTACATGGAGACGCATCTTTCGGCACTGGTGGAGCAGGCGGCCAACCGCGGCAAGCCGATCTCGGTGCTGATCGTCGACATCGACTTCTTCAAGTCGATCAATGACGGCCACGGCCATGACGCCGGGGACGATGTGTTGCGCGAGTTCGCGCTGCGCATCCGCAAGTCGATCCGTAACATCGATCTGGCCTGCCGCTACGGCGGCGAGGAGTTCGTCATCGTGATGCCGGAGACCGACATGGGCGTCGCCGCCATGGTGGCCGAGCGTCTGCGCCGGCGGATCGCCACCGAGCCTTTCGTCATCCAAGAGGGCGCGTGCAGCCTCGAGGTGACGATTTCGATCGGCATCGCCGCGCTCAACGCACCGGGCGACAACGCCGCTGCGATGCTCAAGCGCGCCGACCAGGCGCTCTATCGGGCCAAGCGCGATGGCCGCAACCGGGTTGTGCCGGACGCCGCCTGAAGTTGCGATGCGGGCCGAATCGCGCTCTGATAAGCCGCGCGACGGTGGCAAATTACCTTTACTTTTCAAATATTTAAAAAGGCATTTGGCCGGGAAGGGCGCATGGTCTAACCTGCACCTAACGGCTTTCGTGGCGGGTGGGCGCCACTTGGCGTCTCAAGGTGTCCGGCTCTCGAAAGCGATCCGCGCGAAACGCCAACGTCATACCCTACGATGCTCAGGTCCGCCGCATCTCCTGGGTCCGTGGGGTTCGGCCGGTCTGGAAGCGGTGCGAGTGGCCTCCTCATGACACCGCTTCCGGCCGGCCACCTTATAT
>DASXOK010000262.1:0-2833 GCA_036494425.1 Pseudolabrys sp.
TCGCGGCCCCAGCAAACCACCCGCATGCCGAACGCCTCGCCGACCCGCGCCACCAGGCTGCCAATGCGGCCAAAGGCGTAGATTCCGAGCGTCTTGCCAGCAAGGCCCGTGCCGAGTGAAGTCTGCCATCGGCCTTCTTTCAGAGCCTGAACCTCAGCCGGGATTTGGCGGGCCGCCGAGAGAATCAGGCCCCACGCCAGCTCGGCGGTGGCGTTGGCGCCACCGCCCCCGCCTGCGCAAACGACGATGCCGCGTTCCTTGCAGGCAATGAGGTCGATATGCGCGGTGTTCCGGCCAGTTTGACTGATCATCTTCAGCGTGGGCAGCTTTTCGACGAGGCCGCGCGGCATCGCGGTGCGCTGCTGGGTCAAAATCACCGCTTCGGCATCGCGCAGCATATCAACCAGGGCGGCTTCGGTCTCAGCCGGCGCATGGCTGACCTTGACATCATGCCCTTTGAGCTTGGCGAAGCAATCAAGCAAACGAAACGCGTCCTGATAGTCGTCGATAACGGTAATCTGCATGAGATCGCTTCCTTCAAGTGCGAAAAATTGTTCAGCGCGTCAGCTCGCTTTGAGTAGCCCCAGCTCTCCTAGGACATTGACGAATTCGGCGCGCTCCTTCTCAAGGTAGTCTTGCAGCTTGGCGCCGGCATGAAACATCGGCGACCAGCTCAGCCGGGCGAGTTCCTCGCTCCAAACCGGCTGTTCGGTGGCGCTTTTGAGGAGGCGCTCCCAGAATGCGGCCGCCGGCGCGGGAAGGTTGGCGGGGCCTGTGACGCCTCGCCACGCGCCGACAACGCAGTCAGCGCCTTGTTCCTTCCAGGTCGGCGCGTCGGCGAATGCACCGGACATGCGCGCGGGCGCGGTGATGCCGATGATGCGCAGCCGTCGCGCTTCAAGCTCCGCCAATACGCTTGCGGCGGTCACCGCGCATACATCCGCGGTGCCGGCGATCACGTCAGCGACCGCATCAAGCGCCGTGTCGAAAACCCGGATGATCGGAGCATTCACGTCGCCGCCGGCATGCCGCGTCAGCTTGGCAAGCCCTATGTGATTGGGATTGCCGAGCGCAGTCGACAGCGCCACCGTGACAGGCGAGGCGTTACGACCCAGGCGCCCGAGCAGATCGGCTCCCGTCCGCAACCGTGAATCCGAACGGACGGCAAACGCAATGTATTCGGTCACCAGCGTCGCAATTGGCGTGTAGCGGGAATGCTCGAAGCTTGCGACACCCACCAGGTAATCGGTGGTCAGATTTGGCGAACTGATGCCGATCACGTGGCCCTCGCCCGGATGGTTGTCGACATAGTGGGTCCAAGCCCTGCGCGCGCCATCGCCGGGAACGTTGATGACCTCGGCCGGCGCCTCAAGAACGCCTGCAGCGTCGATAGCCTTGGCGAGAGCCCGCGCGACGCGGTCGAGACCACCACCGGGGGGCGTTCCCGCAATGATTCGCACGGCCCGTTCAGGCTTCCAGGTTTGGCTCATACCGATGACCAGTCCTATTTTGCGGGAAGAAGCCCCAATTCGCCGAGCGCGCTGGATACGAGAGCCCGTTCCTCGTCCAGGAAAGCTCGCTCTTGCGCGCCGGTCATGAACGTATTGGCCCAGTACTTCTTGGTCAGTTCTGAGCGCCACTCTTCGGTAGCGGTGGCCGCCCCCAGCGTTCGGTTCCAATAATCGATGGCCGACGGCTGAATATCGGCGGGTGCGACGATGCCACGCCACATGCCGATCTTGCAGTCCGCCCCGCTCTCGATCAGCGTCGGTACACTTGCGAAGATTCCGCCAAGGCGCTGCGGACCCGATAATGCTACGGTCCGCAGGGTACCAGCGGTGAGCTCGGGCACCGCACTGACGGCAGTAATGACGCCGAGTTCCGCCTTGCTCTCGACGACATGGGCAATGGCGTAGCGCGCCGAATCGAAAACATCGATCTGCAGCGCCTTGACGTGCCCCCCGGCATGCTTGGTCAAGCGCGCCAATGCGATGTGATTGGTGTTGCCGATTGCCGTGGCGAGGGCGATTTTAACGCCTGCCGTATTCAACTTCAGACGACGGATAAGCTCCGCCACATCCGAAATCGAGGACTCGGCGCGAACAATGAAGATCGGATATTCGGTGTAGAGGTTTGCGAGCGGCGTGAGCTGCGAGTAGTCGAGGTCACTGACACCGAGCAGCCTGTTGCTGATGATAGTTGGCGAATTGATCGCCAAGACGTGTGGATTGCCGGCTTTCGTTCGCAGGTAATCCCAGGCGTTGCCGCCACCACGACCGGCGATGTTCGTGAGCTTGACGGGCTGGCCGAGCAAACCTTGCTTGTTTAGCACATCGATCAAAGCCCGTGCGGGCCTGTCCTGCCCTCCCCCCGGAGGCGTGCCGGCCACGAGTTCGATTTCGCCCGTCGGCCGCCAGTCACTGGCCATTTGCATCGGATTCTCCATCAGGACATTTCGGCCATATCGCAGGCCAGCTGTTCGGCGGTGAACGGCATCGTCCGGGGACGGACGCCGATCGCGTCGTGGATGGCGATCGCGATCGCGGCGACCGTTGGGCCGGTCGCGCATTCGCCGACTCCCATTGGCGGCAAATCGGGCCGCGGGAGGAGGCGCGTCGTCACCTGAGGCACCTCGGCAAAGCGCAGGATTGGATAGCGCTCCCAGGCATTGCTCGTGACACCGCGGCGATCGAACTGGACCGCCTCTTTGAGCGCGAAACTACAGGCCTGCACGGCCCCGCCTTCGATCTGATGCGCCGCGCCTTCGGGATTGATGACCTCGCCGGCATCTGCGGCGATCCAGAGCTTGCGCACCAGAACCTGTTCGGCGGCC